>CAZZBE010000001.1:0-59753 GCA_964652715.1 uncultured Desulfobacteraceae bacterium
TCGTGGAATCGGAAGTGGCGGAAAAGAACAAGGCGTTCGCCTCCTTCGAGACCATCAAAAAGGTGGTCGTGGTTCCCGAATTCACCATCGCCAACGCCATGATGACCCCCACCATGAAGCTCAAGAAGGGGACGATCCAGGAAGCCTACAAGGACGAGATCGCGGCCCTTTACGAGTGAGAGAACGGCGGCCGGCCGACGGGCGCGGCTACCGCTTCCAGCCGCCCATGAGGTGGAGATGGAGGTGGAAGATCACCTGTCCTCCGCCTTTTTCCACGTTGAACAGGAGCTTATAGCCCGATTGATCGACGCCCTCCTTTTTGGCCATCTCCCCGGCCGCCATGAAAAGGTCGCCGAGGATGGACCGGTCGTCGTCGGTCAGGTCGTTGACGCTCCGGATATGCCGCCTGGGAACCAGCAGCAGGTGGACGGGCGCATGGGGCTTGATGTCCCGGAACACCACGAGCTTGTCGTCCTCGTAGAGAAATTCGGTGTCCGTCTTGCCCTGGGCGATGTTGCAGAATAGACAGTCCTGGGTCATGGGCGCCTCCCTGGAAGGTTGGGCCCGGGGCGGGGTTGGGGACCCTCCCCGGGCCGTGGGATGCCATAAAAAAAGGTTAGCCGGGAGGGCTAACCTTTAGAGCCTGTCCGAAAACCGCACCTTTTGGCCCCATGCGGCGTTCTCGCCCTTTTTCAATCCTCGAAATAGTCACACTATTCCTCCGGTTGAAAAAGGGCTGCGGCCTTGCCTGGAACCAAAATTTACGGTTTTCGGACAGGCTCTTAGTCTTCGATTGGTGGAGCTGAGGGGGATCGAACCCCTGACCTCATGACTGCCAGTCATGCGCTCTCCCAGCTGAGCTACAGCCCCGTGTCAACAGAAGGCTTTGTAGCAAAAGCGGATGGGCCTGTCAACAGGATTTTCATCTCAAATTATTCTCTTGAATTTTATCGTTCAAACGCATTATATAGGGCGGTGAATTCCGATATGTCGTCATATCGAACCCTATCCATGCGGAGAGCATAACGTGTACAGAGAAAAAGAAAACGACGCCGACGCGTCCCACGAAGACGGCGGGGCGGGGACGATCGACCGGGAGGCCTATCACAAGGATTTCCAAACCCTGGAACTCTCCATCGATGCGTCGCCCGAAGAAGTGACCGAGGCCTACCGGCGGTTGAAGGAGGCCTATTCGCCCGATCTGGTCTCCATGTCGTCGCCGGTGGGCTATGCCATCGAAAAAAAGCGCCGCCAGGACATGATCGGCCAGATCGAAGCCGCCTACCGGAGTCTCCAGCGGCTTTTCGAAAAGGAGGCGCCGGTCCGGTCGGAGGAGATCGCCGCCCGGGAGGACGAATCTCCCCCCGGGGAGGCGGTTCAGCCGGATGCGGTGGAGACCGGGCCCGTCGCCGGGGCCCCGGTGGCGGAAGCGGCGGCGGAAACCGACGCCATCCCCCGGGAGGAGACGCCGGAGGGCGCCGTGGAAACCGAAATCTCCTACGGGGAGGCGATTCCGGAGGAGGTTGCGCCGGAAACCGCGCCGGACCCGACGCTGAAAGAGCCGGAGACCGAGGAGCGGCCCCTGGCGGACATCGCCGATTTCAGCGGCCAGACCCTGAAGGATATCCGGGAAAAGCTGAAGGTCTCCCTGGAGGAGGTCTATGAGGAGACCAAGATCCGCATACCCACCCTCCAAAATCTGGAGACCGAAAATTTTCCGGACCTGCCCCCTGAAGTCTATGTCAAAGGGTTCGTGAAAAGCTATGCCCGGCGCCTCTCCCTGGACCCCGTCGCCACCGCCCGGGTCTACATGGAAAAATACCATGAATGGCAACGGCGAAAAGGGGGCAAAAAGCACCGACAGCAGCACCACGCGCCGTTTCGGTTCTCAAAGAAAAAAGGCGGAAAAGGGCAACTGGCGCTATAGGGATTCGGGGGTAAAGGCGACCACCTCGTCGATGGTTCCGGCGTCGGCCAGCAGCATCACCAGCCGGTCGACGCCCAATGCGTTGCCGCCGGCCGCCGGCATGTGGGCCAGGGCCTCCAGAAAGGGTTCCGGGCTGGGATACGGGGCGCGGCCGGCCCGGCGGCGAATGATCTCTTCCTTTTCGAACCGCTGGCGCTGCGCCGCCGGATCCGTTAGTTCGGTGAACGCGTTGCAGAGTTCCATGCCGGCGATGTAGAGTTCGAACCGTTCGGCCACCGTCGGGTCGTCGGCTCTTAATCGGGCCAGGGCCCCCGACGCCTCGGGGTAATCGTAGAGAAAGAGGGGCCGTTGAAACCCGAGACGGGGTTCGATCTCCAGGGCGATCACTTCGTCGAACCGGTCCGTTTCCAGGGATTTTTCCATGGTGACGGCGGCGTACCGTTCAAAGGCTTCCGCCACCCGCATCCGATCCCACGGGCCTTCCAGGTCCACCTCGCGCCCGGCATAAGTGAGACGGGCCCCTTTGCCCGCGGCGTCGGCCGCGGATCGAATCATCGCTTCGGTCTCGTCCATCATCCGGAAATAATCGCTCCCCGCCCGGTACCATTCCAGCAGGGTGAATTCGGTCAGATGGCGGCGGCCCCGCTCCTCCCGCCGGAAGCATTTGCAGATCTGGAAAATCCGTTCGCAACCCGCGGCCAGCAACCGCTTCATGCAGAGTTCCGGAGAGGTCTGGAGAAACCAACTTCCGGACGGGACGGCGTCGATATGGGCCTCGGGGGCCGGGGCCGGAATCCGGATGGGGGTTTCCACCTCCAGGTAGTCGCGGGCGGAGAAAAAGCCGCGGATGGCCGACAGGATGCGGGCCCGGAAACGGAGGGTCTCCCGGGGGGATATGGCCTGTTGGGAAAACAAGGGGGGCGGACGGTTACAGCTTTTTGCTCAGGTATTTGTCCTCGGGACGATTTTGCATGTAGGCGTAGCCGAACCGGGCCCCGTCCGCCGTTTCGTACCAGTGGCGTCCCTGGTCCCGGCAGGCGTCGCAGGCTTTCCGGGGGATATGCACCGCGAGAATCCGGTTGCCCCGGTCCGACGAGGAGTCGATGCGGAGGGCGCCGCCGCAGTCCGAACAGATCCGGATCGTTTCCCCCTGCCGCTCCGTGATGCCGTCGGTGTCGTAGAAAATGGACCGGTCCCTTTCCATCACGTCTTTCCCCTCGCAAAGGTGATCCCGGACCTCGTCCCGGCGTGACCAGGCCAGCAGGATCTTTTCCCCGGTCTTTTCGATATAGCGGGTCACGTCTTTGCTCTGCCGGATCCGGCCCGGATCGTAATCGGGTTCCACCACGCCGCTGTAATCAAGGCCGGCCATGGCCATGATGATCCCCACATTGACGTAGGGCAGGGCGCCTTCGATGGCGTAGCCCCCTTCCAGAACGGCGATGTCCGGCTTCAGGATCGAGGTGAGTTTGGCGTATCCCTGGGCCGAAAAGTTCATGTTGGTGATGGGATCGGAGTAATGGTTGTCCTGGCCGGCGGAGTTGACGATCAGATCGGGCTTGAATTCTTCGAGAATGGGCATCACGATTTTTTCAGTGGCGTAGAGAAACCCGTCCTCGGAGGTGTTGGGGGGCAAGGGGATGTTGATGGTGCTTCCGGCGGCGTTGGGGCCGCCGAACTCGTTCATGAAGCCGGAGCCGGGATAAAGGGTGCGGCCGTCCTGGTGCATGGAGATGAACAGCGTGTCGGGATCATGCCAGTAGATGTCCTGGGTGCCGTCGCCATGGTGGCAGTCGGTGTCCACGATGGCCACCCGGTCGACGCCGTAGGCGGCCCGCAGAAATTCGATCATGACCGCCTCGATGTTGATGTTGCAAAAGCCCCGGGCCCCATGCACCACCCGCATGGCGTGATGTCCCGGCGGCCGGACCAGGGCGAACCCGCGTTCGATCCGCTTTTCCATCAGGGCCATGCCCACGGTTTTGGCCCCGCCCGCGCTGATGAAGTGGGATTCGGTGGCCGCCTCCCAGACGTCGGGCACGCAGAAATGGACCCGCTGAATGTCCTGGGCCCGGACCAGATCGGGTTTGAGTTCGGTGATGCCCTCGATATCGAAAAGCCCCTCCTCGAACACCTGGTCCTGGGTGTAGAGGAGCCGCTCCTCCCGCTCGGGGTGGGTCGGACTGATGGCCCAGTCGAAGGCCGGAAAAAAGACCAGACCGGTTTTATGGGCGGCTTGCAGCATGTCGGACTCCTGAATTTGCGTCATCTGATCGGGAGGGCCTTGAACACCCCCGGGCGCCGCATTAATATTACCCAGGATCGCAACTGAAAGTCAATATAAGGAGGTTTTTCGTTGGGTAAGATCATCACCACAATTGTTCTCGTCGCGGCCATCGCCTTCGGGCTTCATTATTTTAATGTGGTTTACATCCCGTGGTTCGATTTTTCGGGCGGACCGGAGGTGAAATCCCCCCAATCGGTGGAAAGGGTCGTCGGCGGCAAAGACGCCACGCGAAAAGCGGCCGACGAGGCCCTGGGGGATAAATAGCCTATGCCCGACCGCTGATCCGTCGGGAACCGCTGATCCTTCGATTCGTCAGTTGACGGAGTAGATGAGCACGGGCCAGAACTCGTCCACCTTGTCCGGAAACTGAACGCTCAGTTTCAGCACGCCGGGAGTGGGGCGGATCGTTCCTCTGTAGCGGTCCCCCCCGGACCTTTCCAGATCCTGCCATCGTCCCTCGTTGTACAGCGTGGCCCCGGAAATGCCCTCCGCATCCAGGGAAAACGAATAGGACGCGCCGCTTTCCAGGCGGCCGCTCAGGGGGGCTTCTTCGACGCGCATATCCAGATTTTCGTATTCGTAGGCTTCGGGAAATTCGCTGAAGTTCTTTCGTTTCATCTGCGCTCTCAAATCCTCTCCGGGGATGCCGATATTGTAAAAGGCCCGCAGGAGGGGACGCCCCGGATAGGTCTGGGCTTCAAAGTCCGCCAGTTTCATCTTTTTCCCGACCAGCTGCCAGTCCGGATCGGCGGGGAGGTGATCGAACAGAAAATAGGCCGGCGGGGTGAGGAAATAGATGGCGTCGAATTTTTTTACGAAGCGGCCGCCTTCGATGATCCCCGCCCCCCAGGTGGGATCCATCAATCGCCAGTCGCCGTCGATTTTTACCGCGATCCACTCATGATTGACGCCGTCGAAGCGCTTTCCCGGGTAATAGGAGTGGCCTTTGCTGTATCCTCGAATCCGGCGCGCCTCCAGGCCGGACCGCCGGGCCAATTCATAAAAAAGAGACGCGTAACCGTCGCATAACCCTTTACGGGTTTTAAGCGTTTGTTCGGCCGCGGCCTGGCTGCTTCTCCCCGAGAAAACCTTCGGCTGCACATCATAGGCGATGTTGTCCCCGATCCATCGATAGATGGCCCGGGCCTTTTCCGCGTCGTTTCGGGCGGGTCGGACCAGGTAGGCGGCCAGCCGGCCCAGGGATTTTTCGACAGACGGCGGGGCCTCCAGGGCGTGGCGATCAATGGCGGCATAGATGCCGTCGTCCACCGCTACGGCCGCCGGAGTGGGCGGCGCCGGCGCCCCTTTATCGGGCGCGCCGGCGCACCCCGCTGTCAACACGCCGCACAAACATCCCAACCATACCCATTTCAATAGCGCCTTCATAACCCTTACTCCCGGAATACCAGTCGGCCGCCCATGAGGCCGGCGATGACGGCGAACAGTAACGTAACCAAATGGAGCAGCAGGAAGATCCAGCCGGCGCCGCCCCCGCTGCTGGCCGCATCGGGGGCGATGATCCACCACATCAGCAAAAACGCCGAAAGCCCCGTCACCAGCACGCCGCAAATGATTTTCGTGAAGAACAGGTCGGTTCGGGCCCCTTTATATTTGTATCGCCAGTTCTTGTAGCCGGTATAAAGCACCGCGGGCATGGCCAGGAGGACGATGGCCAGGTTGCAGATGGCAGCCGTCTCCAGGGTCGGGCATCCAAAAAGAAGAGCGATCAGTACAAACAGGACGGCGATGGGCAAGACGCCGTTGGGAACGTGAACGGTCATGGGATGGGCATGGTATTTGACGATCACTTCAGAGAGCTTGTCTTTTTTCCCTTCTGTCTTCGAGACCGGGGCGCCGGTTTCCCGGGATTCAGCCTCTCCGGATTCAGCCTCCCCGGGTTCCGCCTTTTTCGGTTCCCCTTCGTCCGGCAGTTCGATAAATTTGCTTTTATCCGCACCGCAGACCGGACATTTCTCGGGAGGTTCTTCCCCCTCATGGATGTAGCCGCATACGATGCATTTCCATTTCTTCATTCCGTTCCTCCCGATTCGTTCAAATAGTGGCGATTTCCGACGGGTACGGGGATGAAGACAGCCCACTCCCCACCCTCTAATCGCGCAGAGGCGTAGAATTATCAAAGATGGAAAAAATTGACAATAAAAAATGAGGCGGTCGTGGATGCGGAAAAGATGTAATCGTGTCCGCCCATGCACCGTTGGGCGGTGGGTTTGGCGTTGGCCCTGTGCCTTTGGTTTTGGCGCCCTGTAAAAGTTTCTCCGGTTCTTAATTGAGATGTTGGGAAAGCGGGGCGGCGGGAGGCTCGGCTTCAACTATGTTGACGGTCCTCCGAATCACCGACTACATCTTTGAGGATTTCGTAATACTGAGGCCCTGTCATGGGGCAGTCGACCATGTCGTTGAATTGGTCGGCGTTCAGTTTTAAATCCGAGGCGATATACTGGGATTTGCTGTTTTTCATTATTCGTTGGTGCCCGTTCGGGATTTTTACCTTGGCGACCAGTTTTTCCTCTAAATAAATGTATCCTTTTTCATGCTTGCTTCTTTTGGTCTGGCCTTTTCGAGGTTTTATTTTGTTGAGGGTCTGTTTTCGAATGTCCTTTTCTTTATAGTCTTTTATCGGCATTTCGATATCAGCTTATTGAGAGTTCGTTTCCATGCCTTTGGTTCTTCGCCAAGTTCGTCGTCATCCATGTCGTTCAGGTCGTCGTAGAGGTCGAGCAACTGCATCTTCAAATCGTTTACGGCTTCGATTTCGTTATCCCCTTCCCCGTGAAGCGCCAGATCAGGAAACAACGAAATGACTTCGTCATCGTAGATTTTGAGAATAACGGTTATGGGTTGTTTAAGATCGTACTCGCCGGCCGGTAGACTGAAAATTTGAACGCTGGCGATGGCAGGCTTGTTTTCGGTCTCATTTTTAAGGGCCGTTTTTAATTCATGGATGTCCCATGATAATGTATCTAAAGTTCTGGCTGCTTTGAGATTTCCAGCAGTTGAAGGCCACTCTTCACGCAGCCAGCGTTCAAACTGTTCTTCAGGTTCCATTGAGAGGGGCGTGGTATCGGGTTCTGTTGGGTCTTGAAATGACGATAGCGCCCGCTCATTGATAACATTGATATAATCTGTAGAAGCCATTTGGTTGCCTATTGGTTGATCTTTTCGGAGATATTTCTCGCAATATTTTCAGCATCATCCCATTCCTTCAAAAATGCCAAAATTGCGTCGCAAGCATTATCTTCTGAAATATTCTTATGAAAATTAAAGGAGAATTGGAGTTTCTCAATATCCGGTGTGCCTGGTGCTTTCAAGGTCAGAGGTTTAACATCCATTCGCATTCGGCTGTCCATTATATTTTTGCTGAAATAACCCCCGAACCGCGCATCATCATCATCGAATTCGTCGCACCATTTTGATCCTGCGTGGCAGAAAAGCGACTTCCCCAACTTTCCGATGTCGCCGTCCTCCGGCGTCACATGATAGGTAAAATTCAATCCTGCCGCCGTATATGGCGTATGGGGCAATTCCTCTATAATTTTTCCCACTTTTGAAATCAGTAAATTCTTTGCTCCATCATATTCCGGAGATATGGAAAATTGAAGTCGATCCGGCAGAAGCGTTAGCCTGAATTGGTTGGATCTGATTTCTATATAGTTTGGAAGCGCTCTGCCGTCTTTCAGCTCTTCTTCTGTAAAAATATTGTTTTTATACAACCACACGCTGTTGATAAGCGTAAGATTGAATGGGTTCGCAATGATGACGGCATTGCGATCTGTAGTTTCAATGCAGTTGGCCATGGCTCCCTATGTATGATGCGTACTGGTAGACATTCTATGACATTTTAACGACTGATGTTAGAAGGCTTCCTATAATGGGCCGCACTGCTTTTGTCAATAGCAAACGCTGAAATAGAGCGTGTCGAAATGGGACGGATAAAATAATGGGGCGATATCCAGCCGGAGGGTGTCCAAAGCCGCCGACAACTATCAGAGGACCAGGTAAGGCGAACAGCCGTCAGTCATACAGCGTATCCTGCGGCATAAGGTGAATTACGGAAATGAATATCCCAACAAGGCGAATTCAAGGGATCGTTCGCCGCCGGCCGCGCGGGAGTGAACTCCCACGCTGTTTTATCATGTCCCTACAGGATATTTTGAAGCAATTCCAGTCCCATAGGTACGACGCATAATAGCGTGGGAATTCATTCCCGCGCGGTCGAGCGGGATCAAATTTGGTATAATTATTCCAGCAATTCGCCTAAAAACCCGTACACCAATGATCGCTGTCTCCGGCGGCTTTGCCTGGATGATGCCCGAAAAGGTTTGAGAAATCCATGGAAAGGCGTGATGACGTAATCGATTTCGATTTGAAAAGACAAAAAAAGAACGGGGTAATTTGTGTTCGCGTCACAAACAACCCCGTAAGCAAGGTGTGAATCTCTTGATTTCTTTTGGCGTCCCCAAGGGGATTTGAACCCCTGTCGCCGGCGTGAAAGGCCGGTGTCCTGGACCTGGCTAGACGATGGGGACGCAATCTGTTATGGGCCGTGCTGGTATGGGCCGTGCTGGGCTCGAACCAGCGACTCTCTGCTTAAAAGGCAGATACTCTACCGACTGAGTTAACGGCCCTCAGTAAAAGGAAACTATATAGCATGCTTTTTGGGGGTGTCAACTAAAAAATGGCGCCGGGGCGAGAATTTTTTTGAAATGGATCGCCGAACCTTATATCGGAAGATGGGGAACGGCGGGGCGCCGCCGAATTTATGGATTACGGTCTTGTCGTTCAGGGTAAAAGCTGCTATAAGCCGTCTTTTGGAACCCGCCTTCCTTCGATGGCCGGCGGGAGGAGGCAACGGGGAATGTCGCGCCGGGGTTGAGAATGTATGTGCGATTTCAGTTTTTTATGCGCCTAAAAAAAGCAAATGAGGGCTTCAGAAAAGTCTTGACAAGCCAAAAATACAAATGATATATGTGCTCTCTGTTTATCAGGTTATATGACTGAATTCAGAAGGAATCTCTATTGGCGGTTTACCCGGGCCATGGGTTGTAAGGATAGCGATTGTTTAGGGTTTTCGAGGTTAAGGTGAGCGGGTCAGAACGGTTTTGGACCATCTGAGATGAAGGGAGGTGCGAACAGTCAAGGATTGTACCGCAGCGTAACTGGAATCGATAATGGTAACTTTATTAATCACAAGTCAGGAGGTATGATAAATGCCGAGTTTTGTAATTAACGAGAAATGCGACGGCTGCAAGGGCGGCGACAAGACCGCGTGCATGTACATTTGCCCCAACGATTTGATGGTCCTGGAGCCCAACTCCATGAAGGCCTACAATCAGGAGCCCGATCAGTGCTGGGAATGCTTTTCCTGCGTCAAGATTTGCCCCACCCAGGCCATCGAGGTCAGAGGCTATGCCGACTTCGTGCCGCTGGGAAGCAGCATCATGCCGATGATGGGCACCGAGGACGTGATGTGGACCTGCAAGTTCCGCAACGGCACCATCAAACGCTTCAAGTTCCCCATTCGGACCACCCCTGAAGGCCAGGCCAACGCCTATGCGGATCTGAAGGGCAAGGATCTGGACAGCGAACTGCTCAGCACCGAAGAGGCCGACGGCTACTCGGTTCCGAAACCCCAGGCGACAGCCTAAGGGAGTTCCGTCACGCCATTTTTGTTATTTGGACAGGTTCGATCTATGAATAATTTCGGCCTGACGCGCGTCGGGCCACATTGCTAAGGAGGTTGTAGAATGGCATTACCGAACAAACCCAAGGGTGAAACCAAGGCTGTCAGGGATCCTGAAGTCGAGGAGCGTGAAGTTGATATTCTGATCGTGGGCGGCGGCATGGCGGCTTGCGGCTCCGCGTTCGAGGTTAAAAAATGGATGTCCGACGACCAGAGCGTGCTGCTGGTGGACAAGGCCGCCATGGAGCGCTCCGGCGCCGTGGCCCAGGGCCTTTCCGCCATCAACACCTACATCGGCGACAACACCGCCGACGACTATGTCCGGATGGTGAGAAACGACCTGATGGGCATCGTCCGTGAAGACCTGATCTTCGACCTGGGCTGCCACGTGGACGATTCCGTCCATCTGTTCGAAGAATGGGGCCTGCCGGTCTGGAAGAAGACCGACGACGGCAAAAACCTGGACGGCAAGAAGGGGCAGAAACAGGGCACCCTGAAATCCGGCGCCACCCCGGTCCGCACCGGCAAATGGCAGATCATGATCAACGGCGAATCCTACAAGCGGATCGTGGCGGAAGCCGCCAAGCTCGCCTTGGGCGACGAAAACATCCTGGAGCGCGTCTTCATCGTCGAACTGCTCCTGGACGCCAAGAACGAAAATCAGATCGCCGGCGCGGTCGGGTTTTCCGTTCGCGAGAACAAGGTTTACATCATCAAGTGCAAGACCATGATGGTCGCCTGCGGCGGCGCCGTGAACATCTATCAGCCCCGTTCCGTCGGCGAGGGCAAGGGCCGGGCCTGGTATCCGGTATGGAACTCCGGTTCCACCTACACCCTCTGCATGAAAGTCGGCGCCGAGCTGTCCATGATGGAAAACCGGTTCACCCCGGCCCGTTTCAAAGATGGTTACGGCCCGGTCGGCGCATGGTTCCTCCTGTTCAAGGCCAAGGCCCTCAACGGTCTGGGCGAAAACTACGTGGCCAGCGACGTCGCCAAGCAGGAACTCGAAAATTATGCGCCGTACGGCACCGCCGCCATCACCCCGACCTGTCTGCGGAACCACCTGATGCTGTTCGAGATGAAAGCGGGCCGCGGCCCCATCATCATGGACACCGTGACCGCGCTGGCCGAAATCGGCAAGACCATGGACAAGAAAGAACTCAAGCACCTTGAGTCCGAGGCCTGGGAAGACTTCCTCGACATGACCTGCGGCCAGGCCAACCTGTGGTGCGCCACCAACACCGAGCCCGAGAAGAAGAACTCCGAGATCATGCCCACCGAGCCCTACCTGCTGGGATCTCACTCCGGCTGCTGCGGTCTGTGGTGCTCCGGCCCCGATTACGACTGGGTCCCGGATTCCTACAAATGGGGTCACAACGGCAAAGTCTACAACCGGATGACCACCGTTGCCGGTCTGTTCAGCTCGGGCGACGGCGTCGGCTGCTCCGGCCACAAGTTCTCCTCCGGCTCCCACGCCGAAGGCCGCATGGCCGCCAAGGCGATGGTCAAGTTCGTGCGGGACAACAAGGACTTCACGCCGACCATCGCCCAGTCCAAGGAAGAGCTGGTGGACATGGTCTACAAACCGGTCCGCGTCTTCCTGGACAACCATGAGTACACCACCGCCATCGACATCAACCCGAACTACCTCAAGCCCGAGGGCATGATGTACCGGCTGATGAAGGCGACCCACGAGTACGGCGCCGGAACGGCGACCTTCTACCAGACCACCTCCAAGAACCTCGAGATCGTCATGGATCTTCTGGAGACCATGCGGGAAGACTGCGAGAAGCTGGCCGCCGGAGACCTCCACGAGCTGATGAGAGCCTGGGAGATCTACCATCGCATCTGGACGGTGGAATCCCACCTGCGGCACATCCAGTTCCGGAAAGAGACCCGGTATCCGGGCTTCTACTATCAGTCCGACTATCCCAATCAGGATGACGCGAACTGGTTCTGCTTCACCAATTCCAAGTTCGATCCCAAGGCCAAAACCTGGGATACCTTCAAGCGGGATTACGTCAAAATTATCCCCGATTAATCAATGCGGCAGTCGAGATGCCGGTCATTAAGACGGTCGTCCGAGTGGATTGATTTGAGAATGCCTCCAGGTGTCGGAAGACGCCTGGAGGTTTTTATTAAGTAAGGGGGACATGGGACAGGTTGTGGGTCATGGGTGATAGGCGACCGCGCTTATCGCCTGTCACCCATAACCCATAACCCGTGACCTGTGACCGAAAACCCCTAAATCTATCACCGGATACAATGGAGGGATAGCATGACAGACGATAAACAAGCTCCCGCGAGCGGGTCCATCCTGGTCGTCGGAGGGGGCATCAGCGGCCTGACCACGGCCCTGGAAGCCGCGGAAGTCGGGTACGAGGTGTTCCTGGTCGAGAAAAACCCCTATCTCGGCGGCAGGGTTGCACAGTTGAAGCAGTATTTCCCCAAATTATGCCCCCCCACCTGCGGGCTGGAGATCAATTTCCGCCGCATCAAGGACAATCCGAGAATTAAAGTGCTCACCATGGCGGACGTGGAGAAGGTCTCCGGATCTCCCGGCAACTACAAAGCGGAGATCAAGATCAACCCCCGGTACGTCAACGAGAATTGCACCCTCTGCGGCGAATGCGCCAAAGCCTGCAAGATGGAGGTCGCAAACGACTTCAACTTCGGCATGGACCGGATCAAGGGGGCGTATCTGCCCCATGAGATGGCCTTCCCGGCCCGCTATGTGATCTCGCCCCAGATCATCGGCACCGAAGACGCCCAGCGGGCCAAGGACGCCTGCAAATACGACGCGGTGGATCTGGACATGACGGCCAGGACCCTGAATCTGGACGTCGGCGCCGTGGTCTGGGCCACCGGCTGGCAGCCCTACGACGCCAACCGGATCGACAATCTCGGCTACGGCCGCTACCCCAACATCATCACCAACATGATGATGGAGCGGCTTTCGGCGCCCAACGGCCCCACCAAGGGCCAGATCCAGCGGCCCTCGGACGACAAGGCCCCCGAAAGCGTGGCCTTTGTCCAGTGCGCCGGGTCCAGGGATGAAAACCATCTGCCCTATTGTTCCTACATCTGCTGCATGGCCTCCCTGAAGCAGGCCACCTACGTGCGCGAGCAGTTTCCCGATGCCAAGATCTACATCTATTACATCGACATCCGCACCCCGGGCCAGCGGTATGAAAAATTCTATCAGGACATCAAGGCGGACGAGAACATCTTCCTCATCAAGGGCAAAGTGGCCGAAGTAGAGGAAGATCCGGATACCAAGAACATCACCGTGGTGGCCGAAAACGCCGTGACCGGCGAAAAGACCCGTCAGACCGTCGACATGGTCGTCCTCGCCACCGGCATGCAGCCGACCGCCGCGACAACCCAACTTCCCGCGGATCTCACGTTCAATGCGGACGGCTTCATCGTCAACGACTTTGAAAAGGGCGGGATGTTTGCCGCGGGATGCGCCAACAAGCCGGCCGACGTCATGTCGTCCAACCAGAACGCGACCGGTATGGCCCTGAAAGCGATACAAACCCTGGTGAGAAGGTAGGAGGCACTCAATGGATAAAAAATTTGGCGTCTATATTTGCACCGGCTGCGGCATCGGGGAATCCCTCGACGTCGCCGCCATGTGCGACGTGGCAGAGGAAGAGGGGCTGACGTGCAAGACCCACTCCATGTTCTGCGGCAAGGAGGGGGTGGACTTTCTGAAATCCGAGGTCGAGGGCGGCGTCAACACGCTGGTCATCGCCGCCTGCTCCCGGCGGGTCAATTACGATGTGTTTCGGTTCGACGGCTGCATCGTCGACCGGGTCAACATCCGGGAAGGGGTGGTCTGGTCCCATCCGCGGTCCGAATTCCCCGCCCTGACCGAAGAGGAGAAGGAAGACGAGGAAAACTTCGACCGCGTTCAGATGATGGCCGAAGACTACCTGCGCATGGGCATGGCCCGGGTCGAGCGGATCAAGCTGCCCGAACCCTACAAGCTGGACACCCTCAACCGGAAGATCCTGGTCATCGGCGGCGGCGTCGCCGGCATGTCCGCGGCCGTGGATGCGGCCAAGGTCGGGTACGAGGTCACCATCGTGGAAAAGAGCGCGACCCTGGGCGGCTATGCGGCCAAAATCCGGAAGCAGCTGCCCATGAAGGATCCCTACGAGACCCCCATTCCGCCCATCGTCCAGTCCTGCATCGACGAAGTGGAAAAGCAATCCAGCATCACGGTGCGCACCAACGCGGTGGTGGCCCGGATCGCCGGTCAGCCCGGCGAATTCACCGTCACCATGAAAAAACCCGGCGAGAAGATCGAATTCGACGTGCCCTATCCCCTGCCCGAGGAGATGACCGTCGATGAAAGCGGCAAGGAACTCGATCCGGAAACCCTCCATCAGAAATTCATGGAGTACAACGAGGGCCGCCGCGACATACTGACTCTGGATCCCGACGGCGAGATGTTCGGCGCGGTGATTCTGGCGGCCGGATGGCGGCCCTACGAGCCGAAAAAGGACGAATTCGCCCATCTCGGCTACGGCGACCTGCCGGATGTGGTCACCAACCACAAGTTCGAAGAGATCGCCGCCCAGGGCAAGATCGTTCGTCCGTCGGACGGCAAGGAAGCCAAGTCGGTGGTCTTTATCCAGAGCCCCGGCCTGGAGAGCGACGCCGATTTCGACTACGCCGGGGCGGTCACCAGCATGGTGGCCCTCAAGCAGGCCACTTATGTCCGGGAGGATTTCGGGGACGGCAAGTCCTTCATCTTCTATCAGCACATGCGGACCCCCGGCCTGAGCGAAAACTTCTATAAAAAGGTCCAGCAGGACCCGGGCATCTTCATGACCAAGGGCAAGGTCGCGTCGGTGTCCAAAAACGGCGACGGCATGATCGTCGAAGCCGAAGACACGCTGCTGGGCGAGAAGATCCGGGTGAAGGCCGACATGGTGGTCCTGGCCGCCGGCATGGCGCCCCTGACCAAGGACGAACCCGTGGTCAACATGGCCTATCGCCAGGGACCGGCCTTCCGGGACATCGATCTGTTCAATGGGTATGTCGATTCCAACTTCATCTGCTTCCCCTACGAGACCCAGCGGACCGGCATTTACGCCGCTGGCGCGGTCCGTCGGAGCATGACCATGGAAGAAGCCGTCGAGGACGCCTCCGGCGCCGCCCTGAAGGCCATCCAGTGCCTGGAGTCGGTCAACCGCGGCGTGTCGGTCCATCCCCGGTCCGGCGACATGACGTTCCCGGATTTCTTCTTCCAGCGCTGCACCCAGTGCAAGCGCTGCACCCAGGAATGCCCCTTCGGCGCCATCGACGACGACGCCAAGGGCACGCCGAAGCCGAATCCGACCCGCTGCCGGCGCTGCGGCACCTGCATGGGCGCCTGCCCGGAGCGGATCATTAACTTCTCCGATTACAGCATCGACTCCGTGGGTTCCATGGTCAAGGCGGTGGGCGTTCCTTCCGAAGACGACTACACCGAGCCGCCCTTCCGGATTCTCGGGCTGGTCTGCGAGAACGACGCCTACCCGACCCTGGACATCGCCGGTCTCAACCGCATCTCCTATTCGGCGGATGTTCGGATCATTCCCATCCGCTGCCTGGGCTCCATGAACGTCATCTGGATCAAGGACGCCCTCTCGCAGGGGATGGACGGCGTCTTCCTCCTGGGGTGCAAGCATGGCGACGATTATCAGTGCCATTTTGTCAAAGGCTCCGAGCTGGCCGAAATCCGGGTCAAGAAGATCGGCGACGCCCTGGCCAGCCTGGCCCTGGAAGAGGAACGGGTGGTCCAGTACGAAGTGGCCATCGACGATTATCCCAAGATCCCGCGGATCATCAACGATTTCGTGAAGCAGATCGAGGAACTCGGCCCGAACCCCTTCAAGGGCTTCTAATTCGACTGGATCCCGGTCGTCCGTCGTTTGTCATATCGGCGCCGGCCGCCCCGGGGCGGCCGGCCATGACAGAGGACAGCCAGGAGACTGGCGAACCCACAAATGACAATAAGGAGGTATTGGCATGACGGATAAATACCTGGTGGAGCCTGACATTGGATTTTTAAATGAAGTGGTCGGGCTTGGGGGCGACACCCTGAAAAAATGTTATCAGTGCGCGACCTGTTCGGTCGCCTGCCCCATTTCACCGGACAACAAGCCCTTCCCCCGCAAAGAGATGATCGCGGCGGGCTGGGGTCTCAAGGACCGGCTGGTGAGCAATGCGGACGTCTGGCTGTGCCACAACTGCGGGGACTGCACCACCCTGTGTCCCCGGGACGCCAAACCCGGCGACGTGATGGCGGCCATCCGTTCCTACGCCATCACGGAATACGCCCAGCCGAAATCCATCGCCAGGGCGGTGAACGATCCCAAGAAGCTCCCCATCCTGCTGGCGATCCCCGCGCTGATCTTCATCGTGGTGGGCCTGATTACAGGGCTGCTCGACTTCACGCCGGGCGGCGGCGAGATTGTTCACGGCAAATTTTTCTCCACCTGGCTGGTGGACCTGATCATGATCCCGGCGTCCATCTGGATGGTGGTGATCTTCGCCCTCGGGCTCAAACGGTTTATCGGCGACATCCACCAGAACGCACTTGATGCCGGAAAGACGGAAAAAGAGAAGATCGAACCCGTCGAATTCATCAAGGCCCTGGGCCGGGTGATCCCCCGGATCCTCAAGCACACCAAATTCTCCCAGTGCGGCGAGAACGAAGAGCGGGCCACTTCCCATATGATGGTCTTTTTCGGATTCATCGGCCTGTTCATCGTCACCAGCATTTTCTTCGTGGTGCTCTACGTCTTCGGCATCCACGGGCCGTATTCCCAGCTCAATCCGGTGAAATGGCTGGCCAACATCGCCGGCGTCTCCCTGGTCATCGGGTCGGCCCTGATGATCAAAAACCGGATGGCCAAGACCGACCAGAACTCCACCTACAAGGACTGGTCCCTGATCGGGTTGGCCCTGGCCCTCGGGCTCACCGGCATGTTGACCGAGATGACCCGCCTGGGCGGGGCGGCCGGGCTTTCCTACACGATGTATTTCATCCACCTGATCTTCGTGTTCGCCCTGTTCGCGTACCTGCCCTTCTCCAAACTTGCCCACCTGGTCTATCGCACCGTGGCCATGGCCTATGCGGAGTACAGCGGCCGGAAGTTCTAAATGTGTAGGGGCGAAAAATTTTTCGCCCCTATGGCTTCCGGTTAATTCATCCCTATGGTTTCAGCGTAAAAACAGGTGGTCTGATTTTTTAGAATTCCCTGAAGCCCGTAACGGCGTGCTCACTATGGCCGCTTTTACGGGCTTTTTATCTTGTGCAGGCCGGCATTCTGAAAAGAAAAAAGGGAGCAGGGGAAACCCCCCGCTCCCTTTCTTGGTTCAGGAACGTCTGACTATTGAAAACGCGGCGTTAGGCGCCCGTGGCCGCCTTGTGGGTCTTGATCTCGATCTTGTCGGTCAGGCCTTCATAGTACTGCCGAAGGATCTCGACGACTTCGTCGCGTCCGAAGTGATCGGGGAGTTCCCCGCCTTCGGAGAGGAGCTTTCTCAGCATGGTGCCGGAGAGCAGCACGCGGTCTTCCTTGGAATGAGGGCAGGTCCGAAGGGAGGCCATGCCGTCGCACTTGTAGCAGAAGAAGGTCCAGTCGATCGTCAGGGGGGTGCAGAGAAGGGCCTTGCCGGGTTCGTCCGGGGTCGGGATCTTGTCGAAGATGGTCTGGGCTTCGAACATGCCGTAGAAGTCGCCCACGCCGGCGTGGTCGCGGCCGATGATCATCCGGGAGCAGCCGTAGTTCTGGCGGAAGGTGGCGTGGAGCAGGGCTTCGCGGGGACCGGCGTACCGCATATCCAGCGGATAGCCGCCCTGGACGACCTTGTCTTCCACGAAATAGTTCTTCACCAGGGCGTCGATGCACTTGACGCGCACTTCGGCGGGAATGTCGCCGGGCTTCAGGTTGCCCACCAGGGAGTGGATGTAAACCCCGTCGCAGACTTCCACGGCGATCTTGGCCAGGTACTCGTGGGACCGGTGCATGGGGTTCCGGAGCTGCAGGGCGGCCACTTCTTTCCAACCGCGTTTCTCGAACTCTTTCCGGGATTCTTCCGGACGCTGATAGATGCCGGCGTACTTGATGGGGTATTCGCCTTCGCTGAGCACCTTGACGGGCCCGGCGAGGTTGTAATCGTGCTGATTCATGACCATCTGAACGCCCGGATGATCGTCTTTGGCGATCTTCCAGAATTCCTCCGGCGTCTTGGTCCCTTCGCCCATGTAGACCTTTTCGCACTCGAACTTCTTGTTCTCTTCGGTCATCTGGAATTTCTCGGTGACCTTCATGGTGGCCATGATTTCGTTCCGGGCGGTGTCCAGGAGCGCGACCTCTTCGCCGTCCTTGATGCCCTCGGCGATCTCTTTTTCCACGGAAAGGGTCACCGGGATGGGCCAGAAGGCGCCGTCGGCCAGCAGACAATTGTCGCAGACGCTCTGCCAGTCGGCCTTGGTCATGAAGCCGGTGAGGGGGCTGAAACCGCCGATGCCCATCATGATCAGGTCGCCCTTTTCACGGGGAGAGATCGGCACTTTCTTGAGGTTTTCCGCTTTTTTCTTTTCGTCTTCGAGTTCCGCGCCTTCCAGCAGACAACAGGTCAGGCCTTTGCCTCCATGGGGAGGAATTAAGTTCGACATAGCCTTTTTTCTCCTTTCGAATGGTTTCTTGATTAACACGAGGTATCCCGTCGATACCATTTAGTCCGAATATAAAGAAGTAGTAACTAATAGGGATTAAGGGATTTGTCAAGAGCAATTAGGGACGCCGGCCGGGTTGGCGTCCTTTTTCGGGAGGTCCCATTTATAGACTTTATCTTTTGGAGTGAATTTGGTAAAATTTTCAATAAATTTTATTGTATTCAGAGGGCAAGTTCACCCGGCGGTCCAACTCATGTCCCCAAATAAGGAGGCGCACCATGTTCAAAGAGATACGAAAAGGATTGATGGCCGGCATCGGCGCCGTGCTGTTGACCCGGGAGAAGGTTGAAGAGGCGACCCGGAGGCTGGTGAAAGAGGCCAAATTGTCCGAAGAGGACGCCCGCCGGCTCACCGAGGAACTGGTGGAGAGCGGGGAAAAACAGTTCGCCAAGCTGGAGCAGGCCCTGAGCGACGCCTTCAAGGGGGGCCTGGACAATATCGGCGTGGGGCGTCAGGAAGCCATGGAACGGCTCAAGCATAAGGTGGACGCCCTGGAGATCCGGCTTTCCATCCTGGAAAAGGCCCGCGAGAGCCGAGGGGAAAAGGAATAAGCGGTGGACATCAAGGCGCTGAGCAATCTGGGGCGGTTCAAGGACATCGTGTTCATCCTGTTGAAATACGGGTTTGAAGATCTGGTCGAACGCCTCGATCTGCCGGGCCGGGGCATGACCGGGGCCCGGCAGCGGCAGGTGGCGTCGGGGCTGGGCTCCTACGAACGGCTGCGCATGGCGTTTGAAGAGCTGGGACCCACCTTTGTCAAGATGGGACAGATCATGAGCCTCCGGCCGGATCTCCTGCCGCCGAACCTCATCGTGGAGCTGGAAAAACTCCAGGACGATGTGGCGGAGGTCGACTTTTCAGAGGCCCGCAAGGTGATCGACCACAATCTGGGGAAACCCCTGGAGTCGGTCTTTCCGGTCTTCGATCCCGAGCCCATCGCGGCGGCCTCGTTGTCCCAGGTCTACCGGGCCGCGCTCACGCCCCAGGGGCCGGTGGTGGCCGTCAAGGTGCAGCGACCCAACATCCGCCACACCATGGAGACGGATCTCAACATTTTTTCCGCCGTGGCCAAGCGGATCCACCAGCGGTTCGAAGAGATGCGTCTGTACGATTTGCCGGAACTGGTCCGGGTCACCCGGCGGACCCTCATGCGGGAGCTGGATTTCAACCGGGAGGCCCGGTATCTGAGGATCGCCAAGTCCAACATGGCCGACCAGCCGGGCATCTACATCCCCGATGTCTATCAGGAGTACTGCACCGCCCAGCTGCTGGTCATGGAGCACGTCAAAGGGGATCGTCTGAAAAAGGTCGATCTGTCGGCCCTTGAAGACGCCCATCTTATGGCCCGGATCGGTCTCCGGGCCGGCATCAAGCAGATCTTCGGGGACGGGTTTTTCCACGCCGACCCCCATCCCGGCAATCTGATCCTCATGGAAGACCATCGCTACTGCCTGGTCGACTGGGGAATGGTGGGCCGGTTGACCGCGGGCGACCGGTACGATCTCGTGGACATGATCCGCGCCCTGGCGGACCGGGACGGTCAGGCGTTGCTGGAGACCGTGGTGAAAATGTCCGTCCAGAAGGACGACGAGATCAACACCCGGAGCCTGGAACGGGAGCTGCTGGAGATCATCGACCTGTACGCGGCCGTCCCCATCAAAGAACTCAACCTCGGCAATCTCCTCCTGGACATTACCGAGACGATGCGCGAACACCGGCTCGGCATCCGGCCGGATATGGCCACCATGATCAAAGCCCTGATCACCCTGGAAGGCGTTGCGCGGTCGATCTATCCCGACCTGGACGTCGTCTCCGAGGCGGAGCCCTATGTCCGGCGGATCGCCGCCCGGCGCCACAGCCCCAAGGTTATCTGGCGGAATCTGACCGCCACGCTTTCCGATCTCTTCACCATGCGCGGCGGCGTGCCCCGGCGTCTGGCCAAGATCGTCCAGAAACTGGAACACGGGAAGCTCCACATCCGGTTCGAACACGAAAACCTCCAGGGGTTGCAGGACACCTTCGACAACATCGCCAATCGCCTGACCTTCGGCATCATCATCGGCGCCCTGATCATCGGATCGTCCATGATCATCACCACCGGCGTCCGGCCCTATCTTTTCGGGTACCCGGCCTTCGGCATCATCGGCTATGTCGTGTCGGCGATCCTGGGCCTGTGGCTGGTGTTCAATATCATTCGGTCCCGAAACTATTGAGGTGAAGAGGGGGCTTCGCGGGGTAGAAATAAGAAAAGAATAATGAACCGAAAACTTGATATTTTACAGACGGAGCGGTCCTATGACAAGCAGCAGGGAATATATTCGGCTATTGCGACGGGTCGCCGGCATCGTATTTCTGATCTTTTTTCTATCGGGATGCGCCGAAATGATGCAGCAGGGCGGCCCCCAACCGGCGCCGGCGTCCGGACCGGAGGCGATCAGACGGGACGATCAGTTGAAACGCTACAAGGACAGGGGGAAAGATTATGTCTCCCATAAAGTCCGTCCCGGGGAGACTCTTTCCGGCATCGCCATGTCCTATTACGACACCTATTTGACGGATGTGGATTACCATGTGCCGCAACGGGCGTTCATGACGCCGGAGGTTAGCCGGCGATACGATACCGCCGAGGTCAGGCGGATGGGCAAGGTCTCCGATGTCGTCGCCAGGCTTAATAAACTCGATTCTTCCCGCCTCAAGGTGGGCGGCGAGATCATTTTGCCCCGGATACAGGGGCTGCCGTTTCGGGCGGGGATGAAGCCGGAGGACCGGAAACCGGACGAAAAAGAGCAGCCCAAAGCGACGGCGGCGCTCCCCGCCCCTGAAAAGCCGGAGCGGAACGACCCTGAAAACGACTTCCGGAACCTGCTCGACGAGGGGCGGAGATATTTCGAGCAAAACGGATACGCCGCGGCCATCGCTCCCCTGTCCAGGGCCCACCGGTTGAGGCCCCGGAATTCGACCGTCCGCGACTATCTGTACAGAAGCTATTTCGCCCTGGGGGAGGCGGCGCTGGCGAAAAAGGAATATCTGCGGGCGGCGCAGGCCTTTGGAGAGGCCCTGAAATACAATGAAGCGTGCAAGGCGTGCCGGGAGAAAAAGGCCGCCAGCGAAGCGCGTTACAAGGATCTTCACTATAAAAACGGCATCCGGCATTTTGAAAACGAGCAACTGGTGGAAGCCATCGAAGAATGGGAGAAGGTCCGGAAGATCGACCCGGATTACCAGAACGTGCAAAAAAATATCAGGTTGGCGCGACGGTTGCTGAAACGGTTGGGAGAGATGGAAAAGGAGAAGAGCCGGTAGGTCAGATCGCGCCGATCTCCGATCCCTTCACCCAGCCGATCTTGCCTTCTGAAAACCAGATCCGGTAAAATTCTTCCTTTTGCCCCTGAATCGCCACTTTGGCGCCGGCATGGAGAACGAACAGTTCGGTGGCGTCCTCCGACAAACCGGATCGCACCGAGATCGTTTCCGGCAACACAATCCCCTCCCGCAGACAGGCGGCTTCATAATAATTGTAAAGCGCGGTGGCCGTGAAAATGAGCGCCGCCGCCAACAGGGGATAGGCGACCCCTTTCATCACCCGTTTCCGCCGAAGAAAACGGACCGTCAGGGCGAGCCAGAACAAACCGTTGAAGACCAGGGCGACGGCCGCCGCCGCCCGGGGGCTCAGGAGGCGCCGCCAGAAGAACAGGATGCGATAGACGGGGGCGGATTCGTCTTCCCGCTCGTCTTTTACAAGAGAGGTTGCGTAGGCGTGGTTGAAAGCGAGGTCCGGGTCGTCCGGGGCCAGTTTCAACGCCCGCTCGTACCAAAGAATGGCCGGGCCCAGATCGCCGCTTTTGAGACAGGCGTTTCCCAGATTGTAGTAGAGGTGAGGGTTCCGGACGCCGGAGGCCGCGAGGGTCCTGAACGCGGCGACCGCGGCGCCGTATGCCCCCCGCCGGTAGGCTTCCACGCCCTCCAGGAACGTCCGGGCCGCCGCGGATCGGTCTTCGGCGGCGTCCGCCGGTCCCGCCAGGGCCAGCAGGCCGAGCATGACGGCGGCGCACCCCCAGGCGGCAACGGTTCGTTTGGGCGGCCGGGCGCTCACGATATCCGCCTGACAAGGCGCCGGGTCTCTGACAGCAGCCGCTCCCGATCCCGGGGATCCAGGGAAGCGCCGCCGAATTTGGCGGATTCGATCCGCTCCAGAAGCCCCGCGGCCTGCTGGACGACTTCCGGAGGGTATCCCTGTCCGCGCAGAATCGTTTCGGCTTCGGCGCCGGTGAGGGATTCCCCCAAAGCCCCGGCCCTGGAGAGAATCGCCGACACCACTCCCCTGTAGAGGCAGGAGAGAAAGACGTCCTCCCCGGTGCCGGAAGCGCCGGCCTTTTTCAGGGAAACATGGGCCCGACGCGCCATGCGGCCGGCCGGATCATCCCCCTTGCGAAGGGCGAGAAAGAGTCCGCCCACCCCCGCGAAAAGGGCCGCCGGGACGCCGAGAAGGGCCAGGAACCACTGGATGGAAAGCGGCCGCCGGGTCTCCAGCGCGCTCAGATCGTCCCGTATGGGCAGGATGTCCCGTCCCGTAAACGCCACTTTCTGCCTGGCGGTCCCGTTTCCGTCGGTGGGGGCCGAAACCACGGTCATCTCTTTTTCCGCTTCCCCCTTCTCAACGGTCAAAGAGAAAGACGCCGTTTCGCGGTGGACATAGGTCTCCGATCCGGTGTCGAAATAGGTCAGTTTCGCGGGCGGCAGTCGGTAGACGCCGGGTTCCAGTGGGACCAGGGCCGTCCGGAAGGTCTTTTTCCCGAAGTAGCCGTTGCTGTCCAGGGCGATCTCCTCCTGGGGCGCGTCCGCATAAGCCTTGAACCCGTCCGGAACGTCGATGGCCGGGGCTTTGGCGTCCACGATATTGCCGGCGCCCTCGATAACGAGGGTCAGCGTGGCGGATTCTCCCGTCTTGAGGTTTGTTTTATCGAGGCTCGCCCGGATGTCCATCTTTCCCACCAGCCCGGAAAAGGGGTGGGCGCCCTGAGGGTCCGGCAGGGGAATAACGTCGATGTCGATGGCTTCCGTCCGCAGGACCCGGGTTTCCACCCGGCCCCCGCCGAAGAGGGAATCGAAATCGAAGGGCGAATTTCCGCCCCGATGATCCCGATGGACCACGCCGCATTCCAGAACGGCGGGTTGGATGGTTTTCGGCCCGGCGGTCAGCGGGATCAGCACATAGGAGAGCGTGGTGGTGTGAAATCGTTTTCCGTCGATCACGGCGATGTCGGAGCGCTCTTCCCCGATCCCTTCGGCCGTGAACCCGGAAAAATCCGGCTTCCGGAACTGGGCTTCGGTGATCCGGAGAGTCCGGTGGAGACGGAAGGTGTAGACCAGCTGCTCTCCCGCATAGGGACGGTCGTTGGAAACCTCCGCCCTGACGAAGATGTCGCGATCCTCCGCGCTTTTTTGGGGTCGTTCGGAGACCGCGATGTCGATTTTCCGGGTCCTGTAGTCGCCCTCGGGGGTCCGGACGGTGAGGGGCGGAATCCGAAGGTCGCCGGCTTTCACGGGGATGAGGGTGTAGTTGAAGAGGATCTCCCGGGACGCCGTTCCATTGACGACCCGGAGATTGGTGCTCCGGCCCCGGGGGATGACCTTGAAATCCCGGATCGGGGAGACATCCACGTCTCCGTCCCGGACCCCGGAGGCCGACACCCGGAGCTGGATGGATTCGCCCAGGGCCGCCGTGTTCCGATCCACTGTCGCCTGAACCGAAGCGGCTTCCGCCGGGGCGGCGAAGGGGCATAAAAGCATCGTCAGGCAGAGGCAGATAGTGGATAGTGGATAGTGGATAGTGATACCACAAGCCACAAGCCACAAGCCACAAACAAGCCACAAGCCACAAACAAGAGACAAGCTCACCAGTCTTTCTCCACCGCCGGACGCCCATAGCGCGGCGCCGGCATCAGCGCTTTTCCGGGCTGATCCTTCAGCCGGTTCAGGGCCCGCTTCGCCGCTTCGCGTTCGGCGTCGTCCGGAGGGGCTTCGGCGGCCGCTGTCGAAGGCGCCGCCTGAGCGCTCTCCTCCGGCGCGTCTTCATCCGCCTGGGGACCGGGCGGTTGCGCGTCGGTCATTTCGTCGCCGTACTCGGGGCCGGGCTTCGGGGCGTCCGGTCTCTGTTCCGGCCGCGGATCGGATCGCCGGCCGTCCTTGGATGCTTCGGAAGGCGCGTTTTGCTGTTCCGGTTCGTTCCGTTGAGGCGTTTCATTTTCCTTTTTTGGGCCATCCCCTTCCTTGCCGGATTGCTGCTGTTGTTGTTCTTGCTGTTCCATCACCTTTCGGACGAACCGGAGATTCTCCTCCGCCTGTTGATCGTCGGGATCGATCTTCAGGGCGGCCTCGTAGGCCTTGATCGCCGCTTCGTACTCCTTGTTTCTGAAATGAGCGTTGCCTTTGTTGTACCGCGCTTTTTCTTCCAGTCCGGCCGGGTTCTTTTCCAAAGCCTGTTTGTAATGGGTCAGCGCGGCTTCGTAGTCCCCCAGTTTGTAGTAGGCGTTGCCGATGTTGTAGAGGATGTCGGGGCGGTCCGGCGCGTCGAGCTGGGCGTCGATGAAGCGTTTGAGGGCGGTTTCGTATTCCCCCCGGTCATAGGCTTCGACGCCCTCCTGCAACGGTCCGGCGAAGGTTGGAGAAGGGGATAATGTCCCCGCCAGGAGACACAGGATGCACAGGAGGCGCCCCATCGCAACGCCGGGCGTCCGCCGGATCGGCCGCAGGAACAGATCGACGACCACGCAGAGAATGGCGAGGGCCAGGAACCATTGATACCGGTCCTCCCATACCTGCTTGCGGCCGCCGGCCAGGGCGGCCGCTTCCATTTTACCTCTGATCTCCTGGCGGTAGACGACGTCCAGGTCCATATCGCCGGCCACGGACCGGACGTAGGTTCCCCCGGTCAGCAGGGCCATCCGCTGCAAGAGGTCTTCATCGAGCCGGGTCATGACGATCTGTCCTTCCCGATCCTTTTTGAACCCGCCGTCCGCGGCGGGCACCGGAACCCCCTCCTCGCCGCCGACGCCGATGCAAAACAGCGTGATCCCCGCTTCGTCCAGCTTTCGGGCCGCCGCCACCGGATCGCCCCGGCCGGTGTTCTCGCCGTCGGTGATCAGAATCACCGCCTTTTCCGCCGCCGATTTGGGGTCGAACCCGTTCCGGGCCACGGTCAGGGCCCCGGTGATGTCGGTCCCGCCCACCGGCAGGTAATCCGGCGACAGGACTTCGAGGAACAGATGAAACGCCGCGTAGTCGAGGGTAAGAGGACACTGGAGAAAGGCGGTTCCGGAAAAGGCCGCCAGTCCCACCCGGTCCCCCTGGAGCATGGCGATGAGATCCAGCACCTCCCGTTTGGCCCGGTCGAGCCGGGTGGGTTGAAGGTCCCGGGCCAGCATGGATCGGGAGCAGTCCAGGGCGATGAGGATGTCCACCCCCCGGCGTTCGATTTCCTGCCAGCGAAAACCGTACCGCGGGCCGGAAAGGGACAGGGAGAGAAACGCCAGCCCGGCGATCAACAGTCCCCCTTTGACCCACCGCCTTCGGGCGGAGGAGGTCGGCGCGATGACGGCCAGCCCGTTTGGGGAGGCGAACCGGGAGAGGGCTTTCCGCCGCCGGCGCATGCCGTAGGCGACGATCAGGGCCAATACCGGCGCGGCCCAGATCAGAAAGAGCATTTCGATTCTGGCGAACGTCATGGAATCCTCAGAAACCGGGTGTTGGCCAGCACGGCCCAGGCGGCGAGCAGGCCGAAGGCCGGCGACAGCATATAGGGATAAAGGTCGTTGAATTCGGAAAAGGTCTTTACTTCCACTTCGGTCTTTTCCAGGGCGTCGATCCGGTCGTAGATGGTGGCGAGGGCCTCGGTATCCTCGGCGCGGAAATAGAGGCCGCCGGTTTTTTCGGCGATGCGCTTCAGCGTCTCCTCGTCGATGTTCACCCGCTGGTAGACATACCGCTCGCCGAAGACCGGGTCCCTTACCAGGAAAGGGGCCCGCCCGCGCGTACCGACGCCGATGGTATAGATCTTGACATGGTGTTCAACCGCGATTTCGCTGGCGGCCCCGGGGGAGAGCTGACCGGCGTTGCTCTGGCCGTCCGTCAGCAGGATGATGATGTTCGACGCGCTCTCGATGTCGGAGAGTCGCTTGAGGGAGATGCCGATGGCGTCGCCGATGGCGGTGCTCTTTCCGACGGCCCCGATCTCCAGCCGGTCGAGCATGGCGGCGATGGCGTTGTAATCCCGGGTCAGCGGGAGTTGCGTGTACGCTTCATCGCCGAAGACCACCAGACCGATCCGGTCGCCCGTCCGCCGCTGGATAAAGGCCCCCACCACGCCTTTGACCGCTTCCAGCCGGTTGACGATTTTGCCCTCCCGCCGGAAGTCGAGGGCGGCCATGCTTTCGGACAGGTCCACGGCCAAAACGATGTTGACGCCTTCGGTCAGCACCATCTCCCGACGGGTCCCCGACTGGGGGCGGGCCATGGCGACGATCATCAGGACCAGGGCCGCGTATTTTAAAAACGGGACGATCCACCGGCATTTGAGCGCGGGGGACCGGGGGACCTCCCGGGCGGCCGCCAGGCTCGACATCCGAAGGGTCGGATGGGGGCGGCGGCGTCGACGGTACAACAACAGGGCCGGCACGACGGCCAGGAGCAGCAGGCAAAGGGGGTCGGCGAACCGGAACATGGTTATGACGCCGTCTCCCGGACAAACGCGACGGCGAAAGCGTGATCCGTTTCCATTTGCCGTTCGACGGTCGCGGCGGCCGCGAACTTGATGGGCTCGGCGGACCGAAAGAACGCCCGGAGTTTGCCTTGCAAATCCGTCGGCAGGTCCAGGCCCCCGATCCGGGGCAACAGCTCTTCGACGGTCATCCCGGGGGCGTCGATGCCGAATCGGCCCCTGATGTATTCCCGGAGGATGGCCGACAGCCGGAAATAGAACTCCCGGCCTTCGAACCGTCCGACGTCGCGAAGGTCTTCCAGCGCCTGGAGGGCGCGCGGCGCCGGCGGCAACGAGGGAACGGACGGCGCCGGCTTCCGGCGTCTCGACCGCCGGAACATTCGGATCAGAAGGGCCAAAAGGCAGATGACCAGGACGCCGGCCAGGGCGTAGGAGATCCAGTTCGGATCGGCGGCGGGCCGTTCCGGCGGCTTGATGTCGTGGATGTCCGTCATGGGCGGATCGGTTTGGGATGCCGCCGGGAGCGCCGCCCCGAGGATCAGCCATCCGATCATCCCCAACACTAAGAGCCGCCGACCCATCACCGCTTTCGGCGCTCCCGGATTCTGAAATACCGGGCGAGGACATCCCCGGCATCGCTGGTGGTTTCCATGGGGATGGCGTCGATGCGCGCCCGCTTGAGGCCCCCCAGGATCTCCGCGTATTCCCGGCGTTTTACGGATTCGTACCGCTCCCGGGTCTTCCGGTCGGATCCATCCAGATGGTAAAGCGCGCCGGTCTCGGCATCCTCCACCAGCAGGATGCCCGTTTCCGGGAGCCGGAATTCGCCGGGATCCGACACCACCACGGCGATGAGTTCGTGTCGCATGGACGTCGACCGGAAGGCGCGGGCAGGATCGAAGGGGGCGTCCGGCCGGCGGTTCCGGATCAGAAAATCGGAGATGAGAAACGCCGTGGTCCGCTTGCGGCAGACCCGGCCCAGGTAATCCACGGCCGCCTTCAGATCGGTGCCGCGATGGGCGGGCCGGAAGGAGAACATCTCCCGGATGACCCGCCAGACGTGGGCCGATCCTTTTTTGGGCGGGATGTATTTTTCGACGCCTTCGGTGAACAGAATGGCCCCCACCTTGTCGTTGTTCCGGATGGCGTTGAAAGCCAGGATGGAAGCGATCTCGGCCGCGGTCTCTCTTTTGAGGGCATCCGAGGTGCCGAAGAGCCCCGATCCGCTCATGTCCAAAAGGAGCATGACCACCTGTTCCCGCTCCTCCTTGTACCGTTTCACGAAAGGGCGTCCCATGCGGGCGGAGACCTTCCAGTCGATGCTTTTGACTTCGTCGCCGGGAACGTATTCCCGCACCTCTTCGAATTCGATCCCCGACCCCCGGAACACCGATTTGTACTGGCCGGCCATGAGGGTGTTGACCCGTCGGCCGGCCTTGATGTGGATCTTTTTGATTTTTTTGATGATGTCGGTAGAAAGCATCAGGGGACTTCCACGGAGTCGAAGACCTGTCCGATAATGGCGTCCGGGGCGAGGTCTTCGGCCTCGGCCTCGTAGGAGAGGATGATGCGGTGACGCAATACGCCGGGGGCCACGGTTTTGATGTCCTGGGGGGTAACGTAGGCCCGTCCCTGGAGGAAGGCATAGGCCCGGGCCGCCTGGCTCAAAAAGATGGTGGCCCGTGGAGAGGCCCCGTACTGGATGTAGTGGGCGATGTCGATTTTGTAATCGGCCGGACGGCGCGTGGCGAACACGAGGTCCACGATGTAGTCTTTCAGCTTTTCATCCACGTAAACGGCGTTGGTCAGCCCGGCGATGGCGTCGATCTGGCCGGGGTCGATCACCGGCCCGGCGCCCGCGGCCGCTTCGAACCCGATGCGGCGCATGATCTCTTTTTCTTCATTTCGGTCGGGGTAATCCACGAGCAGCTTGAACATGAACCGGTCGACCTGGGCTTCCGGAAGGGGGTAGGTTCCCTCCTGATCGATGGGGTTCTGGGTGGCCAGAACGAGAAACGGGCGGGGCAGGGGATAGGTCGCATCCCCGATGGTGACCTGGCGCTCCTGCATGGCCTCCAGGAGGGCCGACTGGACCTTGGACGGCGCCCGGTTGATCTCGTCGGCCAGGATGATGTTATGGAAAATCGGCCCCTTTTTGGTGTCGAAATCCCCTGTTTTCGGCCGATAGACTTCGGTGCCGATAAGATCGGCCGGCAACAGGTCGGGGGTGAACTGGATCCGTTTGAATTCGGCCCGGACGGTGTCGGCCAGGGCTTTGACGGCGCTGGTTTTGGCCAGGCCCGGCACCCCCTCGATGAGGATATGCCCCCGGGTGAACAGCCCCATCAGCAGACCGTCCACCAGGTTCCGTTGCCCCACCAGCACCCGGCCGATCTCCTCCCGGATCCGGTTGATCAGCGGATGGGTCTCTTCGATCCGGTGCTTCAGTTCGTCGATGCTCACGTTTCCTCCCGGATGTGGGTGCATTTTTTCAACCCATCTAAATTAATGAATGATTCGGCAATGTCAAGGGCGCTCCCCGCCGCTGTCCAGTTCGGGGCCGGCAACGGGGAGAGTGCTTTTATGGAAACAAAAGGGGAAGGGGCAAAAAAGGAGAAAAGGGGCCGGCGCACCAGGTTATCGTATAACCATGAACCCTTCGGTGTCCCTGGAATCTTTCATGGTCCGCTTCAGAATGGTCTCCCGGGAGAGTTCGGCCCATCGGAGCACCTGCCGCACCTTGTCTTCCTCCTGATTGCCTGTGGCAAGGCGCATGAATCCCTGATCCGAATTGTTGATTCGGTCCAGCAGCGTCAAATCCGTCTCCGTGCCGATCCTGCCAAGGGCGCGGAGGATAACCTTCAAATGCTGCATGAGGGTAATCAGGTTTTTCCGACTGTCCTTGAGGCGATAGATATCCGCGGACGGGTCGCCATAGGTATTGGCGGCGCTGCGCAGCAACCGGTGGGCGGTTCTTCCTTCCAGCAGCGCCAGGAAAATATAAACTTCCCGTTCAAGGGTGATTAGATATCGCAGCGGCATGGGAGACGTGTCGGCGCGGACGCCGCCAAGGACGATGCGCAGGTAATTCCGGATGGTCCGCATCTTTCTCATGAAACGATCCTGCGAGGCGTCGAGGACTTTTGAGACGGCGCTTGTGATTTTCCGGTCGACGCCCTCCCGGACCAGCAGAACTTCCTCGGGGGTCATTTCGATGTCGAGGTTCAGTTCCTTATTGTACTTCCGGATGAGCAGGTTCGAGAGCATGATGGCGTTTCGATCCGAAAAACTGACGATGGTCGGGTTTTTCAGAAAATCGGTCATCAGGACGCTGATGGCCTGTTGGGGCTGTTTCATGGAAGCGATCATATGCTGGAGGGAATTGAGAAACGCCACGCGATCCTGGCGACGGAACGTCCCCTTGAGATAGTGCCACATGAATTCGAAGATTCGGCGCTCCCATCGGGTGAAGGCGGGGATGTTGGCCTCGAAGGTCTTGCGGAGGAATTGTCCCTCCTCGTTGAAGCATCTCTTTAGCAGCTCGACGATGTCTTTGGCATCCTTTACCGGGATATCGAAATCGTCCGCCAGGGCCTTATAGTCTCGCGCCGAGAATTGGGTCTTTCCGCGGACGAGGTTGCGCATTTTTTTTCGAATGCTGACGCGGCTCTTGCTGGCGGCAAGGGTCTTGACGAGTTTGGGGTTGATCTTCCCTAAACTGCCTTCCTTTCCGCCGACCCGGACTTTGAGAACGCCGTCCTGGACGGCGATGTCGCCCAAAACGCTTTCCGACACCTGCTCGATTCGGCCCTCTATATGATTCAGCACCTCTTTGAGAATCTTTTCGCCTTCGGGGTGTTTCTCGATGGCATCCAGCAGTCGGCTGACCAGATAAATACGATTGGCCAGCTGTTGCGCATTGATCCGTTTGTAATCATTGCCATAGACGCCCTTGATCATGCCCTTGGCCTGCTGAGGCTCCTGGCTGAAATTTTCGCGGATGAGCTGGGTCAATCTGTCATTGGGCTCTTCTGACAGCATTTCTTCGATCTCCTCGATGTTTTCGCCGGCATCGACCTTTTTGTGATTTCGTTTGTGATTTTGGACATCAATGGGAATATGTTCATTGGATCGGGCGGCCGCCCTTCTTTGCCGGCCGGCGCGAACGATTTCGTACTGGGATGTGTTGACTTCAAGGGACGGTCGTTTGAGTTTCCCTTTGGCGGTTTTGGCGGCGACAATGGCGCTGTAGATGCCGTCTTTCAGCGAAACATCGCCTTTTTCCGCGGCGTCCTGGGTGTTTTTGACAATTTTTTGCATGGCTGCCTGGCTCAGGCGGTTCAGGCCGGCCAGCATCGTCAGATTGGGATCGTACTGTCGCAGGTGGTTTTGGACCAGCGGCAGGGCCCTGGTTTCGCCGTCCTGTTCGATCCGGAGGGGGCCGCTCATCTTCGACGCCTGGTGGTATCGGGAGAGAATGAGAAGGCAGAGTTGCATGTCTTCCATCTGTCGCACCGAATCCGGGTCCGGGATATGGATGTCGAGGCTGTTGATGGAGTGGTTGGAAAGCACCTCGAAGGCCTTCAGGAGGCGCTTGTCCAGGTGCGACATCCGGACGCCCATCCGCTTGGCCATGGATTGCGCGACGCTGAGGTCGATCATGATCTCGCCGAACACCAGTTCGTAATCGAGTTCACCGGTTCGGGACGCGCTCGAGGTGAATCCGCGGTGGCAGATTTGAATGATATCGACGTCAATCGGGATGTCGGATATTTTTCGAAATACGTCTTCGAGCCGTGCGAATGAGGGCGGTTCTTTTTTCACGCCTTCCCGGAGCTGCTTTTCCAGGATGTGGGAAGCGATGATGTGGGCGGCTTCGATGAGAAGGGCGCGCCATGCATCCAGTTCGGTTTCCTTAACGGTTAAACTAGGGAGGGCGCCGTACAGGGGACCTTCGTCTTCTGACGTGATATCGAGACTTTGGAACAGTTTGTCGGCCTGTTCGTCGAGTTTGAAGTCTTTTTTATCGTTCATGGGATTGAGGGCATCCTTGCAATACGGTGTTGCCGACGGGTTTAACATGGCGTACTGAAGGGGATTATTTCAAAAAATGGAAAGTAAGTCAACGCAAAGAAACGGTTTCGATCTTATAAAAACCCTCTGGGAGGATGGGGCGTCCGCCTTTTTTTCGTAAGACTCGATGCGCTGGTTAAGGGCCTCGGCCTTCTGGTTGTATTCCCGGAGTTGGAAGTTCTCCACGGTTTCATGGGCCCCGGAGGTCTTTACGCTGGTCAGGCTTCCTATTGGTTTCCCGTATATAATGAACGGCGTTCTCGAACAACCGGGTCCCCAAAATCATCGCCGTCCGCCCCCCGTCGCCGCCTCCCCGAGCCCCCTGTCGCGTCCAGTCCGGATGATTCGTCGGGTGATGGTATGCCTCCGGGTGGGGCATCAACCCGAACACACGGCCCGTCGGGTCGCAGATCCCCGCGATATCCCGAACCGATCCGTTCGGGTTGTGGGGGAATCGGCCGCCGGCGGCATCGCCGCTGCGAGTCGCGTACCGCATCACCACCAGGTCATCGGCCGTCAGTCGGTCGATGACGGGGGCTTCAGCGAAAAATTTGCCTTCTCCATGGCGAACGGGCAGTTCGATTCCATCGATGTTCCGGGTGAAGACGCAGGGGGATTTCGGGTTCACCCGGAGGCGGACCCAGTCGTCCCGGAAATTGCCGCGGTCGTTGCCGGTCAGCGCCACCGACCGGGCGGTGTAGTCGCCGTCGAATCCCGGCAGGAGGCCCAGGTTGACCAGGGTCTGGAAGCCGTTGCAGATGCCCAGGACCAGGTTGCCCCGTTCGATGAACCGGAGGATCTCGTCGCCCAGATTCGTCTTCATCCGGACCGCCTGGATGACGCCGGCCCCGTGATCGTCCCCCCAGCTGAAGCCGCCGCCGAAGACCAGTATCCGGAAAGGGTCCAGTGTCAGTTCCCTGTCGATAAGGGCATTGATGTGGCCCCGGGTCGCCTGGGCGCCGGCCAGTTCCAGGGCGTGGGCGGTTTCGTGGTCGCAGTTGAGGCCGTAGCCGGTGAGCACCAGCGCGTGAATCTGCTTCATGGAACGATCCCTTCGGTTATTCTTCCGGAAATCCCAATGCCTTCAGTTTGGCGGCCAGACGGTCCGCTCTCGTTTTCTCCTGTTTCGCCCGTTTTATCTCTTCCTGATAGAAAGGAAGGACGAATCCCCGATAGACGGGGTCTTCCGCCATCTCCTTCGGGGAAGGCCGGCGATACAAATCGTCGATTCTGAATTGAAATCCGGGCAGCACGTAGGAACGGATCAGGTTTTGTTCCGGCCCTTCCGCCGGCGGGATGGGCCTGTAAATGCTTTCCGGCCCCCGGCGGTAGAAGGCGGTGTGGATCCCTTTTCGGTCCAGGATGTAATATTCCCGGACCCCGGCCTGTTCGTATTCGGCGAACTTCACCCGGGTATCCCGTTCGAGTTCGCTCCGTTTGGAATCGGATACGATTTCAACGCACAAGTCGAAAACGCCGGCAAAGCTCCGGTCATAGACGTCAAGATCGACCGGGTTCCGTAAAGAAAGAATCCCCAGATCGGGTTTGCGGATGGTCGTCTTGTGGGGCAAAGCCAGGCGGAATCCGAATTCGAGGCCGACCATTTTTCCGATGGGGCGCAGATCCAGGAAATGGTTGAGCAGAGACAAAAACCAGTTATAGACCAGGAATCTGCGATAATCGGACACAGGCTTTTCCTCTAAAACGCCGTCGTTCCATTCGTAGCTGAAATCGCAATTTTCATAGTATTCAGACCAGTAAAGCGCTTCCGACACGCGTTTCCCGTCTTCGGACCCCATCTCCGGCGCCGCTGACGCCGCTGACGCCGTCGGATTTTTCTCCTCGTCCCGGGCCAGGGGATCCGGGACCATTTTTTCCGCGATGCTCATGGCTTCCTCCTACAGCCCGGCAAAGGGCGCTTTCCAGGCCGTTTTCAGGTCGGCGGTCGCCGCATCGATGATCCGGCGACCGTCGATTCCGTTCACCCGGAACCGTCCGTCCGCCGTTGCCTCGCCGACGGAGGCGACGGGCAATCCTTTGAACCGTTGTTCAAATTCTGTTCGGTGTTGCGCAGCCACCGTTACGATAAACCGTCCGGCGGATTCCGAAAACAGCAAAACGTCGTCCCGGTCCACGCCCTCGGACGGCACGGCGGCGAGATCGATCGTCATCCCCAGGTTGCCGGCCATGGCCGCCAGGGCCAGGTGGACGCCCAACCCGCCCCGATAAACCCCGTGAACCGACGCTGTCAGTTCCGATCCGATGCACCGGGCCATGGCCCGGTAAAGGGCTGAAAAGTCGTCCGCTCTCACCTGGGGCACGTTCAGCCCGACGTATCCGAACCGGTCGTAAAATTCGGACCCCCCCAACTCGTTCCGCGTGATACCGACGACGTAAACCCGGTCGCCCGGCATCTTCGCGTCCAGGGTCGCGCACCGGTTGACGTCCTCCACCACGCCGATAGCCGAAAACTGGATCGTTCCCAGGGCCGACACCTTGTGGGTTTCGCCGTAGCGGCCCGGCAGATGGCCGTCCACGTACATGCTGTCCTTGCCCGAGAGCAGAGGGATGCCGTAGGCCAGGCAGATGTCCTTCAACGCCCGGCACGAGCGGACCAGTTGGGCCGCCTTGAATTTGCCGTCGGGGTTGTCCACGGGATGATACTGAATGTTGGGCCAGCAGAAATTGTCGACGCCGCCGATGTGGTCCGGATCGCCCCCCACGGCGATGAGCCGGCGCACGGCCTCGTCGATGGTGCAGGCCGTCATGTGATAGGCGTCGATGGCTGAATAAAAGGGCAGCAGGGCCTGGGAAAAGGCCAGCCCTTTTTCGCTGGACAGGACCGGCCGGATGACGGCGCCGTCGGAATGGACGTCCCGGTCCGCGCCCACCAGGGGCTTGATCACGCTGGTTCCCTGGACTTCATGGTCGTACTGGCGGGCGATCCACTCCTTGGAGCAGATGTTGGGCCGGGCCAGCATATCCTTCAGCAGCGCCTTGTAATTTTTCGGCGGCCTGAGCACCGGTTCCGTCAGCCCGCGGTCTTCGGGGGAACGCCATTCGGCGTCGAACTCCCATTGGGGGAAACCGGCGGCGAGCAGGCTCAGATCGACGTGGGCGCAGGTGTCGCCGGCGTATGTGATGTGGAGTTTGCCGGAATCGGTGTATTGGCCGATCACCGTGCTCTCCACGGCGTGTTTGCGGGACAGCGCCATGAACCGGTCCCGGTCGTCGGGCCGGATCGCGACGGTCATCCGCTCCTGGGATTCCGAGATCCAGATCTCCCACTGGTCGAGCCCCTCGTATTTGAGGGGCGCTTTTTCCAGTTCGATATGACATCCGTTTGAAAACAGGGCCGATTCCCCCACCGAGGACGACAGGCCGCCGCCGCCGTTGTCGGTGATGAACCGGATGAGCCCTTCGTCCCGGGCCTCCAGGAGAAAGTCGTGCATCTTTTTCTGGGTGTAGGGATCGCCGATCTGGACGTGGCCGGCGGGGGTGTGTTCGGAAAACACCTCCGAGGAGGCGGTGACGCCGTGGATGCCGTCCTTGCCGATCCGGCCGCCGCACATGATCACCAGGTCGCCGGGCTCGGTGGTTTTCAGCTCGGCCGGTTTCCCCTCCACCGTCGAGGGCATGATGCCCACGGCGGCGACGTAGACCAGGCATTTGCCCAGATAGCCGGGGTGGAACAGGACCTGCCCGAAGGGGGTCGGGATGCCGCTCTTGTTGCCGCCGTCCCGGACCCCTTCCACGACGCCGTCCAGGAGCCGGCGGGGATGGAGCCGCGGCGTCAGGTCGCCGTCGTAGTCCCGCGGCCCCACGCAGTAGCCGTAGGACCCCATGACCAGTTTGGCGCCCTTGCCCGTGCCCAGCGGGTCCCGGTAGACGCCCACGATGCCGGTAATGGCGCCGCCGTAGGCCTCCATGTTCGATGGGGAATTATGGGTCTCCCCGGTGATGACGTAATAGTGGTCGTCGTCGAACCGCCCGGCGCCGGCGTTGTCCCACAGCACCGAAACCACCCAGTCTTTTTGGTCCTTTAACTTCAGGGTGGGATTTTTGATGCAGACGTCGAAGAGGTTGTCGATGACCTCCACCGGGCCGTCGGGGGATTCGCGGTACCGGAACAGCCCCTGGAACGTGTTGTGGTTGCAGTGGTCGCTGCGGGCCTGGGAGATGTATTCCAGTTCGATGTCCGTGGGATCGGACAGACCCGCGGCGGCCCGGTCCGCCCGCACCTTTTCGTCGAGAAAATAGGCGCGGATGGTGGGGATGTCGTTGGGGTTGAGGGCCAGGTTCCGCTCGTCGCTGACCCGCTTCAGGGTTTCGTCGCTGTCGATGGGGGCCGCGGCGACCGTCGGCGTGTGGTTCAGCATCACTTTGGGGACGATGAGGCCGATGCCTTCCTTCGGGTTCCAGTCGTCCCCCGAAAAGATCCGCCATTGCTGGATGATGTCGTTGGCCAGCAGTTCGCCCGCGATGATGTCCGCATCGGTTCGGGTCAACTCGTCGGACTGGATGCAGTACCGCCGGGAGGTGTAGATGGATTCCCCCGGCGCGAATTTGATCCCCAGCACATCCTCCACCGCCTCGATGGCGGTGGCGCCGGGGTTGTCCCGGACGCCGGGCCGGTATCCCACCCAGATGATCCAGTCGAAGGGGACCGACAAGGGGGCATAGGCCGATATCTGGGTCACCGGGTTGGTGAAGATCTCCTTCCGGATCGTTTCCAGTTGATCTTCCGACAGCGCTTTGTCGAGGGTGAGGATGTGGACGGCCCGGACGGCGGCGAGGTCGAGGCCGAAATAAGCCCTGGCTTTTTTTCGGAGGCCTTCGCCCTCGGGGTCGGCCAGATCGGATCTGAGTGTGATTTCGAGTCGGGTTGGCATGGGCGTTTATCCGTTATCGGTTTTGGGATCGGCGCCCCGTCTCATTCTTCCGGGAATCCCAGTTGCTTGAGTTTTTCGGCCAGCCGCGCCGCCTTCGCCGCTTCGGCGTCCGCCCGCGCCGCTTCTTCGTCCGCCCTGGTTTTTTCGGCATCGGCCCTTTGCCGGCTTTCCTGATAAAATGGAAGCACAAACCCGCGATAAACGGGGTCTTCGGCCATTTCCCGCAGGGAAGGGCGGCGGTAGAGATCGTCGATTCTGAACTGAAATCCGGGCAGCACGTCCGAGCGGATCAGGTCGGGTTCCGGCTCGTTTTCCGGAATGATCGGCGCGTAACGGCCGTCGGGCGTTCGGCGATAGAAGGCGGTATGGGTCCCTTTGCGGTCGAGGATGTAATATTCCCGGACCCCGGCCTGTTCATATTCCATGAACTTCACGCGCGTGTCCCGTTCGATTTCGCTTCGCTCTGAATCGGACAGGACTTCGATGCACAGGTCGAAGATTCCGGCGAAGCTTCGGTCGTAAAGATCGAGATCCGCCGGGTTTTGGGCGGAGAGAACGCCCAAATCGGGCTTGCGGATGGCGACCTTGTCCGGCAGCGCGAGGCGGAATCCGAATTCAAGGCCCACCATCTTGCCGATGGGATGGACGGTCAGAAACTGTTCCAGCAGGGAAACGAACCATAAATAGACCAGGAAGCCGGGATAATCGGACACCGGTTTTTCCTCCAGCACGCCGTCGTTCCATTCGTAGCCGATGTCGGAATATTCATAGTATGCGTCCCAGTAAAGGGCTTCGGACACCCGCTTTCCGGCCTCGGACGCGAGGCCGTAGACATGCGCTTCTTCTTGAGCCGTCGATGGGGGAGGGATTTTTTCAGCGATGCTCATGATGTTCTCCTGTCGTCTGGCAAAGGCGCTTTCTATCTTTATATAACTAAAGCGCGCTTTGCGTCAACCGCCCGGCGGCGAGGATTGGCGGCGGGAAGCGAGGGAAAGGATAAGGGCGGCGGATGCCCGGAATCGACGGGGAAATCAGCTGGTCAAAATTCGAACAATGTCGTTATAGAAAACGAAGATCATGAGCATCATCAGCACGAAAAGCCCGGCCTGCTGGGCCACCTCCCGGATCCGGGTGTTGACGGGCCGGCCGGAGACCAGTTCGATGCAGAAGAACAGCAGGTGACCGCCGTCCAGAACCGGGATGGGCAGGATGTTGAGGATGGCCAGGTTGACGCTCAAAAGGGCGATGAGGAAGATCAGGTTGGAAATCCCCTCCTTGGCCTGCTCCCCGGCCATCTGGGCGATCATGATGGGGCCGCCCAGGGTGTCGGTGGAGAGCGTCCCCCGGATCAGTTTGACGATGCTGACCACGGTCAGTTCGGCGACTTTGTAGGTTTGAACGACGCTTTGCCCCAGAGATTCGAAAAGGCCCATGTCTTCGGAATGGTATTGGCCGCCGGCGGTGATGCCGATGACCCGGCGCTGGACCTCCTCCCCGAAGATGTTCTTAGTGTCCGTCATTTGGGGGGCGATCTTCGCTTCGAACGTCTCGCCGTCCCGGCTGACGCGGATCCGGACCGGCCGGCCCCCGCTCTCCTTGATCCGCCCGGACATGGCCTCCCAGGACTGGACTTCCCGGCCGTTGACCGCCGTGATCCGGTCCCCTTTCTGAAGACCCGCCGTTTCCGCCGGCATCCCCTCCTGGACCGATCCGATCACCGGCTCCAGGACGTACCGGCCCGACACGATAAAGAGAAGAAAGAAGATCAGCACCGCCAGGACCATGTTGAAGACGGGCCCGGCGGCGACGATCGCAATCCGTTTCAGCACATGCTTGTGGGTGAAAGAGTAGGGGACGTCCCGGGGGTCGATCTCGGCGTCGGGCTCTTCCCCCACCATCTTGACGTAGCCGCCCAGGGGGATGGCCGACACGCGGTAGTCGGTCCGGCCGACGGTGCGGCCGAAGATGCGCGGGCCGAATCCCAGGGAGAACTTCTCCACCCCGACCCCGAAGAGTTTGGCCAGGAGAAAATGGCCCAGTTCGTGAAAAAAGATGAGGACGCCGAGGACGACCACGAATGCAACGATGCTGCCGCTCATATAGATTTCCTGCTGTTATTAATCGCTTTGCGCCCCCCTGTCGATCCGGTCTTGGGTGAAGGACCGGGACCAGGCGTCGGCGGAAAGGATGTCGGATAAATCCGGGTCGCTCATGCCGGGATGGGCCGCCATGGCCTGGGCGATGAGCGCCGGGATGTCGGTGAAACGGATCTTCTCCCGGAGAAACGCCGCCACCGCGACCTCGTTGGCGCCGTTGAGCACCGCCGGCATCGCGCCGCCGGTCCGGCAGGCCCGGAAGGCCAGTTCCAGGCAGGGGAACCGGTCCGTATCCGGCGGTTCGAAGGAGAGCCCCCCAAGCGCGAAAAAGTCGGGGGCGGGCAGCCCCACCGGCAGCCGTTCCGGCCAGGAGAAGGCGTAGGCGATGGCCCCCTTCATGTCGGGAACCCCCATCTGGGCGATGACCGATCCGTCCCGGTAAGCGACCATGGAATGGACGATGCTCTCGGGGTGGACCACCACCGTAACGGCGTCCGGGGACGCGCCGAACAGATGAACCGCCTCGATGACCTCCAGCCCCTTGTTCATCAGGGTGGCCGAGTCGATGGTGATCTTGGCGCCCATGGCCCAGTTGGGATGCTGGAGGGCGTCCGACGGTTGGATCGCGTCGAAGCGCTCCCTCGCCGTTTTCCGAAACGGGCCGCCCGAAGCGGTGAGGAGGATCCGATCCATGTCCGCCCGGCGGCCGGCGGCCAGGCACTGGAAGATGGCGCTGTGTTCGCTGTCCACCGGCAGAATCCGGACGCCCTTTTCTTCGGCCCGGGCCATGACGATGTCCCCGGCCATCACCAGGGTCTCCTTGTTGGCCAGGGCGATATCCTTGCCCGCGTCGATGGCGGCCAGGGTCGGCTTCAGTCCGGCGGCGCCGACCACGGCGGTCAGGACCATCGCCGCGCCGGGGTGGGCCGCCGCCTGGAGGTAGCCCGCTTCGCCGTACACCACATCGACCCCGGCGCCGGCCGGGAGCCGGCTTTCCAGATCCCGCGCCGCCTCGGCATCGTAAACCGCCGCCAGTTCCGGCCGGAATTCGGCGATCTGTTCGGACAGCAGCACGGTGTTGCGCCGGGCGGTGAGGACCGTCGCGGAAAACCGGTCGGGAAACCGGCGGATGATCTCAAGGGCGTTGCGGCCGATGGAGCCGGTGGACCCCAGTATGGCGAGCCGCCGGGTCACAGCAGGTAGACCTTGAACAGATAGGCCGCCGGCGCCGCGAAGAGCAACGCGTCGATGCGGTCGAGGATGCCGCCGTGGCCCGGCAGGACGACCCCGCTGTCCTTGATGCCGGAGGTCCGTTTGAGGGTGGATTCGAACAGATCCCCCACCTGGCCGGCGATCCCGGCCAGAACGAAAAAGACGAGGCAAAGTCCCCACGCCAGGTCCGGCAGGAAAAGCGCCTTGAAGATGGAGCCCGCCAGCAGATTGCCGGCGATGCCCCCAATCGCCCCTTCCACGGTCTTGCCGGGGCTGACCCGGGGGCAGAGCTTGTGCCGACCCAGGTGGGATCCCACGTAATAGGCCCCGATGTCTCCGGCGAATATAATGCACAGGAGGAAAAAAATCCAGGCCATGCCGTCGGTTCCGGCCCCGGCGGGGTTTCGGATCATCACCAGCAGGCACAGGGGGAGCGCGATGTAGACCATGCCCTGGAGCTGTTTGGCGGTGTTTTCGAGGATGACGGGGTCGATGTCGAACTGGAAGACGGTGAACAGGCCGCAAAAGAGAAGATTGGCGGCGAGAAGGACGAACGCCAGATCGGGGCGTCCCAGGTGACCGGCCCAGACCATGGCGGCGCCGAAGACCATGCCGCCCAGCAGGATAACCCCCGAAAGGGTCTTGCCGGCGGGATTAAAGACGAGGCGGAAGTATTCGGCCAGGGAGAGGACGGCGGCGGCGCCGATGAGCAGGGAGAAGGGCGTCCCCCCCGCCGCGATCAGCCAGATCAGGAAGGGGAGGGCGACGAGGGCGGTTATCCATCGCTGTAAATGCATGGGGGTTCCGTCTGTATCAGGTTTCCGAGACCTTGCCGAACCGTCGCTCCCGCCGGCCATAGGCCATCAGGATGTCGAGATATTCCTCCCGGTTGAAATCGGGCCACAGGGTGTCGGTCACGAAGATTTCGCTGTAGGCGATCTGCCACAGCAGGAAGTTGCTGATGCGCATTTCGCCGCTGGTGCGGATCAGCAGGTCCGGGTCGGGCATCTCCCGGGTGTAGAGATGATCCGCCACCGTCGCTTCGGAGATCGACTCCGGATCAAGTTCGCCCCCGGCGGCTTTCCGGGCGATCTCCCGGACCGCGGAGACGATTTCGGCGCGGCCGCCATAGCTGAGGGAGAGGGTGAGGCAGAGCCCCATGTTGTCGGCGGTCGCCCGGAGGGTTTCGTCCAGGGCGGCCCGGACGTCCTCCGGCAGGCGGCCGATGTCGCCGATGACGTTGAGGCGGATGTCGTTTTCCATCATTTCCGCCCGTTCGCGGGTCAGGAACCGTTTGAGAAGCGACATGAGGGCCATCACCTCGGTTCGGGGTCGGGCCCAGTTTTCGGTGGAGAAAGCGTAGAGGGTCAGAAACGGGATGCCGACTTCCCGGGAGGTCCGGACAATGGTCCGGACGGTCTCGGTGCCCCGCTCGTGGCCCTTGACCCGGTTGAGCATCCGTTTCCGGGCCCACCGGCCGTTGCCGTCCATGATGACGGCCACGTGGCAAGGGATCCGTTCCAATGCGATGTCGGAGGTCTTTTCCGGCGCGGCGGGGCCGTTAGAACTCAAGAATCTCCTTCTCTTTCTCTTTGTAGAGGTCGTCGATTTTATTGACGTAGTCGTCGGTGATCTTCTGGATCTCCTCCTGGGCCTTGAAGGCGTCGTCTTCGGAGATCTCCCCTTCTTTCTTCATCTCCTTGAAGAAATCGTTGGCGTCCCGCCGGATGTTCCGGATGGCGACCTTGTATTCTTCGCAGGTCTTGTTGACGACCTTGACCAGTTCCTTGCGCCGTTCTTCGGTCAGCGGCGGCACGGTGATGCGGATGATTTTGCCGTCCGAGGAGGGGGTGAGGCCCAGATCCGATTTGAGGATGGCCTTTTCGATCTCCTTGATGGCCGAGACGTCCCAGGGCTGGATGGTGATGAGCCGGCTTTCTGGCACCGACATGGAGGCCATCTGGTTGAGCGGGGTGGGGGTCCCGTAGTAATCGGCCCGGACCCCGTCCAGGAGCGACAGGGAGGCGCGTCCGGTCCGGATCCGCTTCAATTCGTTCTTCAGGGCGGCGATGGACTTGTCCATCCGCTCTTTGGTTTCTTTATAGGTCGATTCGATCATGGTCTGTCCCTTATGTTGTAAGGTGTCGCGGCCTGCCGGGATTAGACGTCGGCGTCGATCCGGGAACCGATTTCCTCGCCGCGGATCACCTTGCGGATGTTGCCCGCCTCGCTCAGATTGAAGATCACCAGGGGAAGCCGGTTGTCCATGGCCAGGGAGATGGCGGTCATGTCCATGACCTTGAGCCGCTTTTCCAGGGCTTCCATGTAGGTGATGCGGCGGACGAACCGGGCGTCCCGGTGGGTGACGGGGTCGGCGTCGTAGAGTCCGTCCACCTTGGTGGCCTTGAGCAGGATCTCCGCGTGGATCTCCTGGGCCCGCAGCACCGCCGCGGTGTCGGTGGTGAAGTAGGGGTTGCCGGTGCCGGCGGCGAAGATCACCACCCGGCCCTTCTCCAGATGACGGACCGCCCGGCGGCGGATATAGGGTTCCGCCACTTCGTGCATGGAGATGGCCGTCTGGACCCGGGTCTGGAGGCCGTGTTTTTCCAGGGCGTCCTGGAGGGCGATGCTGTTGATCACCGTGGCCAGCATGCCCATGTGGTCGGCGGAGGTCCGCTCCATGCCGTAGGAGGAGGCGGCGATCCCCCGGAAGATATTGCCGCCCCCCACCACGATGGCCACTTCGGCGCCGAGTTCCGTGACCGAGCGGAGTTCCCCGGCCACGTAAGTCAGCATATCAGGACTGATGCCGTAAGCGCCGCCGCCCATGAGGGCTTCGCCGCTCAGCTTCAACAGGACCCGCCGGTGCCGGAGGGCGGCCAAGGGTTATTCTCCCACCTGGAAGCGGGCGAACCGCCGGATGGTGATGTTTTCGCCGGTCTTGGCGATCACGTCGTTGAGGTAGTCCGCCACCGTGAGGTTGGGGTCCTTGACGTAGGGCTGGTTCATGAGGCAGCTCTCCTTGAAGAATTTGTTGAGCTTGCCTTCGGCGATCTTGTCCACCATCTTTTCGGGTTTCCCCAGATCCAGGGCCTGGGCCCGGTAGATCTCTTTTTCTTTTTCGATGATCTCCGGGGGGACGTCCTCGGGGACGATGCCCACCGGGCTGACGGCGGCCACGTGCATGGCGATGTTCCGGGCGAATTCCTTGAAATCGTCGGTCTTTGCCACGAAATCGGTCTCGCAGTTCACCTCGACCATCACGCCGATCTTTCCGCCCATGTGGATGTAGGACTCGACGACGCCTTCGCTCATGGCCCGGCCGGCCCGCTTCTGGGCGGTGGCCAGTCCCTTTTTCCGAAGGAACTCCACGGCTTTATCCAGATCGCCTTTGCTCTCGGCAAGGGCGGCCTTGCAATCCATGATCCCCGCCCCGGTTTTTTCCCGGAGCTGTTTTACCATTGATGCGCTGATCTCTCCCATGCTGCTATTTTGCCTCCTGTGCCGCTTCCGCTTCGGTTGTTTCTTCCGTTTCGGCCGCTTTTTCGGCCGCGCTCCGCTTGATGATCTCCACCACCGGGCCTTCGGCGCCGTCCGAAATCACCTTCCGCTCGCCGGGCTTCATGTCGGCGCTGGCGCTGGAGAAATCCGGCTCTTCGGCCGCTTCCTCGCCCTTGTCCGCCTCGGCCTGACGGGCTTCTTCCAGCCGCTCTTTGCCGTCCTGGCAGGCGTCGGCCATTTTGGAGGTGATGAGCCGGATGGCCCGGATGGCGTCGTCGTTTCCCGGAATCACATAGTCGATGTCGTCCGGATCGCAGTTGGTGTCGACGATGGCGACGATGGGGATGCCCAGGCGTTGGCCCTCGCGCACGGCGATGGCCTCGTTCTTGGGATCGACGATGTAGATGGCCCCCGGAAGCTTGGTCATGGTCCGGATGCCGCCGAGGGTGGCGTCCAGCTTGAGCCGTTCCTTTTCCAGCTTGAGCCGCTCTTTTTTGGTGTAGAGATCGACGGATTCGTCGTTTTTGATGTCGTTTAAATGGTTGAGCCGGTCGATGGACTGCTTGACCGTCTGGAAATTGGTCAGCATGCCGCCCAGCCACCGGTTGTGGACGTAATACATCTCCGCCCGGTTGGCTTCTTCGTAGATGGCGTCCCGGGCCTGCTTCTTGGTGCCCACGAACAGAACCGACTTGCCGTTGGCCGCGGTGTCGGCGATGAAATCATAGGCATCCCTGAACATCCGGACCGTTTTCTGGAGGTCGATGATGTAGATGCCGTTGCGGGCCCCGAAGATGTAGGGTTTCATCTTGGGGTTCCACCGTTTGGTCTGATGACCGAAATGAACGCCTGCCTCCAAAAGTTCCTTCATTGTCACATACGCCATGAAACTGTCCTTTCTCTGTTGGTTTTTCCACCGTCCCCTTCCACCCGGCCGCCAACTTTACGCTGTAAAGCACCCGGAAACCGGTCCGGAGACGTGCGACATTCAAAATCTACTTCTAATAGCAGACGATAAACAGGCGTGCAAGGATTATTTGGCCCGTTTCCGGGCCAGGGCCACGCGGTCGCGTCCGGCGTCGTCCTTTTTTATGACGGGCGGGTCGTAGGCCCCGGTTTCTCCGATGATCGCGTTTACCGCCGGGCCCTGGGAGCATCCGATCTCCAGCAGCAGATGGCCGCCGGCCCGCAGGCGCTCCGGCGCTCCCCGGATAAGACGGCGGAGCGAGGACAGGCCGTCTTGTCCCCCGTCCAGGGCCAGGCGGGGCTCGTACGCCCGGACTTCCACCTGGAGTCCGTCGATGTCCTGTGTGGGAATATAGGGCGGATTGGAGAGGATCAGATCGAAGGGGGCCGACGCCGGCCGGAGGGGATGGAACCAGTCGCCGCAAAAGAAATCGACCCCCGAGGGGCCGGCGTTTTGTTGCGCCTGTCGCACGGCGTCGGGGCTCCGGTCCGACGCGACGTACCAATGACCGGGCCGTTCGGCCGCCAGGGCGAGGATGATGGCCCCGGCGCCCGTTCCCAGGTCCAGGACCCGTCGGGGCGACGCGGCGGCGTCGGCCGGCAGCAGGGCCAGGGCGGTTTCCACCAGGGTTTCGGTCTCCGGCCGGGGAATCAGCACCGATTCGCGGACCGACAGATCCAGGGTCCAGAAGCCTTGTTTCCCGGTGATGTAGGCCACCGGCTCCCCCCGCGCCCGCCGTTTGACGACCGCCTTGAACCGGGCCAGTTCCGCTTCGATGAGGGGCTGGTCGAACCGGACGTAGAGGTCGATGCGATCGCATCCCAGGGTTTCGGCCAGCAGGATCTCGGCGCCGGTTCTGGGGCTTTCGACCCGGTGGGTCCTAAAATAGTCGGCGGTCCACTGAAGGAGGCTAAGGATGGTCCACGGCGGCGGGTTGGCCTTCGAAGGTGTCTGCATTGTGTTGAAGCGCCTGGGCCTGGTGAAAGGTGACCAGCTCGTCGATGACGGGATCAAGATCCCCCTGGAGGATGCTGTCGAGCTTGTAAAGGGTCAGTCCGATGCGGTGGTCCGTCACCCGGCCCTGGGGGAAGTTGTAGGTTCGGATCCGGCCGCTCCGGTCCCCGGTGCCGATCTGGCTTTTCCGTTCCTCGGAGCGCTGGTCGTTCTGCTCCTGGATCATCCCATTCAGGAGCCGGGCCCGGAGCACCTTCATGGCCTTGGCCTTGTTCTTCCACTGGGACTTTTCATCCTGACAGGTGACCACCATCCCGGTGGGCAGGTGGGTGATCCGGACGGCGGAGTCGGTGGTGTTGACCGACTGGCCCCCCGGCCCGGTGGAACGGTAGACGTCGATCTTCAGTTCATTGGGATCGATGTTGAGTTCCACTTCCTCGGCTTCCGGCAGCACCGCCACGGTCACCGCCGAGGTGTGGATCCGGCCCTGGGTCTCCGTGGCGGGGACCCGCTGGACCCGGTGGGTGCCGCTTTCGAACTTGAGGCGGCTGTAGGCGCCCCGGCCCTGGATCATGGCGATGACCTCCTTGAAGCCGCCGGCGCCGGTTTCGTGGTGATCCATCAGCTCCACCTTCCACCGCTTGTTCTCGGCGTACCGGGCGTACATGCGGAAGAGGTCGCCGGCGAACAGTCCCGCCTCGTCGCCGCCGGCGCCGGCCCGGACTTCCAGCAGGACGTTTTTGGCGTCGTTGGGGTTCTTGGGCATGAGCAGCTGCTTCAGCCGCGCTTCCAGGACCTCCTTTTTTTCGGTGAGCCGATCCGCCTCGTCCCGGGCCAGTTCCTTGATGTCCGGGTCGGCGTCCCGGAGCAGCTCGACGCTCTCGTCGATTTCGCGGTCGGTCTGCCGGTATTCCCGAAACGCATCCACGATCTCGCCGAGTTCGGAGTGTTCCCGGGCGTACTTCTGATAGGCGTCCTGGTCTTTGAGCACGTCCGGGTCGCTCAGGAGCCGCTCCAGCTCCCCGTAGCGTTTTTCAACGCCGTTGAGTTTATCGAACATGGGCGGTTCCGGCCATTACGTGTTGTCCTGCTGCTTCTGGAACTTGGCGTATTTCTTCCGGAAGCGCTCAATGCGGCCGGCCGTGTCCACCAGCTTCTGTTTGCCGGTGAAAAAGGGATGGCACTGGGAGCAGATCTCCACGCGGATGTCGTCCCGGGTGGAGCCCACCTCAATGGCGTTGCCGCAGGCGCAGGTGATGGTCGTATCCCCGTATTCGGGATGGATGCCTTCTTTCATTCGTATTTTCAACCTCCTGTGATGATAGCGTTGCCGCGTTAGGCGTTCATTGAATCCAGAAAATTTCTATTATCCTTCGTTCCCTGCATTTTTTCAAGTAAAAATTCAAGGCTGTCCACCGGATTGAGGGAGGAGAGCAGTTTCCGGAGGATCCAGGTCCGGTTGAGAATCTCGCTATTCAGAAGAAGTTCCTCTTTCCGGGTGCCGGATTTCTTGATATCGATGGCCGGGAAGAGACGCTTGTCGGACAGACGGCGGTCGAGCTGGAGTTCCATGTTGCCGGTGCCCTTGAACTCTTCGAAGATCACCTCGTCCATCCGGCTGCCGGTGTCGATGAGGGCCGTGGCGATGATGGTGAGGCTGCCGCCCTCCTCCACGTTGCGGGCCGCGCCGAAAAACCGTTTGGGCCGCTGGAGGGCGTTGGAATCGACGCCGCCGGAGAGGATCTTCCCGCTGGGGGGGACCACGGCGTTGTAGGCCCGGGCCAGCCGGGTGATGCTGTCTAAGAGGATCACCACGTTTTTTTTGTGCTCCACCAGTCGTTTGGCCTTTTCAATGACCATTTCCGCCACCTGAACGTGCCGTTCCGCCGGCTCGTCGAAGGTGGAGGAGATCACCTCGCCCCGGACGGAGCGTTCCATGTCCGTCACTTCCTCGGGCCGCTCGTCGATGAGGAGCACGAACAAGACGTTGTCTTTGTGGTTGGTGGTGATGCTGTTGGCGATGTTCTGGAGGAGCATGGTCTTTCCGGTGCGGGGCGGCGACACGATGAGCCCCCGCTGGCCGAACCCGATGGGGGTCATGAGGTCCATGACCCGCACGGAATAGTTCTCGGCGGCGACTTCCAGCTCGATTTTCTTTTCGGGATAAAGGGGCGTCAGGTTGTCGAAGAGGATCTTCTCCCGGGCCACTTCCGGGTCCTCGAAGTTGACGGCCTCCACCTTGAGCAGGGCGAAATACCGCTCCGACTCCTTGGGCTGACGGATTTGCCCCGACACGGTGTCGCCGGTCCGGAGGTTGAAGCGCCGGATCTGGGAGGGAGAGACGTAGATGTCGTCCGGCCCCGGCAGGTAGTTGGCGTTGGGCGCCCGCAGGAATCCGAAGCCGTCGGGCAGCACCTCCAGGGTGCCTTCGCCGTAGATCAGGCCGTCTTTCTCGATCTGGGCCTGGAGCAGGGCGAAGATCAGCTCCTGCTTGCGCATGCCGGCGGCGGATTCGATGTTGAACGTCTTGGCCATGTCGGCCAGTTCTTTGATTTTCTTGTTCTTAAGCTCTACAATGTTCATTATGGGAACCTTCTTCTTTGGGGTTGACATCAAAACGATCCTTTTCGGTCCCACCACCGAAAAGGTCGCGTGGTCCATCCGGTCTTGAAGTGTTTCTCACCAGAAGGGCGTCCGATAAAAAAGCGCTCCGATCGATCTCTAAATCCGGTTTTGGCGGTTTGCGTATGGTCTGTTTGTTTTAATGGCGAATCGGAATAGGTGGTTTATGGAATGATGGGTCCTTATTGGCGTTTGGAGATGTTTGGCTGTTTTTCTGATTCTGTTTCAGAAGAATGAAAAAACTTAGGTATTTTTTCAAAGGGGGGCCAAGAGCCTTGATCTTGTAAAAATCAAGGTAATACGATATCCAAGGGGCTGTCAAGTCCCAAAAGAGAATTTTTGTGGAAAATTGTACGAAAACCGGGTGGAAAACCGATAAATGATAACGACCGACCCTGACCTTCGCCTCAACCTGTTGCCGGCGCCCTGCCGCGACCTCCTGCGCCAGTCGCCGGGGGCTTACCTGGTGGGCGGGTGCGTTCGGGACGCCCTCATCGGCAAATCCCCGGCCGATTACGACCTGGCGGTGAAAACGGACCCGGCCGGGTTCGCGGCGCGTCTGGCCCGGCGGGCCGGCGGCCGGGTGGTGGCCATGGGAAAGCCGGGGGCGCGGATCTACCGGGTTCCCTTCGGGGAGATCGTCTTCGATGTCTCGCCGTTAGATGGGCCGGACATCGAGGCGGATCTGCTGCGGCGGGATTTCACCATCAACGCCATGGCCCTGGAACCGGCCGCGGACCGGATCATCGATCCCACCGGCGGGCGGGCTGACCTGGGCCGGCGGATTCGAATGGTCTCCGGGGCCGCCTTCCGGCGGGACCCCCTCCGGATGCTCCGGGCTTTCCGCCTGGCCGCGGGCCTCGGGCTGTCCATCGAAGCGGGGACCTTGTCGGCCATCGCGGCCCACCGGGATCGGATCCGGACCATCGCCGGAGAACGGATCCGGGAGGAGCTGCTCAAGTTTTTCCGCTCCGGGGCATCCGCTCCCCATTTGGATCGGATGGCCGACAGCGGACTCCTGGAAGCGATCCTGCCCGAGCTGACCCCCCTGCGCCGCTGTCGGCCCAATCGGCATCACCGGTTCGATGCCTTCACCCACACTTTGGCCGCCTACGGCCATCTGGAGCGCGTGTTGACTGCGCTGGCGGAAAATTTTCAGGGCATAAACCTCTCCATTCCGCCCAAGGAGGCGGCCCTGCTCAAGTGGACGATGCTGCTCCACGACATCGGAAAGCCGGCCGCCGAGAAGGAGGATGCGTCCGGGGTGATCCGGTATAACGACCATTCGGTTCTCGGCGCCGACCTGGCGGCCGCCGTCTGTTGGCGGTTGCGGTGTTCACGGGAGGAGGAGCGGTTTGTAACGGAGGTGATCCGGCTTCACCTGCGCCCCCTTCAGCTTTTCACCCTCCACGAAGGGGGACGGTTGAGCCGGCGGGCCGTCACCCGGTTTTTCATCCGGAGCGGCGACCGGACGCCCCATGTTTTGATCCACGGGCTGGGGGATTATCTGGGCAAAGGACGGTCCGACGCCGCGGAAACCCGCCGTTTCCGGGCGTTCGCCCGCATGATGATGGACCGGTTTTACGGGGATTTCAAAAAGGAATCCGGCCGGCCGCCCCTGATTACCGGCAGGGACCTGATCCGGGAACTGAAGCTGACCCCGTCGCCGGTGTTCAGCCGGATCCTTCAGGGCGTGGAAACGGCCCGCCTGGAAGGGACCGTCCGGACCCGGGAGGAGGCCCTCCGGATGGCGGCCGATTTACTGGCGGCGGCCGACGATGCTTGACAACCCATGTCCATTTTTATAGTAAGGTCCGAGCGATTTGCATAAGTCCAGGAAAAGGGTCTGCGAAAAGACCCCCATTCAATCTACAGGAGGAGACATGAACATTCTGTTTTTCGGTCCGAACGGCAGCGGCAAAGGCACCCAGGGAGCGATCCTGAAGGACAAATACAACATTCCTCACATCGAATCCGGCGCCATTTTCCGGGACAACATTTCAAAAGGCACCGAACTGGGCGCCAAGGCCAAGGAGTATATCGACCGCGGCGACCTGGTGCCCGACGAGATCACCATCCCCATGATCCTCGACCGGCTGAAGCAGGACGACGCCAAAAACGGCTGGCTCCTGGACGGCTTTCCCCGAAACAAGAACCAGGCCATCAAGCTGGACGAAGCCCTGAACGCCGCGAACATGGCCCTGGACATCGTGGTGGAGGTGATCCTCGACCGGGAAATCGCCAAGAAGCGGATCATGGGCCGACGGCTCTGCGTCAACGACAACAACCACCCCAACAACATCTACATCGACGCCATCAAGCCGGACGGGGATAAATGCCGGGTCTGCGGCGGGGACCTCAAAACCCGGGACGACGACCAGGACGAGGCCGCCATCGACAAGCGTCACTCCATCTATTACGACAGCGAGACCGGCACCCTGGCCGCCGCCTATTATTTCAAAGACAAGGCCAAAGACGGGTCCCTTAAATACATTGAGCTGGACGGCGCGCCCGGCGTCAAAGAGGTCGCGCAGCAACTGGTTTCCAAGCTGTAGAACAGGTTTTACCCGGGCAACGCCGCAACGCCCGTTTTCTTCGGCGAAGGCGGGCGTTCGTTTTTCAGGGACTTGGCCGTTTTTTGAAAAAGTCAAAATTTTCCTTGCCAAATCCTGATATTCGGTCTATATTGTTCTGATATCGAAATTGAGGAAAATAACCATGCGGGAGCGGGTCCCGCTGGGACGAAAGGGGCGAGGAGAGGTTGAAAAACATAGAGGTCAAAGTATTCGACAACGACCTTGAGAAGGCCATGCGCATTCTGAAAAAGAAGATCCAGAACGACGGACTTTTCAAGCGGTTGAAACTCAAAAAGAGCTACGAAAAACCGAGCGAATACCGCCGTCGCAAACAGCGGGAAGCCTTGCGCCGGCAGCGGATCGCCGCTGCCAGAAGCCGACGCTACCGCTAACGCGCAACGAAAGAGAACACCGGCCCGGCACGATTCCATGCGTGTCGGGTTTTTTTGTGCAAGAGACGGGATATGAACACGCCGCGGGAATATGACGCCTGCCTGGATGCCATGTACGGCATGCGCCGATTCGGCATCAAGCTGGAGCTGGCCGCCATCCGGCGGATGCTCGGGGAGCTGGGCGACCCTCAGAAACGATTCCGGGCCATCCACGTGGCCGGCACCAACGGGAAGGGGTCCATCGCCTCGGCGCTGGCCACGATTCTTCACCGGGCCGGATACCGGACCGGGCTGTTCACCTCCCCCCATCTGGTCCGGTTCAACGAGCGGATTCGGGTGGACAACCGGGAAATCGACGACGACGCCGTGGTCCGGGCCTACAGAGCGGTCAAAGCGGTCGCCTCCGGCGAACGGGAGCCCACTTTTTTCGAATTCTCCACGGCCATGGCGTTTTATGAGTTCGCCCGACGGGGGGTCCAATGGGCCGTGGTGGAGACCGGCATGGGCGGTCGCATGGACGCCACCAATCTGTTGGAGCCGGCGGTGTCCATCATCTCCAACATCTCCATGGAACACCAGATGTACCTGGGGAACACCATCGCCCAAATCGCCGGGGAGAAGGCCGGGATCATCAAGCCGAAGACGCCGGTGGTGGCCGGCGCGCGGCAGAAGAGCGCCATCGGCGTGATCAAGGCGACCGCCCGGGAACGGTCGGCGCCGCTCCATCGCTACAAGACGGATTTCCGGGTCCGTCGGGAAAAAAACGGCGCCTTCACCTACTACGGGCTGGACCACGTCTGGAAAGGGATGCGCAGCGGCCTGGCCGGCGGCTTCCAGACGGACAACGCCGCCTTGACCCTGGCCGCATGCGAGGCCCTCATGCGGCGGGGCGTCCAATTGACCGTGGACGACATCCGGCGGGGGCTGATCACGAACCAGTGGCCGGGTCGGCTGGAGGTCGCATCGACCTCCCCCTACATCATCCTGGACGGCGCCCACAATTTCATGGCGGCCCGGAATCTGGGCCGGTTCCTGTCCGAAACCCTCTCGGACCGGGACATCACCCTGGTGGCGGGCATTCTGGACGACAAGCCCTACAGGGCCATGCTCAAATCGATGCTGCCGGTCTGCAAGCGGGTCGTGCTGACCCAGGCCCGCACCGGCCGGGCCCTGCCGCCGGAAACCCTGGCGGAGGCGGCCGGCGAACGGGTCTCCGACATCACCCTGATCCCCGACGTGGCGGCGGCGGTGGATCATGCCGTCCGCGCGGCCGGCCCCCGGGACGCCGTCTGCATCGCCGGGTCCCTCTATGTGGTGGGGGAGGCGAGGGCGGCATTGGCGCAAGCCGGGTACATCAACGACCCCTGACCCATAACCCATAACCTGTCCCCTAAAATTTGGGGCTTGACGAATTCGTTCCCCGCGTGTATAGAGAAAAGAGTTTCTGCGAATCCTTGAGTGTGCGCCCGTAGCTCAGAGGATAGAGCGTCAGCCTCCGGAGCTGAAAGCCGCTGGTTCGATCCCAGCCGGGCGTACCATTCCCCTCCCTCAAGCGATCCCCGATGCCCCCATTTCCGAATCCGATCCGTCCGCATCCGTTCCCATGGCCAAGGCCCCTTGCATCTTCACCGCGGATGCTTATACTTCAAGCCATTATGACGCCACACAACGAAAAAATACCCAGCCCTAAAGAGCTGGAAAAGGAAATCGGAGAGTTTCTGGCGAAAAAATTCGGCGGAGAGGTGAAGATCGTCTCGCCGTCGAAACTGCCCAGGGCCCTGTCCGAAGAGGACGGCGCCGAGGAGTCCGCCAGAAAAAAGCACCGGATCGATTTCGATCTCAAACCCGAAGAACTGGTCGATTACCTCGACCAGTACATCGTCAAACAGGACGACGCCAAGGCCGTCCTGGCCACCAAGATCTGCACCCATTTCAACCGCATCAAAAGGGCCCAGGAGCGCCCCGTCGAAGGGGGCGACTTAGTGGGCCGAATCAAGAACAACGTGCTGATGATCGGCCCCACCGGGGTCGGCAAGACTTACATGATCCGGCTCATAGCCAAAAAACTGGGGGTCCCCTTCGTGAAGGGAGACGCCACCAAGTTCAGCGAAACCGGGTATGTGGGCGGCGACGTGGAGGATCTCATCCGGGATCTCGTCCGGGAGGCCGACGGCGACATCGCCCTGGCGGAAAACGGCATCGTCTACATCGACGAGATCGACAAGATCGCGTCGAGTCAGAATGTCGTCGGCGCCGACGTGTCGCGGACCGGGGTTCAGCGGGCCCTGCTCAAGCCCATGGAGGAGACCGAGGTCGAAATGAAGACGCCCCACGACCCCATCTCCATGATGCAGGAGATCGAAAAGTTCCGCCGGACCGGACAGCGGGAGCAGCGCACGGTCAATACCCGGAACATCCTCTTTATCATGAGCGGGGCCTTCGGCGAACTGGCGGAGATCATCACCAAGCGGATGACCCAGCAGCCCATCGGGTTCGGGGCCCAGATCCGGACCGATAAGGATGCGGCCCGGATCCTGAGCCATGTCCGGTCCGAGGATTTGACCCGCTTCGGGTTCGAAGCGGAGTTCATCGGGCGGCTGCCGGTTGTCTCCGTGTTCGAGAACCTGACGGAACCCGATCTCTTGGAGATCCTCAAAAACCCCAACAACCCGGTGATCCTGAGCAAAAAGCTCGATTTCGCCGCCTACGGCATCGATATCAAGTTCTCGGACGCCGTGCTCAAGCGGCTGGCCGCCGCGGCCTTGACCGAAGGGACCGGGGCCCGGGGTCTGGTCAGCGCCATCGAACGGGCCCTGCTGACCTTCGAGAAAGGACTGCCGTCCACGCCCATCCGAACCTTCGCTGTCACGGATGCGGTTCTCGCCGCGCCAAAGGCGGCGTTTCGGCGAATGGTCGAGGCGGAGACCGAAGCGGACATGGCGGCGGATTTCCAGCGGCTGTACGATGAAGAGAAGGCTGTCATCAAGGCCTATGTGACGGACCGCAAGCAGAAGCTCTCCATCAAATACGGCATCACCCTGACGCCGCCCCACATCGACGCCATCGCCGACTATTACTGCCGCCACATCACCAACGTGGAGACAGTGGTCGAGAAGGTCAAACGGTTCTCCGACGAGATCAAAAAGATGGAACTCTATTTTTTCCAGAACCACGACATCAACATCGTTCTGGAAGACGACGCCATCCATTATTATATTCAGCAGTACATGGACGAAGAGACCGACTTCGAGGAGATTTACCGGCGGTTCCGCGCCCGGTTCGAATACGGGCTGAAGCTGGTCCGGGAACGGATCGGCCGAAACCGGTTCTTCATCACAAAGGACGCCCTGGTCGACCCCGAAGCCTATATCGGCAACCTGCTCAAGGATGCGGACGATATCTCAGTGAACCCTCCCAATCCACAGGCCTGACATGATCGGCATATCGAAACTCTACTGCAAAACCGTGGAGCCGTCCGACGCCCTGCGGTACGGGCGCCATTCCGGACAGCTCCCTTCCCATTTGCTCCAGTTTTCCCAGGACAAAAAACCGGTGGTGGTCTGGAACATGACCCGCCGGTGCAACCTGAAATGCGTTCACTGTTACGCCCAGGCCAGAGACGAGGCCTTCAAGAACGAAATGTCCACCGACGAAGGCAAGGCGCTCATCGACGATCTGGCCGGATTCGGCGTGCCGGTCCTGCTTTTCTCCGGGGGCGAACCCCTGGTGCGCAAAGACCTGGCCGAGCTGGCGGGATATGCCGTGGAAAAGGGGATGCGGGCGGTGATCTCCACCAACGGCACCCTCATCACGCCGGAAAAGGCCCGGATTCTCAAGGAAATCGGCTTGTCCTACGTGGGGGTGAGCCTGGACGGCATGGAGGCGATCCACGACCGGTTCCGGGGCGTCAAGGGGGCCTTCAAATCCGCCATGACCGGCATCGAAAACTGCCAGGCGGCCGGAATCAAAGTGGGGCTCCGGTTCACCATCAACAAATTCAACGTCTCGGAGATCCCGGCGGTCTTCGATATTCTGGAATCCCGGGAGATCCCGCGCATCTGTTTCTACCACCTGGTCTATGCGGGCCGGGGGTCGGAACTGGTCAAGGACGACCTCACCCACGAGGAGACCCGGACCGCCGTGGACCTGATCATGGACCGGACCAGGGACCTCCACGACCGGGGCCTCCAGAAAGAGGTGCTCACCGTGGACAACCACGCCGACGGCCCCTACGTCTATCTCCGCCTTCAGAAGGAAGATCCGGATCGGGCCGCCGAGGTGCTGGAACTCCTGGAGATGAACGAGGGGAACAACTCGGGCCGGGGCATCGGCTGCGTAAGCTGGGACGGCGAGGTCCACGCCGATCAGTTCTGGCGCCACCACAGCTTCGGCAACGTCCGGAACCGGCCCTTTTCAGAGATCTGGACCGACCGGTCCGATCCTTTGCTGTCCAAACTCAAGGACAAAAAGCAGCACGTCAAAGGCCGCTGCGCCGGATGCCGGTGGCTCGACATCTGCGGCGGCAACTTCCGGGTGCGGGCCGAAGCCCTGTACGACGACGTCTGGGCCCCGGACCCGGCCTGCTACCTGACCGACGCGGAGATTGCGTGATGTATGAAAGATTTGGCGAACAGGTAAAACAAAATGCGGATTGAAGATTATTTTGACTTCCACGCAGATAACGACATCCGGCTGAAAGACCACCGTATCGGTATTGAATCCGTACTCTATGAGTATATTCACCGCGCGCAGACCCCGGAAGAGATCGCCGCGCGTTTTCCGACGCTGAGTCTGGAGCATGTTTACGCTGTCATTTTGTATTACCTGCGCAACAGAGAAATGATTCATGACTATATGACGCAATGGATTGAACATGAAGATCGCAAATATGAGGAACAGATGAAAAATCCGACGCCGGAAATGATCCGACTGCGAAAAATAAAAGCCGAACGCGAGGTCAGGGAAAGCGTCTGAACGCGGGGCGGAATGAACGGGCGCAGATATTTGCTTGATGAAAATGTCGATCCTCGTCTGAAAAGAGCGCTGCTCCGTCATTCACCGGGCATGACGGTTTGGTGCGTCGGTGATTCAGGAACGCCGCCTCTTGAAACCAAAGATCCTGAAATTCTCTCTTGGTGCGAGAAAAAAGCGTTTACACTTGTGACGAACAACAGGGCGTCAATGCCTGTTCACCTGCGGGAACATCTTGAGGCGGGGAGACATGTTCCGGGAATATTCATACTGAAACGCGGCATGACAATGAGAGAAATCGTTAATGATCTCAATTTGATATGGGAGGTCGCCGAATCTTCTGAATATGCTGACCAGATAAAATACCTGCCCATAACATTTTGAATATGGCCTGAAAAGGAGATCCCTCATGCTGTTCCCCGACTACCGCCCCCGCCGGATGCGCCAGAGCGACGCGTTTCGCCGGATGGTCCGCGAAACCGTCCTGACCCCCGACGACCTGATTCTGCCCCTCTTCGCCATCGGCGGCAAGAATGTGAAAAACCCCATCGCCTCCATGCCCGGCCATTTCCAGCTCTCCATCGATCACCTGACGAAGACGGCCAAGGCGGTCCATGAAGCGGGGGTCCCGGCGATTATGCTGTTCGGCATTCCCGACAAGAAAGATCCCCTGGCCACCGCCGCCTACGCCAAGGACGGCATCGTCCAGAAGGCGGTCCGGGAGATCAAAAACCGGGTTCCGGATCTGGCGGTCATCTCCGATGTCTGCCTCTGCCAGTACACGGACCACGGCCACTGCGGGGTGGTGGAAAAAGGGATCATCGACAACGACGCCTCCCTGGACCTGCTGGCCCGGACCGCCCTGTCCCACGCCAAGGCCGGGGCCGACATGGTGGCCCCTTCGGACATGATGGACGGCCGGGTGGCCGAGATCCGGAACGTCCTGGATGAAAACGATCTGTCGTCGGTTCCCATCATGTCCTATGCGGCTAAATACTGCTCGGCCTTTTACGGGCCGTTCCGCCAGGCGGCCCATTCCGCGCCCCGGTTCGGGGACCGCCGCACCTACCAGATGGACCCGGCCAACGGCCAGGAGGCGATCCGGGAAGCCACCATGGACGCCGAGGAAGGGGCCGACATCCTCATGGTCAAACCGGCGCTGCCCTACCTGGACATCATCTACCGGATCCGCCAGGAACTGGACCTGCCGGTGGCCGCCTACCACGTGAGCGGCGAATACGCCATGATCAAGGCCGCCGAGGAGAAGGGCTGGGTGGACGGACCGCGGATCATGCTGGAGTCCCTGACCGCCATCAAACGGGCCGGGGCCGACACCATCCTCACCTACTTCGCCCTGGATGCGGCCAGGGCCCTCCGGGAAGGGTAGGGGCGACATCATGAAGCCATCCCCCGCCGCCCATCCCCAAGCCGGCCACGGCCACGGCAAATCCAACGGGCCCCGGCTGGTGGCCTGGGAGATCACCCGAAACTGCAACCTCTCCTGCGTCCACTGCCGGGCCGCGGCCACCCACGGCCCCTACAGCGGCGAACTGGACACCGACGCCTGCTTCGGTTTGCTGGACAGCATCGCCGACACCGGAAGCCCCATCGTCATCCTCACCGGCGGCGAGCCGTTGCTCCGGCCCGACATCTTCGAGGTGGCCCGGTACGGGACCGACAAGGGCCTCCGGATGGTCATGGCGCCCAACGGCACCCTCATCACCCCGGAGACGGCACGGAAAATGGCCGACGCCGGGATCCAGCGCATCAGCGTCAGCCTGGACGGCGCCACCCGGGAGCGCCACGACGCATTCCGGGGGGTGGACGGGGCCTTCGACGGGGCCCTTAACGGGGTTCGCAACGCCCGGGAGGCCGGGGTCGAATTCCAGATCAACACCACCATCACCAAGGCCAATCTGGCGGAAATCCCCAAAATCCAGGAACTGGCGGTGGAACTGGGGGCCGTGGCCCACCACATCTTTCTGCTGGTGCCCACCGGCCGGGGCAAGTATCTCCTGGACGCCGAGATCGACGCCCGGGAATACGAAGAGACCCTCAACTGGTTTTACGATCAACGGGAATACGCGCCGCTTCAGCTCAAGGCCACCTGCGCGCCCCACTACTACCGGATTTTGCGTCAGCGCGCCCGGGAAGAGGGGAAAAGCGTCACCTTCGAGTCCCACGGCCTCGACGCCGTCACCCGGGGATGCCTCGGGGGCACGGGGTTTTGCTTTATTTCCCACCGGGGCCGGGTCCAGCCCTGCGGATTTCTCGACCTGGACTGCGGCAACGTGACCGAACGTCCGTTCGCCGACATCTGGCGCGGTTCGGAGGTCTTCCTGGCCCTGCGGGATTACGACAACCTCAAGGGGAAGTGCGGGGCCTGCGAGTACAAGCGGGTCTGCGGCGGCTGCCGGGCCCGGGCCTACGAGGCCACCGGCGATTATCTGGCCGAAGAACCGCTGTGCAGCTATCAGCCGGTTCGCAAATGACGGGTGAGAAAGGGGAGGAGTGATCGATGAAAAAGGTGGTGTGCCACGGCGACAGCCTCACCGAAGGATCGGATCTGGACCGGCAGGGGCCGCGGACGGGTTCCGGGCCGATTTTCTTTTCACGACCCCCTGAACATTATTTCGTCAGTTCCGCCAGCCGTTTTTTGGCCAAATCCTTCACTTCCTGGGGCTCGTCGTCGTCCAGGACGATCTTCTCCAGCAGCATGGGATCCTTCAGCTTTTCCACCGCCTCCAGCCGCACCTCCAGGATGGTTTTCCCCTGCCGCTTGAGTTCCCCCCGCCGGGCCATGACCATGAAATAGAGACCCGCCAGGACAAAAACGGCCGCCAGCCCCATCAAATAAAACTTCCCCGGCGCCTCGGTTCTGAGAATCGGCGTCTCCACCACCGTCAGGAAGAGGAAAAACCCTCCCACCAGCGCGACGAAGCAGGAGACCAGAAACGGGAACACTTGTTTAGCGATGGCCATCGGAACGCACCTCACTTTTCTTTAAAGATAATGGGGTTGCCTGTATTTTGCCCTTACCGCAATGCGTTTCTGTGCTTTTGAGGATCGCTTCGTCCCAGTCCATCGGCTCTTCAAGCCCGGCCTTGCGACGCGCCTCTGTGG
>CAZZBE010000001.1:59853-68207 GCA_964652715.1 uncultured Desulfobacteraceae bacterium
GCTTCGTCCCAGTCCATCGGCTCTTCAAGCCCGGCCTTGCGACGCGCCTCTGTGGCCGCCAGCTCCTCGCGGTGCCATTCGGGCGATTCAAAAGTATCGGGTGCTCAATGGAGATGGTCCCAAATGATCTCCATCAACCTGAGCTTATCCTGCAACGGCATTTGTTTCACTTCGGCTTCGCTAATCATTTCTCTATCCCGCCGATATCGTTTTGGGGAATTGGCGCCCGCCTTTCCTTTAATGCGATTCGCCATCCTCATCTTTATCAAAGTTCGTGGGCTCTGGCAAGGCTGCGGCGGACAGCCTTTTCCCCGCGGTCACGCTCTTCCCCCGAACCATAATCGCCAGGGTATCCATGATCCCGGCCATCCGGCGGGCCTGCTCCGACAGCTCCGCCGAGGCGGCGGCCGATTCCTGGGCGGAGGCGGCCACCTGCTGGGTGGCCTGGTCGATTTCCTGGGCGGCCGCGGTGATCTGCTCAATGCCGCGGGACTGCTCTTTGCTGGCGGCGGTGACGGCGCTGGTCTTTTCGCCCATGAGCGTGGCGGATTCGATGATGGCGGTGAAATCTTCGTTGACGCCGCGGATGGCCTCCGCGGCCTTGCTGACCTGCGACAGGTTGTTGCCCAGCAGCGCCTGGGTGTCGTCGGCGGCCGTTGTGGTCTCCCGGGCCAGTTTTTTCACCTCCTCGGCCACCACGGCGAAACCGGCCCCGGCTTCCCCGGCCCGGGCCGCCTCCACCGCCGCGTTGAGGGCCAGCAGGCCGGTCTGGAAGGCGATGTCGTCCACGGTTTTGATGATCTTCCCCATCTGGCCGCTCTCCGCCTCGATCCGGGTCATGCTTCGGGAAAGTTCCATGAGGGTCTTGAGGGATTTGCCCGATTTTTCGATGTTCCGGCGCATCAGGTCTTCGGCCCCCTCCGTGAGGTTCGCCGTCCGCCGGCTCATGGCGGCGATCTCTTCCAGGGACGCCGACGATTCCTCCACGGAAGCGGCCTGCTGGCTGGCGCTCTGGGCCGTGGATCCGCTGGCCTGGGCGATCTGGCCGGCGGCGGCGGAGACCCCGTCGGTCACCTCCGACAGCTGCCGGATGGACCGGTTGAGGGGTTTTAAAATCGTGGTCCGGAGGGTGGCGGTGGCGATGACCAGCACCACGGCCAGGGCCAGAAAGGCCATTCCCCCGGTCCACAGGATCACCTGCCGGACCTTTTGACGGATGCCGTCTTTCATCTCGGCGATGCGGCCGTTGAGGGCGGCCGCGGCGGCGTTGACCCGGGCGTTGAGTTCGGATTCCCGCTGGACCATCAGCGCTTCGATGTCGTCGATGTAGAGTCCCGTGCCGATGATCCAGTTCCAGGGCTCGAAGAGTTTGACGAAGGAGAGCTTGGGCTGGGGTTCGTCGGCGCCGTATTTGGGCCAGTAATAGTCGACGAACCCTTCCCCCGATTCCTCGCAGACCTTGACGAATTCCAGGAAGAGATGCTTGCCGTTGGGGTCGGCGTAATCGGTCAGGTCCTGCCCGTTGAGTTCCGGCTTGTAGGGGTGCATGATCATGGTGGGGTGAAGGTCGTTGATCCAGAAGTAATCCTTGCCTTCCGGGCCGTACCGCAACGCAGACACCATGTCGGCCGCGCCGGCTTTCAGGGCCGCTTCGGCGACCTCCAGATAGACCCCGGAGCCGATGATCCAGTTCCAGGGTTTGAAGAGTTTGACGAAGGAGAGTTTGGGCTGGGGCTCGTCGGCGCCGTATTTGGGCCAGTAGTAGTCGACGAATCCTTCCCCCGATTCCTCGCAGACCTTGACGAATTCCAGGACATAATGCTTGCCGTTGGGATCGGCGTAATCGGTCAGGTCCTCGCCGTTGAGTTCCGGCTTGTAGGGGTGCATGATCATGGTGGGGTGAAGGTCGTTGATCCAGAAATAATCCTTGCCTTCCGGACCGTACCGGAGGGTCTCCACGATGTCGGCGGCCCGTTCCCCGCGGGTTTCGGGCGGCAGGTCGTCCCGGGCATGGAGGGCCTCAAGGACCCCGAAGGCGGTATTGACGGCGTTCTGGAGCGGCGTTTTGTAGGCGGCCCGGAGCTTTTGGGGATCGTGGGCGTCCCCGTATCCCTTTTCCAGGACGGACATGGCCGTCTGGACCTGGGACCGGAGATATTCCTTTTTTCGCGAGAGGAGTTCCTCCCGGTACTCCGCCATCCGCCGGCGGCCGTCGGCCCGCATCCCCTCGATCTGTTCTTTGTTGAGCCGTTCTATGCTGTCGATGGCCATGGCGCCGGTCCGGCGGACCTGGGTCGCCGCCAGGATGCCGATGAGCATGCCGACGATGATCAGCGAGAGGGAAATCATCCATAAGATTCGGGTATTGATGGCCACCGTGCCTCCTTCCCTGGCGGGGTTGTGCGGATAGGGACGCCTGCGTCAGTATTCAGCTATACTAAACTGTATAGGCCCGCGTCAACGGACCGGGTCCATGTCAGGCGGGGACGACCTCCATGATCCCGTCGATTTTCACCACCCGCAGCATCTCGTAGATGGCCGGGGAGACCTTGACGATGCGGATTGTAGCGTTCTTGTCGAACAGTTCCTTGTAGAAGAGGAGCAGTTTGCCGATGCAGGCGGAGCCGATGTAGGCGACGTCGCCGAAGTCGAGCACCAGTTCCTTGACGGCGGCGATGTCCAGCTCGTAGAAGCGTTTTTTCAGCTCCTCCGATCCGTATTCGTCGATTTTGCCCGAAAGGGTCATCCGGACCCGATCGGTTTCCTGTTGGACGGCGATCTTCATGGGGGAAACTCCTGACGGCTGGGGTTAAGGAAGCGGGTTCCACAGGTCGAGCGGGACGTCGTCGAACGCCGGGCCGTCCCGTGGACGGGCGGACGGACGCCGGTCCATGGCGACCCGGATGATTCGCCCGTCGCCGGCCCAGGCGACGGCGTCGGCGAAATGGCGGATGAAAAAGATGCCCCGGCCGCAGTCCCGGGTCAGGTTCTCCCGGTTTCTGGGGTCGGGCACGGCGCAGTGGCGGAAGCCGTCTCCCTCGTCTTCCACTTCCAGGATAAACGCGTTGCCGTACCGCCACCGCACCCGGATCGGCTTGGCCGGATCGGACCCGTTTCCGTGTTTCCATGCGTTCCAGAGGGTTTCCTCCAGAACGCTGTAGAGCCGCATGTCGGCGCCTTCGAAGCCCTTTTCACGCCACTCCCTTTCGATTCGGTGGAAAAGGCCGGAGACGAGGGCGGCCATCTCCTCGAATCCACTGGGTTGGAGCGTCTCCGCTGCCGTGAACCGGGCGTCCTCGACTTCCACCCCCACCAGGGTGACGTCGTCTCCCGAGGTGTTGCCGCCCTCCGGGTCCGCGGCAACCTCGCTGATCCGGGCGATGCGGTCCAGGAGCCGCTCCATGATGTCGGCCACGGGCATCCCGGGCGCGATCAGGCCGGCCGCCATCTCCCGGAGTTCCGAAAACCGGAGGGTCCGGTCCGTGCGGTGATGGGGCATTTCGTTGAGCCCGTCGGTGAAGAAGAGGAGCCGGTCCCCGGTTCGCAGATCGCATGCCGAGGCGGACACAGCGGTCGGAGGACCCCAGGCCAGGGGCATGTTGGCGCCCGGGTCGTCGATATCCCCCATCAGCCGGACATCGTCGCCCCGTATCAGCAGGAAGGGCGGGTGGCCGTTGGAGACGTACCGGAGGCGGAGGGACCGGTGATCGATCTCCGCCGTGATCCCGGTGACGAAATCCTCCTTGTCGAAAAGGCGGGACCGGCCGATGAGATCGTCGAGAACGGCCACGGTCCGTTCCAGGGCATCCGCCCCGCGCCGCTGGAGGAGGGACTGCTGGAGGAGGGACTGATGGATAAGGTCGGTGGCGATGGACCGGAGGATGCAGTTGACCGCGTGGCCCGACTGGTCCTTGAGGCTGACGACCGTTTTGTCCCCGCCGTTGATCCCGTTCCCCGCCACGGTGCGGAGGAAAAAATGATCCCCGCCCTGGGCCTGGCAGGGGAGGGTGATCTCCCTGACGAAAAGGGACCGGTCGCCGGGCAGGGGGAGATGGCGGCCCGGGGATCCGTTGATCAGGTTCAGGATCCGTTTGGCCAGATTGATGTTGAGGTCCTGTTTTTCCAGGAGCCGCTTCTGTGCGGTTTCGATCTCCTTGCGCTCGGCGATCTCCTCCCGCAGGCGGGCGTTGGCCCGGCTCAGTTGGGCGGTCCGCTCCCGGACCCGGAGTTCCAGCTCCTCATGGGCCTTTTTCAGATCCTCCTCGGCTTTTTTCCGGTCCGTGATGTCCCGGCAGAAGCTGAGCACGGCGGGGTGTTCGCGCCACCGGGTCCGCTTGTTGACCGCTTCCACCCAGACGCCGCCGCCGCCGGTTTTTCTCAGAAACCGGAACCGGCAGACGGCCGGGGTGTGGCGGCTTTCCAGGAGCATGGTGAAATAGGTCCGGACGGCCTCCCGGTCTTCGGGGAAGACGAGGTCGTCGAAGGGGCGCCGCCGGATCTCCTCCATGGCGTAGCCGGTGAGGCTCATCATGTTGGTGTTGACGAAATGGAGACGGCCGTCGCCGTAGATCATGATGCCGTCTCCGGAATTTTCCACGATCTCCCGGTACTGGATCTGGGATTCCCGGAGCTGGCGGGTCCGCTCTTCGAACTCGGCCTCCAGCCGGTCCAGCCGCTGGGCGAGGTCGGTCTGGCCCCCGGCGATGTAGGCCCGCTTCATCAGGGCGTTGCGGACCGTGTTGAGGAGTTCGTCCCGGTAGCAGGGCTTGAGGATGTAGTCGAAGGCGCCGTTGTCGACGATGCTCGTCCGGAGACTGTCGATGTCGGCGTCGCCGGTGATGATGAGCACTTCGATGGTCGGGTCGATGGCCTTGATCCGTTTCAGGGCGCCGATGCCGTCGAGGCGGGGCATCTGGATGTCGAGGATCGCCATGTGGACCGGTTCCCGCCGGACGGCGTTGACGGCGGCCATGCCGTCGGCCGCCGTCAGCACCGTGTAGCCCGCCTTTTCGAGATAGAGCCGGAGCAGATCCCGGATATAGGGCTCGTCGTCGGCGATCAGGATTCGGGCGTCGTGGATCTCCAAGGGCTTCTCTCCGGCGCCGGGGTCAACCGATATGCACCTGGCGGGCGGCGAGGATGTTGGGCAGGGCCCGGATCTCTTCCAGGGCCGCCTCGTCGGCCGGCGTATCGATGTTGACCATGCAGATGGCCCGGTCGCCCCGCCGGCCCAGCTGGAACCGCCCGATGTTGATGCCGTGCCGGCCCAGGGTCGTGCCCACATTGCCGATGACGCCGGGTTTGTCGATGTTCTGGATGACGATCATATAGCCTTCGGGGATGGCGTCCATGTAGATGTCGCCGATGCGCACCAGCCGGGGGTATTTGCCCTCGTAGATGGTGCCCCACACCTCGTCGGGGCTCTCCTCCCGGTCCTCCAGCTTCACCTGGATGAGGCCGGTGAAGTCGGCCTTGGCGCCGCTGATGGTCTCCTTGACGTGGATCCCCTTGTCGGCGGCCAGAGCCGGGGCGTTGACGTAGTTGACCGCCGCGTCCGTAAAGGCCTCCAGAAAGCCCTTGAGCACCGCGTGGGTGAGGGGACGGGTGTCCAGGTCGCCCACGGTCCCGCAGTAGGTGATGGTAATAGCGAAAGCGTCGTGGGTCCGGGTCAGGAGCTGGCCCATGAGAGAGCCCATCTTTTCGGCCAGTCCCAGATGGGGCCGGATGGCGTCCATGACCTCGGGGGAGACCGAGGGGAAGTTGACCGCGTTGGTGATGACGCCGTCCAGGAGATAGGCGGCCATCTGCTCGGCGATCATCCTGGCCACGTTGACCTGGGCCTCTCCGGTGGCGGCGCCCAGGTGAGGGGTGAAAATGGCCCGGGGGTTCCGGAGAATCGGCAGGGACGGATCCGGCGGCTCGGTGGGGAAGACGTCCAGGGCCGCGCCGGCCACATGGCCCGAATCCAGGGCATCGCCCAGGGCCTCCAGATCGACCACCTCGCCCCGGGAGCAGTTGATGATCCGGACCCCGTCTTTCATCCGGGCGATGGTGTCGGCGTTGATCATGTTGACGGTCTCCTGCATCCGGGGGACGTGGAGGGTGACGAAATCGGCCCGCTGAAGCAGTTCGTCCAGCTCCACCAGTTCCACCTCCAGGGCCGCGGCCGCCGCCCTGGTGACGAAGGGGTCGGCGGCGACGACCTTCATGCGCAGGCCGATGGCCCGCTGGGCCGCGGCCCGGCCGATATGGCCCAGACCGACGATGCCCAGGGTCTTTCCGCTGATCTCCACGCCGGTGAGCTGCTTTTTCTCCCATCGGCCCTCCCGGAGGGAGGCGGTGGCCTGGGGGACGTTCCGGGCCAGGGAGAGCATGAGCGAGACGGCGTGCTCGGCCGTGGTCACGGTGTTGCCGCCCGGCGCGTTCATGACCACCACCCCGCCGCGGGTGGCCTCGGCCACCGCCACGTTGTCCACGCCGATGCCGGCCCGGCCGACGACCTTGAGGTTGCGGGCCTTTTCCAGCACCGCGCCGGTCACCTTGGTGCCGCTTCTCAGGCCCAGGCCGTGGAAGTCTCCGATGATTTCGGCGAGCCGGTCGGGGTCGTTGGCGGCCTTGTCGTTGTCTATGGTCACTTCGATCCGGCCGGTCGCTTCCAGTATCTCCTTGGCGATGGGGGACATGTTGTCCCTCAGCATGACTTTGTACATGGGGTCCTCTTCTTCTTTCGTTGTCTTGTCTGTTGCCTTGTCTATTGTCTTATCCCGGCGGCTTTCCCCGGCTTCTTCGTTTCGGGCCGGGTTCACGGGGCCGTTTCTCATCGTATGTCTTAACGGAAACCCTTTTTTTTTGCAAGAAGGGCCTGGGGCCCGGATAATCCGGTTGCAGATTTGTCCAAAATGCGTTACAAGCGGTTTTCACCGGTATTTATTAATGATATCTGAAATTTGAGATGCGATATCCCCGGAGGGGGAGAGAATGCCGGGAGGAGGGCGCCCGTTTATGGAGGCCGGCATGCTTGCGCTGCTGTTTCACATCGGAGAGACAAAATACATCATCAAGTGCGACCAAATCCGCGAGATCGCGCCCATGGTCGCCCTGAAGGAAGTGCCCCATTCCCCGGCCTATTTTTCCGGGTATTTCAACTACCGGGGGACCATCGTGCCGGTCATCGACCTGTGCCGGCTCATCCAGAACGCGCCCTGCCGGAAGCGGCTCTCCACCCGGATCATCCTGGTGGACTATCGGCGGAAAGAGACGTCCCACATCCTCGGGCTTATGGCGGAACGGGTCGCCGAGACGGTGAAAAAGCCGGACGAGGCATTCATTTCCGCCGGCATCCGATCCAGAAAGGCCCCCTACCTGGGGGCGATCGTCATGGAGGAGGATGAGATGATTCAATATCTTGAGCTGGATCGATTGCCGGACTGCATCGATTTCCTGCCCGATTCGAAGACGACGGCCTGTGACGGAGATGACCCAGAGACAGATTGAAGCCCTGCTGGAGGGCCGAATCGGTCTTTCCCCCGATTCCCTGGGCGGAGACACGATCCACAAGGCCGTGAACCGGCGGATGAAAATCCGCGGCATCGTCGAGCCGGCCGCCTATCTGGCCTATCTCGACGCCTCCGATGAGGAATGGGAGGAACTGCTGGAGCTGGTGGTGGTGCCGGAGACCTGGTTTTTCCGCAACAAGGAATCCTTCGCCTATCTGACCCGGTGCGTCCGAACCGAATGGGCCGCCGGGCCGGAATTCCGGGTCCTGAGCATCCCCTGCGCTTCGGGGGAGGAGCCCTATTCCGTGGCCATGGCCCTGGCCGATACCGGGCTGCCCCGGGACCGGTTGCAGATCGACGCCATGGACATCAGCCGGCAGACCCTCGAAAAGGCCCGGCGGGGCGTTTACGGTCCGGAATCCTTTCGGGGCAAGAACCTCTCCTTCCGGGACCGGTATTTCGAGGCGGTTCCGGGCGGCCACCGGATCGAACCGACGGTGAAGACGCTGGTCCGGTTCCAGCGGGCCAACCTCATGGAGGAGGGGCGGTTCACCGGCCAGAAGCCCTACGACGTCGTTTTCTGCCGGAACCTGCTCATCTACCTCAGCGATGGGGGCAAGGCCCGGGCCCTGGCGGTCATCGACCGGTTGCTCAAACCCGGCGGACTGCTGTTCGTGGGGCATGTGGAGCGATCCCTGATCCGGAACCCCGGCTTCCGGTGGATCAAGCAGCCGGGCGTTTTCGCCTGCCAGCGGGTCGGGGGGGCGGCAACGCCCGACGGGCCGCCCGCCGCCGGCGGGCCGCAACCGCTTCGCCGGTCCATCCGGCCCACCATTCAGCGCCCGCCCGCGGCCCCGC
>CAZZBE010000002.1:0-8021 GCA_964652715.1 uncultured Desulfobacteraceae bacterium
CCGGCGCCGCCTTCCCCATCTTCCGCATCCGCTGGCACAACACGCGGATAATCCCCCGCACCACCTCGATCTGTTCGGCCATGAGGTCGTAGAGCGGTCCTTCGTCGAGTCGGAACAGTTCGGTGTCTTCGATGGCGGTGATGGTGGCCATGCGGGGTTCGGGGTCCAGGGCGGCGAGTTCGCCGAAGACTTCGCGGCGGTTTAAAACCGCGATCTCGCGGCCGTTGTCGTGGACCCGCATTTTTCCTTCCACGATGATGTACATGGAGGTGCCCAGCTCCCCTTTCCGGATGATGTCCTGGCCGGCCTTGACCTCTACTTCCTCGACGATGTTGGCGACTTCGATGAGGTCCTCCTCCGGGGTTTCGGAGAAAATGTCCACCGATTTCAGGATCATGACTTTCTCAATTGTAAGCAGCATCGGCGCTTTTCCTTCCAGGGGCGATGGCGGGGTTGACGTCGCGGCCCAGTTGCCGGGCCGTCTTTGACACCAGGGGGCTGGCGTCGTTTCTGAGGCGCGACGCATGGGCGTCGTAGGTTCGGGGGGACAGCTTGAAGAGGGCCCAGGCGGCGGTGGCCCGGACGATGTCGTCCATAGCGCGAGCGTCCTCCAGGCGCTTCTCGATCTGGGGGGCGCACTCGGTCAGTCCTTTCCGGACGATCATGTCCAGGGCGCAGATCCGGGACCAGGAAAAGGTGAAGACCGCCGACCCGAAGGCGATGCCCTTCAATTCCCCGGCCACCTTCTCCGGCGTGTGGAAGGCCCTCAGCTCCCGGCTGGCCCCGATGGTCGTAAAATCCCGGTACTGGAACAGGGTGTGGAGCTTGTCCCGGACGGCCTTGTCCGCGACCACGGCCAGGAGCCGCTGGAGTCCCTGCCGGACCGGACCGGGAATCGGCCCATCTTTCCGCCGCAGATACCAGTAGAACAAGGTATTCAGCCACCGGACATCGTCGGCCAGGATGGCCAGCAGCGACAGGATGCGCCGTCGGTTCAGGTTGAGTTCCCCGTCCAGGGCCCGGATCAGCTGGGCGCCGTCCGGCTCGGGCATGAAGACGACGATGCTGGTCAGGACCCGCTTGGCGTCCCGGATCTCCATGTTGAGCAGCTTGGCCAGCTCCTCCCGGGCGCGGTCCTCGATATGGAACCGGCCCTTGACCAGGGCGTCCAGGACGGCGGTCCGGATGGTCTTGTCGGAGATCGTCAACCCTTCCAGCAGGGCGGACCGCGCCGCGTTGCTCTTGAACCGGGACAGGATGTTGGCGGCCCGGCAGCGACGGACCCGGCGCTCGCCCTCGTCCGAGAGGATGGACCGGAAGATGTCCACGGTATAGCGGCCCGACCGGGTCAGGTATCCCTTGCCCGAGGGGATGCTGGCGAACCCCACGGAATTGATCACGAACCGGCTGAAATCGGCCAGCCGGTCCACCGGGTCCCCGGTCAGGGGCTGGAGCCGTTCCACCAGGTCGTCGGGGTTGAGGCAGCCCAGGGCCCAGACGGCGGTTTCCCGCACCACCGGTTCGGATTCGGCCAGACCGGAGATCACCGCGTCGTAAAACTCCATGGTCCCCACCTTGCCCACGGCGAAAAGGGCGCAGGACTTGGTCCATACGGAAGTCCACTGCTGGGACCGCGACAGGATCTCCTTGAGCCGCTCGTGGGGAGTCATGCGCCGCTGCTCGAAATGGGCCACCAGCCGGGAGTGGCGCCGGGCCGTGGAGATGTCCTCCAGCAGGGGGATGACCAGCTCCTTGATGTCCTGGGTGACGAGGCTGTCGAGCATTTCGATGGCCCGGGCCCGCTTGTCCCGGTTCCCGCCGGCGATGTCGGCCTGGGCCGAGAGGATGGAGTCCCGGGGGTAGATCATGGCCAGCATGAGGAGAATGGAGCGCCGGTTGCTCTCCACCTCGCTGTGGAGGGCCTTGACCAGTTCCGCGGCCGGGGCGTAGTCGCCGAAATCGACGATGGCCGATAAAGTCCAGGTGGCGTCCTTCACCTCGTTCCGGAGCCGGTTTTTCATGGCCAGGGCCTCGCCCCCCGCGGCCCGGTACCGGCAACGGACCAGGGCAGACATGATCCGGTTCCGGATGTCCTCTTCGGAAAAGTCGATCTTCTTTTTGAGCACGGCGATGGCGCCGTCGCCGCCGATGCGCCCGAGGATGCGGATGATCCGGCTCCGGAGTTCCCGGCTCTGGCCCTTGGCGTCGAAGGCGTCCTCCAGTTCCGGCACGATGGATTCGCCGAAGGCCACGATGGCGGAGATGGCCGGTTTTTTGAGGCTGGGCATAGAGAAGCTGGCGAGCAGCGGGGGCAGCAGCCGCGGATTCTTCAGGCGGCCCGACGCCTTGATGGCCGCCTCCCGCACCGACATGTCCGAATCGTTCAGGAGCCGGAGCAGCGGCCGGTAGAAGGAGGCGATCCCCACCTCCCCCAGCACCTGGGCCGCCAGCCGACGGTCCGACGGATCTTCCGAATCCAGCAAGGCGTTGAGGTTGGCCCCGGCATTGAGCACGCCGTCGATGCCGCCGTAGCTGAGCAGCCCCGCCATGGCCCCCCGGCGCTCCTCGGGGTCCGGGCTTTCCAGGTAGGGGAAGACCTGGTCGAAGGCCTCGGTCTCCGTCACGGCGCACAGGGTCCGCAGCACCGCGCCCCGGACCGTCGGTTCCTTTTCCAGCCGCAGCCGCTCCTGGAGCGCCGGCAGCGCGCCGGCCAGCCCCAGGCGGCCGATCCGCTCCAGGGCGTTTCGGCGCACCTGGGGTTCGGCGTGCTCCAGGAGTCGAAGGAGATAGGATTCCAGCCGCTCGTGCTCGATCTCCTCCAGCATGTCGAGGCAGTAGATGACCACCCCCGGCTCGGAACTCGAAAGCCCCTTTCGGAGCACCGCTTCGCTCTCTTCGTCGTCCAGGGAGAGGGAACTCCCCCCCAGCTTCCGCCGGGTGAGGGCCTTCATCAGGACGACGGTGTACTCCCGGCGCAGGAAGATTGCGACCGCGATCCAGCCGCCGCAGGTCAGCAGCGCCGCCAGGACGATGTGGATGGGCTGGAATCCCAGGATCTCCGTGGCCCCCAGAAGGAGAAGGCCGGTGAAGGCGCCGGCCGCCGGCTCGGCGATGGTCTCCAGCAGGGTCTGGGCCCGGAGCCGCTGCCCCTGGGGGAAGGGCTGATAGAGGATCCGCAGAGAAGGCTCTCCGATGGCGTTTCGCATCACCTCGTCCAGCAGTTTGGTGACGGCGACGACCCAGAAGAACGCGGCGGCCGCGCCGTAGGCGGAGGCCGCGCCGGCCGTGCCGATGAGCACGACGCAGGGCACGGTCAGCAGCCCCAGGCTCAGGCCGTACCGGGTGATCGCCCGCCCCGGCAGAAAGGCGTTGGCGACAAAATTGATAACCCCCAGCGCCCCCAGGAAGAAGCCCAGGAAACTGGCGATCTCGGCTTCGGTCTGGTAATAGGCGTCCACCTGTTCGTAAAATACGTAATCGAGAAAATAGTAGGCCAGGACGGAAAACGCCGAAAACCCCAGCACCAGGGTCAGATACCGGCTCCGGGAAAGGGACGCGCCGGCCTTGCCCTGCTTTTCCTCCTCGTCGGGGGGGGCCAGTTGGTCTCCGAACAACCGCAGCACATAGCCCAGGGTCAGCAGGCAGCCGCCGATGCCGCCGGCGGATATCAGGAGCAGGTGCTGGGTCTGGCCCATGAGGGCCACCAGCGTGGGCACGGAAAACCCGCTGACGATCCCCGCCAGGATTTCGCCGACCCCGATGAGCCCGAAAAGCCGCTTTCCCTGCCGGACGTTGAACAGGTGGCCGGCCAGGCCCCAGAACTCCAGGCCGATAAGGGCGGCCATGAGGCTGTGCCAGATCACCAGTCCCATGGAGAGCCATGGCGAGGCCGTAAAGGTGAGCAGCCCCCAGAGAAGCAGGACGGAGAAAAACAGAAAGGCCAGGGTGTAGGTCAGGAGCCGGGAAAAAGGAACCCGCTCTTCGAACCGGGAATAGACGAATCCGAAAAAGACGATGAAGATCGAGGAGACGATGTAGACGTAGGGCAGCTTGTCGACGCCGTAGGTCTCCAGGAAGACGGCGTAGGCGGTGGTTTCGAAAAAGACCAGCGACACCCCGACGAAAAAGGAGTGGAGCAGCAAAAGCCCCGTGGGCAGTTCCTCGCCGGGCCGGATCTTGAAGATCGTGGCCACATTGAATCGTCTGGCGGTTTCAGGTTGCATGGAGGCTCCGGTTTCGCGGGGGGTTGACGACGGACGGCCCGATCATACCGCTATCGGCGCTTCCGCGCAAGGACCATCATGCCGATGCCGGACTTAAAACAGGGCAGTCGCTCCTCCAGGGCCGCCAGCCGAACGAAGAGCCGCTCCAGCCGCCGGGAGGGATGGCGCCGTTCCAGCCGGGACCAGGGGATCAGGTTCGTCGCGGTGTGGACCCCCCACCGGCCCGCGGCGTCGAACCCGGCCTCCCGGAGGAGGTCCGCCATCTCCCGGAAGGTGAAAAAGCGGCAGGGAGTCGGCGCGATCCGTTCATAGGCGTTGAAGGGGAACGCGGCGTCCACGCCCCGGCGGAAGGGGGTGAAGAGGAGCCGGCGGATGTCGGCCCGGGAAAACGCATCCCCGGCGCCGTTGGCGAAAACGGCGCGGAGGGTCCGCCAGAGGATCTCGAAATTCCAGCGGTGCTCCACCTCCAGAAAGAGGGTGCCCCCAGGTTTCAGAACGCGCCGGATCTCCGACAGCGCCTGACGGCGGTCGGTCATGTAGCTCAATCCCCCCACCAGGTTGACGTGGTCGAACCGGCGATCCGAAAAGGGGAGGCGACGGCCGTCCGCCCGGAGAAACCGGGGCGGAGGCGGGGTCCCTCTGCGTGAAGCGGCCGCGACCGCCGCGATCCGGCGGTTGTAGTCGGCCACGAAATCGAAGTGGACCGGAAAGAGGGGGCCGCCGTTTCCTCCCCCCGCGGCGGCGCTTTTGGCCGCCGCCGCCCGAAGCAGATTTTCCGAGACATCCACGCCCACCACCTCGGCCCCGCCGGCCCGGTGGAGATAAGACTGGAGCCCCGTGCCGCAGGCTACATCCAGCACCCGACCGGGCCGGAGGGGCCGGATCACCTTTTGGGCGATGGCATGATGGACCCGGGAATAGTACCAGGCATAGGACAGCTCCACGATGAGGTCGTATTCACCGACGGTCCTGTCGAAGATATCCGCATGGCCGGTCACCGGTTCAGCACAGCGGAGAGGCCGGGATCAGTCCAAAAACCGGGCGACGCGGGTGAATGTTCGGTCCTCCACGTCGTCGGGTTCGTATTTGATGTCATGGTCCTCTTCGTCGTACTTGTAGAAGGTCTTGGCGCTCCCGCTGGCGGGATCCTTTTCGATGGTCAGATTGTCGACCCAGACCCGGTAGCTGGCCACCGGCTCCGGATACCCCTTGACCGTCACCTGCCGGGGAGTGATCGAAATATGGGCGCCCTTAAAGAAGGCGCCCTTGATCCGCCGGTAGGTCTCTTCGGCGATCATGACGTGGCCGATCTCGGAGATGGCCTCCATCCGGTTGGCCAGGTTGGTGGTCTCGCCGATGGAGGTGTACTCCAGCTTCTGGTCGCAGCCGATGGCGCCGGCTATGACTTCGCCGCTGTTGAGGCCGATGCGCATTTCAAAAACCGTTTTGCCCTGGCGGCGGCGCTCGTCGTTCATCCGCCGTATCTTCCACTGCATCTCGATGGCGGCGGCCAGGGCGCGTTCGGCATGATCCTCCAAAGGAACCGGGGCGCCGAACAGGGCCACGATGGCGTCGCCGATATATTTGTCCGGGAATCCGCCGTATTTTTTGATGATGGGGACCAAGCCGTCGAAGTAGGCGTTGAGCACGTTCACCGATTCCGAGGCGGTCATGTTCCGGGTGATGGTGGAGAACCCCGCGAAATCGGTGAACATCACCGTGCAGTCGGCCTTCTGGCCGCCGATGACGATGCCGCTTTCCGCGGCCCGCTCCGCCAGATCCTCCGACAGAAATTTTTTGAGGGTCTCCATCAGGTTGAGCCGTTCTTTCTGGCCCTGGGTCATGGCGTTGAACTGCCGGGTCAGCTCGCCGAATTCGTCCTCCTTGAGCACCGGCACCACGTAGTCGTAATCGCCCTGGGCCACGGCCTCGGCGCCTTTGGTGAGTTCGGTGATGGGCTGGGTCACCCGGCCGGCCAGCCAGCGGGTGACGATAAACACCATGACGGCCAGCGCCGCAATGATTCCGGCCACGGTGGCGACGATGAACATCCGCAGCTTTTTCACCCGGATGGCGTTGAAATCGATGCTGAAGATGTCGTAGGCGCCGTCGGTTCCCTCCGTCAGCCAGACGCTGTACCACAACCCCCATTCATCTTCATCGTAGCGGGGGAAAATCCAGTAGTCGATGGGGTTGTGGTCGAACCCCTCCCGGCCGTCCAGGGCCGCGGCGCGCCAGAACTCGTTGCCGGCGATCTCGTAGGGCTCGCCGATGTAAGTGCTGATGTTCCACCAGTTGATGCTGTCCAGAAGGTAGGCGATGTGATCCTTGAAAAACCCCACCTTCCGGCCCGTATCGATCATGATGTAGAACTCGCTGATGGTGAAGCCCCCCTGCTTGGCGTTCTTTTTGGCCTCCACCAGGATCTTTTTGTACTTCTGGAGGATCTCCCGGATGCCGGGATCCCCGGCGAACCGGTCGGCCCAGTAGCCGACAGCCGTCTGGAGGTGTTCGTACTGAAATCCGTCCCGGAATTCCCCGATGTATTCGAGGCGGTTCCGCACCGCCTCCTCCGGCGGCAATGTCCCCTCCATGAGCAGCATGTTGAAGGCCAGGCTGTAGTAGAGGGGCGGGGCCGCCTTAAGGGTCGCCCTGTCCGCTTCCCCGGTCCTGATGGTTTCGAGGCCGAACCGGTTGATCCGGTCCATCTCCGCCTCCGTAAAGGCCGCCTGAACGCCGCTGATGAGGTTTTCGCCGTTGGAGATCAACTGCTGGAGCAGTTCCAGGGGACGGTAGACGATCTCCACCGGAATGACGATCACGGCGATGAACGCGATGATGGCCGCCGCGTAATAGACCAGCTTCCGCCGGAAAGGGACGTACCGGGACTTTTTCTTTTTCGGTTTCTCTTCCGTTTCGACCGGGGCAGGGGGGGCGACGGCGGCGGGCGGCGGGGCCGGTTCGGCGCCGCGCCCCTCGAGGGCCTCCGTCAGCCGGGATCGCGCCAGGGGGTCGGTGATGGCCACCGTGGCGTCGTCGTGGAACGCCTCTTCTTCGGATTCGGGAGGCGCCGGCGGCCGCACGGTAAAGACGTGTTTGCACTTCGAACACCGCACCTTGGACCCGCTCTCCTTAATCAGGGAAGTATCCAGCTCAAACTCCGTCTCGCATTGGTCGCATTGGATGATCATGGCATTTCCCGTCGTTGAGATTTCATGATAGGATCGTTCCGGCCCGGGGCCGCCGGTCCCTTGACAGGCGGCCCGCAAACCCGCATACTCCGGTTAAAAAGGACACAGCATGGACGGAAACAACGCCACCATAGAGCCCGCCTGCCGACGCCGCTGCCCCGACCGATGGTGCTGCTCATCCCGCTATCTGGTTCAGGCGCCGGTGTGGGATGAAGAAATCAACCGCATCGCCCGCTACACCGGTCGAATCGATTTCCATGAGCGCCGCGGCGATGAAAGGGTGCTCAGGATCCGGCCGGACGGATACTGCGTCTTCTTCGACCAGGCGAACAAAACCTGCACCATCTACGCGGTGCGGCCCTTCGACTGCGGCATGTACCCCTTCGATTTTTATACGGCCGGGGGGGACAACCGGTGGCTCCTCTGGGACTGCGCTTACTCCCGGCAGATGGACGAGGTCTTCATCGAACGGGCCCTGACCCGTTTTGAACGGCGCCATCGGCATGCGCTCCACCGGATATGGCATTACGAAAACGAGAGCATCGACCCGACCCGTCCCGTCGGATTCCGGGTCCTGCGGCCCATGCGGGTGGCCGGACCGTCCGGC
>CAZZBE010000002.1:8121-62621 GCA_964652715.1 uncultured Desulfobacteraceae bacterium
CCGTCCCGTCGGATTCCGGGTCCTGCGGCCCATGCGGGTGGCCGGACCGTCCGGCGACGCCGGCCAATTCGGGGACCCCGAAATCGCCCCCGGGATCAATTTCTCGTTTTTACCATAACTTCGACCGCTTCCGTCCGTTCTTTAGTAAAAAAACGACCCCCCGGTGTCAAGGCAATTTTGCCGCCGCGCCCCGACGACGGCGCCCGATTCACCCTCTATCCATGAGGCTTCGCCATGAAAAAAAGCCGATACACGGCGCCGCTGCTCATCGCCATGGTCGTCGTCGGTCTGGGGCTGACCGCCCGGTTGACGGGGATTCCCTTCCTGGACATCGTCGAACTGAAGACCATTGATCTGCGATTCCAGCTTCGCGGAAAGGTTCCCCCATCCCCGGATCTGGTTCTGGCCGTCATCGACGAGAAAAGTTTGGTCCGGGAAGGGAAATGGGTCTGGCCCCGGTCCAAAATCGCCCGCCTTACCCGGAAACTGTCCGGCGCGGGCGCGCGGGTCATCGCCTTCGATATCGGCTTTCTGGAACCGGATAGAACCGATCTCGACGTTATGGGACTGATTCAGCGCATCCGGAACCATGTCCAGGATCTCGGGCCGGCCTTCGACGCTCTGACGCCCTTTTTGTCGGAACTGGAACGATCCGCCGACAACGACCGGCTGCTGGCCGAAGCGATCAGAGACGCCGACGCCGAGGCGGTGCTCGGCTATTTCTTCGGGATGGGCGGCGGAAACGGGCTGGAAACGGCATCGGCCGGAGACCGCATCGACGATTCCCGTTACGGCATTGAACGCTACACCTCCCTTGCCGCCCGGAATACGCCGCTGATCGCCGCCGCGGCCCCCCATCCGAACATTCCCATGATCGCCGAAGCCGCGTTTTGGAGCGGGTATTTCAACATCTTCCCGGACGCCGACGGCGCGGTGCGACGGGCCGCCGCCGTCATCCGCTACGACGACGCCCTCTACGCCCCTCTCGCCCTGAAGGCCGTTTCCGCCTTTCTCGACGCCCCGCTCGCCGTGCGGGTGGCGGAATACGGCGTCGATGCGGTTTTCATCGGCGACCGCATGATCCCGGTGGACGAGCTGGGCCAAATGGTCGTCAACTTCCGGGGGCCGGAACGGACCTTCCCCCACATCTCCGCCACCGACATCCTCAACGACCGGGTGAATCCCGCGGTCATTCGGGACAAGATCGTGCTGGTGGGCGCCACCGCCGCCGGGATCTACGACCTGCGGGTCACCCCTTTCGGGACCGTCTTTCCGGGGCTGGAAATCCACGCCAACATCGCCGACAACGCGCTGGCCGGCGATCCGCTCCGGCAGCCCGCATGGCTGATCGTTCCGGACATCCTGGCGATGCTCCTTTTCGGTCTGGTCCTCGGCGTCGTCCTTCCCCGGCTGGAGGCCGTCGGCGGCCTGATCCTCGCCCTTTTCCTCCTCTCCGGCTATCTCGCCCTGGGCCAGTACCTGTTCGTCCACGCCGGCATCGTCGTCAACCTGGTCTATCCCGCGACCGTCCTGCTGCTGGCCTACGCCGGCATCACCGTCTACCGGTATCTGACGGCGTCGCGGCAGAAAAAGTTCATCCGGGACGCCTTTTCCACCTATCTGTCGCCCTCGGTGGTCCGGCAGCTCATCGACCACCCGGACCGCCTGGTTTTGGGCGGCGAGGAACGGGTGATCACCGCCTTTTTTTCGGACGTGGAGGGCTTCACCGGCATTTCGGAACGGCTTGCCCCCCAGGACCTGGTGGAGCTGCTCAACGAATTCCTCACGGAAATGACGGACATCATCCTCCGCCACGAGGGCACGGTGGACAAGTTCGAGGGGGACGCCATCATCGCCATGTTCGGGGCGCCCCATCCGCTGGACCATCAGGCGCGGTCGGCCTGCATCGCCGCCATCGAGATGCAGCAGCGGCTGGCGGCGCTCCGAAAGCGGTGGGCCGACATGAACCGCCCCATCATGAGGATGCGCATCGGTCTCCATACCGGTCCGGCGGTGGTGGGCAACATGGGGTCGGAAAACCGGATGGACTACACCATGATGGGCGACACCGTCAACACGGCCGCCCGGATCGAAACCGTCAACAAGCTTTACCGGACCTATGCGCTGATCGGGGAGAGAACCCGGCGGGAAGCGGGCGAAGATGTCATCTGCCGGGAGGTCGATTATATCCGGCTACTCGGCCGGATCGAACCGGTCGCCCTTCACGAATTGATCGGCCGCCGCCCGGATGTGACCGACGACGTGATGCAGGCCGTCGATGTCTACGCCCGGGGCCTGGACGCCTACCGGGGGCGGGACTGGGCCGCGGCCGCATCCTTTTTTCAGCAAACCCTCCGACTCAACCCGGACGACGGCCCGGCCCAAACCCTGCTGGCCCGCTGCGACCGGTACAAGACGGCGCCGCCCCCGGACAACTGGGACGGCGCCTTTGCGATGACTTCCAAATAAACAGGCGCTTAAAGGCCGGCTTTTTCCCGGATGGCGTCGGCCATGTTGGTTTTCTCCCAGCTGAACTCCGGCTCGCCGCGGCCAAAATGACCGTAAGCGGCCGTCTTTCGATAAATGGGCCGCAACAGATCCAGATACCCGATAATGGCCCGGGGCCGCAGGTCGAACACCTCCCGGACGATCTCCCGCACCCGGGTCTCCGACAACTTGCCGGTTCCTTTGAGATCCACCAGGACCGACACCGGCTCGGCCACGCCGATGGCGTAGGCGATCTGCGCCTCGCACCGTTTGGCCAGCCCCGCCGCCACCACGTTTTTGGCGATATGCCGGGCCATGTAGGACCCGCTGCGATCCACTTTGGAAGGATCCTTGCCCGAAAAGCACCCGCCCCCATGGCTGCCCTGGCCGCCGTAGGTGTCGACGATGATCTTGCGGCCGGTCAGGCCGCAGTCCCCCATGGGACCGCCGATGACGAACCGGCCGGTGGCGTTGATGAAATATTTGGTGTCGCCGTCCACCATCTCACGGGGGATCACCTTCTTGATGACCTCCTCAATGAGGGCTTCCTTCAGTTCGCCGTGGGTCACATCCGGTCGCCAGGCTCTCGCAGGCCACGCGGCAGTCCTTGTCCTGGGCCATGATGGCGTCCAGGATCGAATCCGACACCGCATCCGCGACCTTGTCCGGATGCCCCTCGGTGACGGATTCCGAGGTAAACAAAAAGGATTCGCTGTTCATGATCGTGTGCTCCTTGAGTTGTGTAGTGAGGCAAGGCCGACGTCATGGGCCGTCGGCGGCCAAAATCCGGTTGTCGATCAGCCTGGATTTTCCTACCTGGACGGCCAGGGCCATGAGGACAGGCCCTCTAACCGCTTCCACGCTTTCCAGCGTATGGGGATCGACGATCTCGATGTAATCGATGCGGGTGTGGGGCGCGGCATCGATGAGATTTCTGGCCGCCGCGACGATTCGGGCCGGATCGGCCTCCCCGGCCGCCGCCATGGCCTGGGCCCTTTCCAGGGACCGGTTCAGGGTCAGCCCGCTTTCCCGCTGTTCCGGGGTCAGATAGGCGTTCCGGGAACTCTTGGCCAGGCCGTCGGGTTCCCGGACCGTCGGCGCCCCGATGATCTCGACATCGTAGTTGAGGTCCGCCGTCATCCGGCGGACGACCTGAAGCTGCTGGTAATCCTTCTCGCCGAAGACAGCCGCATGGGGTTTGACGATGTTGAACAGCTTGGTCACCACCGTGGCCACGCCGCGGAAATGAACCGGCCGGGAGAGGCCGCACAGATGGTTCGGCAGCTGCTCCAGGGTCACGAAAGTCTGAAAATGGGGGCCGTAAAGTTCCCTGTCCGAAGGGGCGAAGACGACATCGACGCCGCTCCCTTCGGCCATGGCGAGATCCCGCTCCATGGCCCGGGGATAGGCGTCCAGATCTTCGTCCGGCCCGAATTGAGTCGGATTCACGAAGATGGAGAGCACGACGCGATCCGCGTGGGCCTTTCCTATTTGAATCAGGGAGAGGTGGCCTTCGTGGAGATACCCCATGGTGGGCGTCAGTGCGATGGTTTTTCCTTGGGCGCGAATTCTATCCGCCCGGGCCTGCATCTCTTCGACGGTGGCGACGACATCCATTTTTCACCCGTTTCCGCAATCAATTACACACGTTTGACGATCATTTGACGATCATGGGGGGCGGTATAGATCAGGCGTTTCCGGTTGTCAACCGATACCCTTTCACCCGCGGGCATCGTCGGCTTTTTTCAAGGTCAGTATGAATGCGGCGCCGCGGCCGGGCTCGCTCTCCACATCGAGCCAGCTGTCGTAGGATTCGACCAGGCGATGAACGACGGACAGCCCTAAACCCGTCCCCCGCGGTTTGGTGGTGACGAATGGATCGAAAATGGTTTTCATGAGGTCCGGGGGGATGCCGCCTCCATTGTCCTTGATCCGCAAGACCGCATGGCGCGACCTGCCGGAATGCGCCGAAATCCGGATGCGGCCGTCCTCCCTTCCCAACGCCTCGATGGCTTCGGCGGCGTTGAGCAGCAGATTCCACAGGATCTGTCGTAAATGGGAGGGATCCATCTCCACCCATATCTCCTCCGGAATATCGGTTTCGATCGCCAGACGTCCTTCACCTCTATCCGCATCGAAAAGCGCCACGATCTCCGATAACGTTTTTCTCACATCGATAACGGATCGGTTCCCCGCCGGCGGCCGGGCGAACATCAGGAAATCGCCCACCAGGGAATTCAGCCGGTCGGCCTCGCGCAGGATGATGCCCATGAGGGTTTTGGTATCGTCATCCGACGCCAGGGTGTCCTTCAGCATCTGGATCGATCCCCGCAGCGACGCCAGGGGATTCTTGATCTCGTGGGCCAGCCCGGCCGCCATTTCCCCCACCGCCGCCATCTTCTCCACCCGCTTGACGTGGGACTCCATGACCGCCAGCTCTTTCTTCGTCCGCCGCGTCTGTTCGGACAAAAGCCCGCTGAAGAACGCCACCGCAAAGCAGCCGGCCATCATGGCGACGATCTTGTAGAGCACTTCCCCCGGCGTGAAATCGGTGATGGCCAACCCTTTTTCCATGGCGGCGGGCTGAATGAGCCCGTAATATTCGAGGTCGATGAGAAGACCGTACTGGATGCTGCACAGCACGGCCATGACCATGCTGCCCCGCCGATAAAGGAGCATGCTGGCATAGATGATGACCACCAGATAGAGAAAGGAAAACAGGCTGACAAAAGAGCCGGTAAGGAAAACGATGAAGGTGACCGCCCCGGTGTCGATGGCGATCTGGCCATAAGCGAACAGCTTCAGCCGCCGGATCCGGGGAAGGATGAGCGAATAAAAGAAGGAAAGAATGAAAATGACCGCGATCAGCGCATAGAGCAGGAGCAGGGATCGGGTGAGGGGGGGAGAGGTTTTACCGAGTTGAAGGATGGTGGCCGAGCCCAACAGCAGGGTGTAAAACAGCACCCTGAAGAACATCACCCATTTGAGTTTCTGGTAAAGTTCCCTGTCGGGCCCGGCGTCGGGGATCATGGACGGTCAGAGGGTCGAAACGGTCGGCGCCGGATCAGACGGCGCCGGCCATGCTGAAGATCGGCAGGTACATGGCGACCACCAGGGTGCCGATGACGCCGCCGAGAAAGACCATCATCATGGGTTCGATCATTTCGGTGAGATTGTTGACCGCTTCATCCACCTCGTCGTCGTAAAAATCCGCGATCTTGCCCAGCATAATATCCAGGGCGCCGGTGGATTCCCCCACGGCGATCATCTGGCAGACCATGGGCGGAAAAACGCCGCTTTCCAGCAGCGGCTCGGCCATGGTCCGCCCCTCGGAGATGTCCAGTCTCACCTCGTAGATGGTCCGCTCCACGGTTTTGTTCCCGGCGGTTCTCGCCACGATCTCCAGGGAGTCGAGGATGGCCACCCCGCTCTGGAGCATGGTGCTCATGGTCCGGGTGAACTTGGCCACCGCTACCTTCCGGATCAGAATACCGAACACCGGGGCCCTCAACGCCAGATCGTCCATGATCGCCCGGCCCTTTTCCGTGTTGTAAAACCGCTTGAAGGAATAGATGAACAATCCCATCCCGATGATGATCCAGAGGATGTTCCCCTTTATAAACCGGCTCAAGTTCACCGTCATCTGGGTGAGTCCCGGCAGCTGTCCGCCCAGTCCGGCGAACATGTCCTCGAAAACGGGAATCACGAAGACCATGATGATCATGACCACCACGATGGCGACGCAAATCGTAATGATGGGATAGACCATGGCGCTTTTGACCTTGGCCTTGAGCTTGGCCGCCTTTTCAAGGTGCTCCGAGAGCCGGCGCAGAATCGTATCCAGGATGCCGCCCGCCTCCCCCGCCGCGATCATGTTGACGAACAGGGAATCGAACAGGTCCGGGTATTTTTTCATGGATTCCGCCAGGGTGGTGCCGCTTTCCACCGACTCCTTAATGTCTTTGAGAACCTTTTGCATCTTTGGGTTCTCCGCCTGGGACGACAAAATATCGAGACACTGGATGATGGGCAGCCCGGCATCGATCATGGTGGAAAACTGCCGGCAGAAAACGATCACGTCCTTGGACGTGATCTTGGGCTGCATGAAGGTGATGTTCTCGAAAAGATCCTTGGGCTTCTCCTTGATTTTATAGTCGGTGATGCCCCGGCGTTTCAGAATCGCTTCGGCCGAACTGATGTCCGGCGCTTCGATCTCGCCTTTCTGGGACCGCTTCCGTTTATTGAGGCCTTTCCAAAGAAATGCCGGCATAATCGCCCTCCTCGGTTGAATGCAGAATGGTTTATATCACATGCCCGGACGACCAACAACCGGGGCGGCCCCTTTCCCCCCAAGGATGCCGAACAGATCGTCGATGCGGGTCAATCCGTGGAGCGTCCCGACGCGGCTGTCATTGCGAAGAACGAAACCCTCTGGTGAAACAGGAGTCAGAGCCGCCAGAACCAGGATATTGCCGGGTTCGTCCGGCGTCGGCACGACCCGGCGGGGGTCGCCGGATTCTTCCGCCGCCTCCAGCACGATATCGCATGTTTTGAAGTCGTACCGTGATCCATTCCGCACTTTCTCATAGTCCCAGCACAAAAACCAGACGGACGCCATCTCCTCCGGGCGCGATATTCGCACCGTCTCTTCGTAGGCGCCTTCGGCGGCTTCCGATCCCTGGTCCTCCGACAGCGCCATAAAAGGATAGGTTTCGAGGTCCCCCAGTTCGCCGAAATAGACGAGGCCGCGCCGACCGGACCTGTCTTCATAAAGAACCGCCAAATCGAAATCGACGGCGGTCGTCCACTTCATGGCGACGGTCAGGCCGTCCACGCCTTTCAACCCGGCCGTCTCGCCTTTGCGTTTCAATTCCATTGGAGGTTCCTCGCGAAAACTAAAAAGCATCGGGATGCAAAACAATGTCCAAGGATAAAAGAGATCCCGGCGAATAGTCAATAAAAAAGGGAACATTTTGAGAGCCTGAGTCGGTGGTTGCGATGGAATAAAACAGGGGATCCGATCAAAAGGGCCAGAACACCGGGATGAACAGCGTCCCCATGGCCAGAACGATGAGGTTCAGGGGGATGCCCAGCTTCAGGAAATCGCTGAACCGGTAGGCCCCCGGCCCGTAGACCAGGAGGTTGGTCTGGTAGCCGATGGGGGTGGCGAAACAGGCGCTGGCGCCGAAGCAGACGGCGATGATGAAGGATTTGGGATCGACGGCCAGTCCATGGGCCGCGGAGATGGCCAGGGGCAGGAGGAGGACCGCGGTGGCGTTGTTGCTCAAGAGCTGGGTGCTGATGCTGGTGAAAAGGAGCACGCCGGCCAGGACCACCCGGGGCCCGGCGCCCTGGAACAGCGAAAGAAACGCCTCGGCGTAAACCTGGGACGCCCCGGTCTTCTGCATGGCCTCCCCCAGGGCGATGGTCCCCACGATGATCAGCAGCACGTCCCCCCGCAGCTCCCGGTAGGCGCCCCGCAACTGGAGGCAACCGGTGACCACCATCATAAAGAGGGCCGCCAGGGCGCAGACCATGATGTCCGCCAGTCCGGTGCTGGCGGCCAGGATCAGCCCCCCGAAGATGGTAAAGGCCCGCCGCGCCTTGGTTTTATACAGGATCTCGTGATGCACGTCCTCGACGATGATCACGTCCCCCTCGCCCCGAACCCAGTCCAGGGCGCTCTTGTCGAAACGGGCCAGGATGATGTCGCCGATCCGGATCCGGACCCGCTGGATCTTTTGTTCCGTGTAATGGAGATGCCGGCTCTTGATGGCGATGATGTTGATCTCCGCCGACTGGGCCAGGTGAGTGTCCAGGAGGCGTTCGCCGATGAGGCGCGACTGGGGCGGGATGATCATCTCCACGATGACCGAATCGGTGTCGTCCACCTGATAGTTGAGGCCCGCGTCCTGATGGGGCAGTTCCGCGGCATTGTCTTCCAGAGCGGTCACGAAATCGCTGGCCGATCCCTTCACCAGCAGCACATCGCCCTCCCGGACGCCGATCCGGTCCCGGTCGGGATAGAAAATATGATCGTTGCGGACGATCTCGAAGAGTTCGAAACTCGGATATCGCTCCGGAAGCGTACCCGTCGGATCGTCGCCCATCAAAGGGCTGTCGGCCGGGATCTGCAACTCCGCCAGATATTTTTTGTTTTCACTGCCCTCCATCTCGCAGGTGGGGGCGGCATGGCCGGGCATGATCCGGGGGGCGGCGAAATAGAGGAAAACGATGCCCGTCACCGCGATGGGCACGCCGAGGACGGCCAGCTCGAACATCCCGATCCCTTCGTATCCCATCTCCATGGACAGATCCCCGATGATGATGTTGGTGGAGGTGCCGATGAGGGTGCAGGTCCCGGCCAGGATGGAGGCGTAGGAGATGGGGATGAGGAATTTGGACGGGCTGAAATTGTATTCGCAGCTCAGGTTGAGAATGATGGGGATGAAGAGAACCACCACGGGGGTGTTGTTGACGAAGGCCGAGGCCAGGGCCACGAAGGCGAGCACCAGGATCATGGCCCGGCTGGCGTTTCCCCCGGAGAGTTCGATGATCCGCTGGGCCACGAACCCGAGGGCCCCGGTGCGGATCATGGCCCGGCTGATGGCGAACATGGCCGCCACCGTCACCACCGCGGGGTTGGCGAATCCGGCCACCGCCTCCGCCGGCGAGAGGATGCCGGAAATCATCAGGGCCACGATGATGCCGATGGCCGTGAGGTCCACCGGCAGCTTTTCCGTGATCAGGAGAAAGAGCGTCGCCAGGAGGATGGCGGAGACGATCCAGACGGCCATGGACGTGATTTAATCGTCGCCCAAAGCGGAGAGCCGTTCCTTTGCTTTGTCGGCATAGTCGCTCCGGGGATGGTCCTCCAGGATCTCCCGGTAAAGCTTCCGGGCGTGGGTCGGGTTGTTCTGGAGTTCCTCCAGCTTCGCGGTCTCGTAGAGTTCCTCCGCTTTGTCGGTGCATCCGAATGTCGCCAGGCACAATGTTGTCAGGCACAGGGCCGTCATCAGAACGACAAGCATTTTTTTCACGTTCGGCCTCCATTGGGCGGCGGCGGGTAGGACTCTTTATCCGCCGGCGGCGCCTTGTCGAAAATGTCCCAAAGTTCGATGGCGATGGACCACTCCGAAAGGGTCAGCGTTTCGTCCCAGTCGAAAATGACCGGCCCCTCGAAAAAATCTCCGTTTTTCTGGTAATATTCCAGATATTCCCGTTCCGTGAAAACGATGAGATAATGCCGAACCCCGAAGCGTTCGTACAGTCGTCTCTTTTCGCGCCGGTCCTTGACTTCCGTGCCGGGGGAAGTCGCCTCCATGATCAGGTCGGGCGGCCCCTGAATATTGTCCGTCGTTATTTTCTCCCGGTCGCAGACCATAAAGACATCCGGCTGAACGACATTGAACGCGTCGAACACCACATCCGTGGGCGCGATGCCCGTGTAGCAAGGATTGTTCGGATGGGTTTTCAATTTGATGTGGAAATTGCCGACAATATCCTGGTGTCGGACCCGCGGGGCCGCGCTCATGTCGTAGGCCGCGCCGTCGATTAACTCCCATCGCTCCTCGTCGGGCCAGCGAACGCGATCGTCGTAGCCGTATCGCTGATCTTTTTTCACCGCATATCCCATGATGCGTCCCCTTTTGTCGTTTTTTCCATCGTACACCAAGGAACGCCGATGATCAAATGCCGGCGCTTATAGTCTTCCTTCCTCCACCCCGTGGCATGCCGTCAGGACCCCGTCGTCTTGTTTCAGCAGTTCCGGGATTTCCCGGACGCACCGCTCGTCGGCGTAAAGGCACCGGCCGTGGAACACGCATCCGGTGGGCAGATGAATGGGCGTGGGGACCTCTCCCTTGAGACGGACGTGGCCGCTTTTCTTTTTCCCCAGCCGGGGAATGGCGCTGAGCAGGGCCCGGGTGTAGGGGTGCCGGGGGTCGGCGAACAGCCGGTCCACCTCCGCCACCTCGCACAGGGCGCCCAGGTACATCACCGCCACCCGGGTGCTGATGTGTTCCACCACGGACAGATCGTGGGCGATGAACATGTAGGTGAGCCCCCGCTGCTCCCGGGCGTCCATCATGAGGTTGAGGATCTGGGCCTGGATGGAGACGTCCAGGGCCGAGATGGGCTCGTCGGCCACGATGAACTCCGGGTCCACCACCAGGGCCCGGGCGATGCTGATCCGCTGCCGCTGGCCGCCGGAAAATTCGTGGGGCAGCCGGGTGAGCCACTGGACGTCGCCGCCCACCTGTTCCATGACTTCTTTCACGCGATCCCCCGCCTCGTCGGCCGTCAGGCCGGGATGGTGAAACCGGAGGGGTTCCTCCAGGATGGCGGCGACCCGCTTGCGGGGATTGAGGGACGCATAGGGATCCTGGAAGACCATCTGCATCCGCCGCCGGAAAGGGAGCATCCGGCGGGGGGAGAGGGTGTCGATGCGCTCGCCGCCGTAATGGACCTCTCCGCCGTCCGGGGGATAAAGGCCGATAATGGTGCGGCCCAGGGTCGATTTGCCGCACCCGCTCTCGCCCACCACGCTGAAGGTCTCGCCAGGGGCGATGTCGAAGCTGACCCGGTTGACGGCCTTGACGGTGGTCTTCTCCCGCCGGAGCCGGCCGTTTTTGAGGGTGAGCTGATCGAGGAATCCGCCGGAGATGTCGAAGATCTTCGACAGGTCGCGGACGGAAAGCAGCGGTTTCGTCGGTTCGGAAAGGGGAGCGTTCATGCTATCGGTCGTAAAGGTTCGGGTCGTAAAGGTGGCAGGCCGCCATCCCCTCGCCGCCGCCCGGATAGGCGACGGGCAGCGGCGCCGGGGCCCGCTCGGAACAGACCGCCATGGCGTGGGGGCACCGGGGATGAAAGGAACAACCCGGCGGAATGCGTGTCAGGGTCGGCATGGTTCCCGGGATCTGGTTGAGCCGGGTTCCCCGCTGATCCCCCTGGGGCAGGGCCGCGATCAGCCCCTGGGTGTAGGGATGTCGGGGCGCGCTCACCACGTCCCCGGTCCGGCCTTCTTCCACGATCTCGCCGGCGTACATGACCGCGATCTTCTCCGTGGTCTCCGAAACCACCGCCAGATCGTGGGTGATGAGGATCAGCCCCATCCGGGTCCTGTCGCAGAGTTCCAGAAAGAGGTCCATGATCTCGGCCTGGATGGTGACGTCCAGGGCGGTGGACGGCTCGTCGGCGATGATCAACCGGGGGTCGTTGAGAAGAGCGATGGCGATGATGATCCGCTGGCGCATGCCGCCGGAAAATTCATGGGGGTACTGGTGGAGCCGCTTTTCCGGAGAGGGGATGTGGACCTGCCGGAGCTTGTCCGCGGCGATGGCCTCCGCCTCGGAATGGCCGATGGCCCGGTGGGCCTGGAGGGTCTCCACCATCTGGGCGCCGATGGTCAGCACCGGGTTGAGGGTCATCATGGGATCCTGAAAGACCATGGCGATCCGGTGGCCCCGGATCCGCCGGATGGACTCCTCGGGCAGGGCGCTGATCTCTTCCCCCTGGAACAGAACCCGGCCGCCGGCGATGTAGCCCGGTTTGCCGATGAGGTTGATAATGGCGAACCCGGCCACGGATTTGCCGGCGCCGCTCTCCCCCACCAGGCCGAGTCGTTCCCCTTCGCCGAGGGCGAAGGTCACGCCGTTAAGCGCCGTCAGGTCGCCGGTGCGAAGGGCGAAATTGACGGTCAGATCCTGAACCTGGAGCAATGCGGACATCGATGGGCTACCCTTTGTAAAGCTTGGGGTTGAGGGCGTCCCGGAGGAAGTCCCCCAAAAGGTTGACCGCCAGGACCAGAATCACCAGGAGCACCCCGGGGAAGGCGGTGATCCACCAGGAGCCGCTGAAGATGTACTCGAACCCGGAGTTGATGAGGGAGCCCAGGGAGGGCCGCGTCACCGGCATGCCCAGTCCCAGGAAGGAAAGGGCCGCCTCGCTCATCACCGCATTGGCCACCTGGATGGTGGAGAGCACCAGAATGGGCGACATGCAGTTGGGCAGGATGTGGCGCCACATGATCCGGTGGGAGTTGAAGCCCGTCACCCGGGCCGCCTCCACGTACTCCTTCTTTTTTTCGGCCAGCACCGAGGCCCGGACGGTCCGGGCGTACTGGGGCCACTGGGCCAAACCGATGACGACGATGAGAAACGGCACCGCGATCTCGGCGAACCGTCCCACGCCCACGGCCGCCTGGAGCACGGCGCTGACGAAGATGGCCACCATGAGATAGGAAAAGGAGAGCTGGACGTCGGCCAGCCGCATGAAGAAGCCGTCGAGCTTGCCCCCGTAGTAGCCGGCCATGAGGCCGATGATGATGCCGATGACGCCCTGGAGGGCCACGGCGCAGATGCCGATGATAATGGAGATCCGCATTCCGTAGATCATGGTGGAGAGCAGATCCCGGCCCTGGGCGTCGGTTCCCAGGATATAGTCGTCCGTACCCCCCGACATCCATACGGGCGGGATTTCAGACGACATGATGTCGATGTTGGCCGAATCATAGGGGTTGTAGGGCGCGATCAGGGGGGCGGAAAAAGCGCCGACAAACAGCAGCACGAACACCGCGAAACTGACGATGGCCACCTTGTCCCCTTTAAAATCGTGGAAAAGGGCGGAATTTTTAAACCGCTGCCAGCGATCCGTCATTTGGCCCCCGCGATCCGGACCGTGGGATTGACCACGCCGTAGATGATGTCCACCACCGTATTGACCACCACCATGATCATTCCGACGAACATGAGATAGGCCACCAGCAGGGCGGTGTCGGACCGCTCCACCGCCTCCATGAAGAGAAATCCGAGGCCCTGCCACTGGAACACCGTCTCGGTGAGGATGGTGAAGGCGATGGTGATGCCCAGTTGCACGCCGCCCACCGTGATCACCGGCAACAGCGTGTTCTTGAAGGCGTGGAGAAACCAGATCCGGTATTTCTTCAACCCTTTGGCCCAGGCATACCGGATGTAGTCCGATTCCAGCACCTCCATCATCTCCGACCGGATGAGCCGGATAAAAAGCGGCAGCATGATGGAGGAAAGGGAGACGCTGGGCAGGATCAGGTGAAGCCAGCCGTCCACCGTGAGAAACCCGGTCCGCCAGCCGCCGACATTGACCGTCGCCCCCCGGCCGAAGGAGGGGAGCCACCCCAGATGGACGGAGAAAAGGTAAACCCCCATGATGGCGATGAGAAATACGGGGATGGAGACCCCCACGATGGAGCCGCCCATGACGACCCGGGAGAATACCCGTTTGGGATAGATGGCCGCATAGACGCCCAGGGGAATCGACAGCACGACGATGATCATCGACGAGACCAGGACCAGTTCCAGGGTGGCCGGGGCCTTGTCCAGGATGACGTCCGCGGCCGGCTTTTTATAGAAATAGGATTGCCCCAGGTCGCCCTGGGCCGCGTTTTTGAGAAAATTGATATACTGGATGTAAACGGGATCATTCAGGCCGAGTTGTTCCCGGATCCGCTCCCGTTCGGCCTTGGATACGGAGATGCCCGTGATCTGCCACACCGGATCGCCCACATTGTGCTTGATGGCGAACCCGATGGAACTGATGATGAACATAACCACGAAGGCCTGGACGATGCGCCGGATGATGAATGCGACCATGAAATCCCGTTGAACTGTTGCCTATCGGTTATGGCTTGTCCAAAAACGGGGCGGACCGCAAGGATGGGTCCGCCCCGGAATGTTTGCCGGTATGGAGACGGCCCTAGTCGATGACCAGATCCCCGAAATAGGGGAAGTTCATGACGTTGACGATGGGGAGAATGTTGACGTTCTCCTTGCCGGCCCAGGAGAGGTGCTGCCAGTGCAGCGGCACGAAGGCGGCGTCGTTGTAGAGAATCCGCTCCACCTCCTGGAGCATGGCCGCCCGCTTGTCGCGGTCGGTCTCGCTCTGGCAGGCCAGGATCAGCTCATCCACCTTGGGGTTGCAGTAGTTGCCGCTGTTGTACTGGCCGTAGCCGGTCTCCTTGTTGGGGCACATGAGAAGGAACTCGGTGTAGTTGGCCGAGTCTTCGGTGTCCGGGTGCCAGCCGATCATCTGGATGTCGGCCGCCTGGGCGTCGAACTGATCCCAGTACTGGGCCTTGGGCATGGTCTTGAGGTTGACCTTGATGTTGATCCGTCCCAGCATGGAGACCACGGCCTCGGCGATCTTGTCGTCGTTCACATACCGGTTGTTGGGGGCGATCATGGTGCATTCGAAGCCGTTGGGATATCCGGCCTCCTTCATGAGTTTCCGGGCCTTGGCCAGATCGTAACGGGGCTTCAGCTCTTCCACGTATCCCAGATACCCCTCGGGGGCCTGCTGGCCGGCGGCGGTGGCCTTGCCCTTCATGATTTTTTCGGCGATGCCCTCGTTATTGACGGCGTAGACGATGGCCTGACGCACCTTGGGGTTCTTGAACTTGTCCAGGCGCTTCTGGTTGAGCTGAAAGGTGATGACCCGGCTGCCGGGCATGGTGGCCAGCTTCACGCCGTCGGTGGCCGCGATCCGGTCGTAATCCTGGGGCGGTACCGGCATGATGAAATCGACGTCCCCGGACAGAAGGGCCGCCACCCGGGTGGCGTCCTTTTTGATGGGGGTAAAGACGATCGTATCCACGTTGCCGGGGGAGTCGGTGTCCCAGTAATTATCGTACGCCTCGAAGACGTTCTTGACGCCCTGTTCCCGGTGGGTCGCCCGGTATTTGCCGGTGCCCGATTCATTGACGTTGGCGAAGGAATAGCCGGTCTTGACGATGGCGTCCTTGGGCAGCCCGCGCTCGTCGGTCCCGGTGTAAAAGACGCTGTCCATGGCGAAGATGTAGGTGGCCATGTTGAGCAGCAGCGGATAGGGTTTTTTGGTGACCAGATCCACGGTGTGGTCGTCGACGGCGGTCGCCCCCACAAACGGCTCGAAAAGGCCCTTGAAATCCTGGCTCCGCTTGAGGCGATCGACGGTCCAGACGATGTCCCTGGCGGTAAACGGATTCCCGCTGTGGAAGGTGACGCCCTTGCGGAGATAGAAACGGACGGTGTTTTCGTCGATCCGCTCCCATCTTTCGGCCAGACGCGGCTCGAAGGTCATCTCCTTGGTCCAGCGGACCAGCGGGTCGAAGACCATGTGGGAATACTGGAGCATGCCGCCGGACAGCTGGACCTGGGGATCCAGGGAGACCGGGTCGGCGTCCATGGCCAGCTTCAGGGTTTTGGCGTTGACCGCCGTCCCGAGGGAGAGGGCGATCAGCAGCGCGAAGGCGAGGCAGGCGAGTTTCTTCATCTTTCCTTCCTTTCTGTTTGGGTTCGGTTCAACCAACATTCGTTCGAAGTCATCATCGCGCATTATACAGGAAGGCGCCCGGCATAGGTCAAGAGTTAATCGTTTCAGCGACGGAAGACGCGTCGGCGTCAGCGGAATAATCGCAGTCCGTATTTCGACAGGTGAGGAAAGTCCCCCGCTTCTTGGTGGTTTTTTCCACCAGGAAAGGGGCTTCGCACCGGGGACAGGGAATATCCACGGGCTTGTCCCAAAGGGCGAAATCGCAGTTGGGAAAGCGGCTGCACCCGTAAAAAATCTTGCCCCGCTTCGATTTCCGCTCCACCAGTTCGCCGTCGCACCCCTCGGCCGGACACCGGACCCCGGTGGACCGGCCGGCGCCCTCCTGACCCAGGGACTGGGTGAACTTGCAGTCCGGGTAGGCGCTGCACGCCAGAAAGGTACCGTACCGCCCCCGTTTGACCACCATGGGACTGCCGCATTTTTCGCAAGCCTTGTCCACCGCCTCTTCATCCGGCGGTTCCACCGGTTCGACGGCCCCTTTCTCGTTCCGGGTGTAATCCCGGGTGAAGTTGCAGTCCGGGTAGCCGCTGCACGCCAGAAACAGACCGTTTTTCCCCATTTTGATATGGAGGGGGCGGTTGCACTGGGGGCAGTCGAGGCCCGTGGGCAGCCCCTCCCGTTTCATGCTCAGCATCGATTCGTCGGCGGCGTCCAGCTCCTTTTTAAACGATTGATAGAACCGGTCGAGCACCTTCAAATAATCCTCTTCAGCCGCTTCCACCCGGTCGAGGTCGTTCTCCATCCGGGCGGTGAAATCGACCCCCATGATGTCCGGAAAGCTCTTGACGATGAGGTCGGTGACGATGAACCCCAGTTCAGTGGGCCGAAACGACCCTTTGAGCAGCTCCACATATCCCTTATCCCGGATGGTGGAGAGGATCGACGCATAGGTGGAGGGCCGGCCGATGCCGTTTTCCTCCAGCTCCTTGACCAGGGTGGCCTCGGAGAACCGGGGCGGCGGCTGGGTGAAATGCTGTTTGGGCTCGTACCGGTCGGCCTTCAACTCGGCCCCTTCGGACAGGTCCGGCAGGGTATCGGAACCCCCCTGTTCCTTAGCGTCGGCGTCGTCGTCTGACCGGTAGAGGGCCATGAAGCCGGGGAACTTCACCGTGGAACCGGAGGCCTTGAAGGTGTAATCGCCGATCCGGATGTCGATGGAATGGTTGTTGATCAGGGCCGGCTGCATCTGGGAGGCCACGAACCGCTGCCAGATGAGGGTGTAAAGGGCCAGTTGATCCTTGGACAGATGGGGGGCCAGCTTTTCCGGGGTCTGCCGCACCGATGTGGGCCGGATGGCCTCGTGCGCGTCCTGGGCCTTGTTTTTGTTCTTGAAAAACCGGGGCTTGTCCAAAACGTAATCTTCGCCGAACCGGTCCCGGACCAGATCCAGGGCCTCCTGGGCCGCCTCCTGGGCGATCCGGGTGGAGTCGGTCCGCATATAGGTGATGAGTCCCACCGGCTCCCCCGGGCCCAGATCGATCCCTTCGTAGAGCTGCTGGGCCACCGTCATGGTCTTTTTGGCCGAAAACCGGAGCCGCTGGATCGACGCCTGCTGGAGTTTGCTGGTGGTAAAAGGGGGCTGGGGGTTCCGTTTGGTGGTCTTTTTGACCACCTTGTCCACCGTGGGCGTCTTGCCTTCCAGGTGCTTCAGGATGTCGTTGGCGACGGCGCCGTCGGGGATGCCGACCTTCTCTCCGTCTTTTTTGGCCAGCTTGGCCGTAAAGGGCGGCGGCGTCTCGCCCGTCAGGTGGGCCGTGATGGACCAGTACTCTTCGGGCTCGAAGATCTGGATCTCCCGTTCCCGCTCGCAGATGATCCGGACGGCCACCGACTGGACCCGACCGGCGCTCAACCCCCGCTTGATCTTCTTCCAGAGCAGGGGCGAGATCTGGTACCCCACCAGCCGGTCGAGGATCCGGCGGGCCTGCTGGGCCTCGTACTTGCTGCGGTGCAGTTCCTCCGGGGCCGCGATGGCCGCCTTGATGGCCCGGGGCGTCAGCTCGTGGAAGAGGACCCGGTGGAACCGGCGCCCCTTTTTCTTGAGCACGTCGGCGGCGTGCCAGGCGATGGCCTCCCCCTCCCGGTCGGGGTCGGGCGCCAGGTATACGTCCTCGGCGTCGCCGGCCGCTTTTTTCAACTGGGTGATCACCTTTCCTTTACCGGGGATGGATTTGTACTGGGGCTTGAAATTGTCCTCGATATCGATGCCCATCTCTTTGGCGGGCAGATCCTTGATATGGCCGACGGTGGCCGAGACGTTGTAATCGTCCCCGAGGTATTTTTTGATGGTCCTCACCTTGGCGGGGGACTCCACGACGACGAGCGGTTTGTTCAAAACAGTACCTCTGTGAATGTCAGATGGCAGAGGACAGAGAGCGGAGGACAGGCCGCTTTACGCTCGCTTTGCTTTTTCTGTCCTCTGTCTTCTGCCATCTGTCCTCTCTCTTATTAGACGATGTTCCGGATGTCGGTGGAAAACAGCTTGCCGGGGGATTGCTGCGCCACCCCCTTGAGTTCCAGTTGCAGCAGGATGGACGACAGCCGCCCCGGCGGCATGGAGAGCCGCCGCACCAGATCGTCGATATGAACGGGATCCGGTCCCAGGACCGCGAACACCTGCTGTTCGTCCTCCGAAAGGGGCGGCAGGTGGGCCGGAACCGGCCCCTTTTCCCCCCGCGACCCGGCCTTGTGAACCGTGATCACATGGGAGAGTTCCTCCAGAATATCCTGGGCGCCTTCCACCAGTTTGGCGCCCTGTTTGATCAGGCTGTTCGTGCCGGCGCTTTTATGGGAATGGATGTTGCCCGGCACGGCGAACACCTCCCGGTTCTGTTCCAGGGCCAGTCGGGCGGTGATCAGGGAGCCGCTCCGCTTGGTGGCCTCCACGATGACCACCCCCAGGCTCATGCCGCTGATGATCCGGTTTCGAATGGGAAAATGGTGCGGCTCCGGGGCCGACGCAAGGGGAAATTCCGAAAATACCGCGCCGTTTTCGGCGATCCGATGAAAAAGCCTTGTGTTTTCAGACGGATAGACACGATCCAATCCGCTCCCCAAAACCGCCGTCGTCCGTCCGCCGCCGGACAGGGCGCCGATGTGGGCCGCCGTGTCCACGCCCCGGGCCATGCCGCTGACCACCGTGATGTCCAGCCCCGCCAGATCCGACGCCAGCCGCTTGGTGGCCATGATCCCGTAACGGGTGGCGTTGCGCGATCCCACCAGGGCGATGTTTTTGATGGAGGGGGAGAGGAGGCCATGAACATAGAGATAGGGGGGCGGATCCGGGATCTGGCGCAACAGGGGCGGATAGTCGGCGTCGGTGTAGGGGACGATGCGAAAGCCGAGCGCCTCGACCTGGTCCGCTTCTTCCCGGAGCCGGTCCGGCAACCGGTGGGCCCGGATGGCCGCCGTCAACCGGGGCGTCACCCCCTCCACCGTCAGCAGGTCGTCATCGGTCGCTCCGAAAATCTTTTCCGGCTTCCCGAACCGGTCCAGGAGCCGCTTGCAGATGAGATTGCCGACCCCGGGCACGCTTTTGAGGGTCAGCCAGGGTTCGAGTTGGCGGGTTGCGGGTTGCACCCCCCTAACGCCTATCGCTTCCGGCTCAATTCCTGCCAGGCCAGCAGGATGGGGCTCGCCACGTAGATCGACGAGTAGGTGCCCACCCCTACCCCAACGATGAGGGCGAAGGCGAAATCGTGGATGATGCCGCCGCCCATGACGAAGAGCGTCACCACCACCACCAGGGTGGTCGTGGAGGTGAGGATGGTCCGGTTCAGGGTCTCGTTGATGCTCTTGTTGATGGTGACCTTCAAGGGATTTTTGTAGTATTTTCGAAGGTTCTCCCGAATCCGGTCGAAGACGATGATGGTGTCGTTGAGGGAGTATCCGATGATGGTCAGCAGGGCCGCCACGATGGGCAGGGAGAACTCTTTTCCGAACAGGGCGAAAATGCCCACGGTGATGCTCACGTCGTGGACCAGGGCCACGATGGCGCCCATGGCGTACCGGAGCCGGAGGACCCAGAAGAGAATCAGGGTCACGACCAGGGCCGTCACGATGAGCCAGGGAATGCTCACGAACCGGGAGAGAAGCCATACCGCCAGGATAAGGCAGAGGGCCATGACGCCGCTTTTGATCCACTGGAGTTCGAACCGGCCCGAGATGTAAATGGTGATGAACAGCAGGGCGTAGAACATGGCGAACAGGGCCTTTTCCCTAAGATCCTTGCCCACCTGGGGCCCGACCATCTCCACCCGCCGGATCTCCGGCGCCGAGCCGGTGGATTCGGTCAGGGCGGCCTCGACCCGTTTCGAGATTTCCCCCTCCTCCGCCACCGAAGCCTCGCTCCGGATCAGGTATTCGTTGGCTTCGGGGTCGCCGAAGAGCTGAACCGTGGCCCCGCCCATGTCGATGGTTTTCAGGCCGTCCCGGATGCGGTCCACCGGCGTGGCGGCGTCGAATCTCACCTGGACGATGGTGCCGCCGGCGAAATCGATGCCGAAATTGAGCCCCCGGAGGGTGAACCCCAGGCTGACGAGGAGCAGCACCGCCGACAGGATGAAGGCATATCGCTTCTTGCCGATGAAATCGATGTTGATGCCGGGTTTGATAAACTGCATGGAGGGTCCTTATATCTTATGGAGAGTTGATGGAATCAGATGCTGAGCGTCTTAACCCGTCGCTTGACCAGCAGGTAGTCGAAGATCGATCGGCTCACGATCAGGGCGGTGAACAGACTGGACAACACGCCGAGGCTCAGGGTCACCGCGAATCCTTTGATGGGGCCGGTGCCGAACTGGAACAGGACCAGGGCCGCGATAAGGGTGGTGACGTTGGCGTCCAGAATGGTCAGGGTGGCCCGGTCGAATCCCGCGCTGACGGCGGCATAGGGGGTCTTGCCCACGTGAAGCTCCTCCCGTATCCGTTCGAAGATGAGCACGTTGGCGTCCACCGCCATGCCGATGGTGAGGATGATGCCCGCGATGCCCGGCAGCGTCAGGGTGGCCCCGAAGCCGGCCAGACCGCCGGCGATGAGCAGGATGTTGAGGACCAGCGCCAGATCGGCGATAAGCCCCGACGCCTTGTAATAGACCAGCATGAACAGCACCACCAGCAGGCCGCCCACCACCATGGAAGTGAGCCCCTTGCTGATGGAGTCGTGGCCCAAAGAGGGGCCCACGGTCCGTTCTTCCAGGATGTCCACCGGCGCCGGCAGGGCGCCGGCCCGGAGGACGATGGCCAGGTCCCGGGCCTCTTGGGTGGTGAAATTGCCGGTGATGCGGGCTTCGCCGCCGGATATCCGCTCCTGGATGACCGGCGCCGAATAGACGCGGTCGTCCAGGACGATGGCCAGGCGTTTCTTGACGTTCTCGCCGGTGATCCGTTCGAAGATGCGGCCGCCCTTCCGGTCGAAATTGATGGAGACATAGGGCTCGTTGTACTGGGAATCGATCTGGACCCGGGCGTCGGTGAGATAGGCGCCGGTGAGCAGCGACCGCTTCTGGACGAGATAAGGGGTCTTGACCGTCCGGTGGGTCTCGGCGTCGGTGCGGACCTGGTAGAGCAACTCGCTCCCCGGCGGGATCTGCCCCCGCTCGGCCGCGGCCACGTCGCCGGTCTCGTCCAGGAGCTTGAACTCCAGTTGGGCCGTTTTTCCGATAAGGGACTTGGCCCGCTGGGTATCCTCGACGCCCGGCAACTGGATGAGGATCCGTTCTTCGCCCTGGCGCATGATGTCCGGCTCGCTGACGCCGAACTGGTCGATCCGGTTCCGGATGGTCTCCAGGGCCTGGGACACCGCCATCCGTTTGATGTCGGCCGCCTCCCGATCGGGAAGGTCCAGGGTCATTTCGAGCGTGTCCCCCGTCGCCGACCGGGCGGCGGCCCGGAGTCCCGGAAACTCTTCATCCAGGATCCGCTGGAAGGCCTCGATCTCCCTCTGACCCGACACGGCTACGGCGATCTTGTTTCCCGGAATCCGTTCAAGGGCGGTGTACCGGACGTTGGCCTGGCGCATCAGGTTCCGCATCTCTTCCTGGATCCGGTCCAGGGTGCTTTCCACGGCCTTTTCCGTATCCACCTCCAGCACCAGGTGCATGCCGCCCTGCAAGTCGAGACCGAGATTGATTTTTTTATGGGGCCACATGCCCGGCGAGAAGGTCGGCAGGATATAGACCACGGCGGCGGCGATCACCCCCAGCACCAGAACCCATCTCCATGAAAGATTCCTCAAGATGTCCTCACTTTCTCTCTACATAAAAACCCCATAAAAAAGGAGGAGGGGTAAACAGGCCCCGCCTCCCCCTGGGGCTTTCGCCTGGAGACGCTATTTGGCTTTGTCGGTCTCTTCCTTGTTCGCGCCGCCCCCGGACGACTGGATCAGCCCGGCGATGCTGGGCCGGTTGACCTTGACCCGGACTTTGTCGGCGATCTCCACCACCACGGCGGCCTGATCGGTGGAGATGACCTGGCCGTGGATGCCGCCGCCGGTGACCACCCGGTCGCCCTTTTTCAGGTTGTTGATCATCTCCTGGTGTTCCTTGGCCTTTTTCTGCTGGGGGCGGATCAAAAGAAAATAGAAGATCACAAACATCAAAATGAGGGGGACGAAGGCCCCCAGGCCGCCGCCCTGCCCGGACGGCGCGCCGCCCTGACCCATTGCGTACGCGATATTGAACAAGATAACGCCTCCTTTTAGCTCTTTTCGGTATATCTCAACTCAATGTTAAAAGCGTCGGTATACTGCAATTCTCCGGCCGCGTCAATTATTTCTTGATGCGGCCGGCATTCGACGGACCGGGCTATTCGAACTCGCACACGATCTCGCTTTGTTTGGGCAGCTTGTCCGCGTCGCCCTGGATGCGGATGCACAGGTCCCGGCGGCTTTCCAGTTCCAGGATCTCCTTCCGCTTGTTGTTGAGCAGGTAATCGGCGACCTCGGAATGGAAGGACGCCCGAACGGTCTTGACCCCGTCCTTGAGCGTTTCGATCTGGAGCTTTCGCAAATAACCGAGCCCCAGGGTCTCCGTGGACGGGACCAGCCCCTTGCCCTGGCAGTGGTCGCAGGGGAGATACGCGCCGAATTCGATGGACGGCCGGATCCGCTGGCGGGACATCTCCACCAGGCCGAATTTGCTGATGCGGCCCGCCTTGGTGCGGGCCTTGTCCATCTTGACGCCGTTTCGGAGGGCCTTTTCCACCGCCAGCTTGTGTTTGTTGTCCTTCATGTCGATAAAGTCGATGACGATCAACCCCCCCAGGTCCCGGAGCCGCAGTTGGCGCGCGATCTCCTCGGCCGCCTCGATATTGGCCAGATAGGCGGTCTGTTCGATGGATTTGTTGTGGATGGCCTTTCCCGAGTTGACGTCGATGGCCACCAGGGCCTCGGTCTGGTCGATGACAATGGAACCGCCCGATTTGAGAGGCACCCGCTTTTCGTAGATGGAGGCGATCTGCTCTTCGAGCTGGTATTTGGTGAAAATGGGTTTGGGCGCTTTGTAGAACTTGACGATGTGGGACTGCTTCGGGGAGATGAGCTTCATGAATTCCTTGACTTCATGATGGACGTTGGCGTCGTCGATGAGGACCTCGTTGATGTCGGTGGTCAGATAGTCCCGGATGGACCGGAGCACCAAACTCCGTTCCTTGTAGAGAAGCGCCGGGGCCTCTTCCTTGACCCCTTTGGCGTTGATGTTTTTCCACAGCCGCATGAGATAGCGCAGGTCTTTTTCGAGCATCGCCTTGGTGGCGCCGACGCCGGCCGTCCGGACGATGAGGCCGAAGTCTTCGGGAAACTTGAGTTTTTCGATAATTTCCTTGAGCCGCTTACGCTCCTCGTCGTCCTCGATCTTCCGGGAGATGCCCTTGCTCTTGGAGCCCGGCATGAGCACGATGCAGCGGCCCGGCAGGGAGATGAAGGTGGTGAGCATGGCCCCTTTTTTCATGATGGGGTCTTTGGTGACCTGGACCAGGAGTTCCTGGCCTTTTCGGACGATGCTCTTGATGGATTTGTCGCCGGAATGATTGTCCTGGTAGTAGTCGCTGTGGATCTCCTGTTTCTGGAGAAATCCGTTCCGGTCGGCGCCGTAGTCCACGAAGACGGACTGAAGCCCCGGCTCGACCCGGGAAATGATGCCTTTGTAGATGTTCCCGTGGGTGATTTCCCGGGAAGCGCTTTCGATGTGGAATTCCTCAAGTTTGCCGTCCAGGACCTTGGCGATTCGGATTTCCTCTGGATCCACGGCATTGATCAGTATCTTGCTGCTCATAAACGGTAGCTTTTAACCCCTCCTTTCTAAAATGATTACCTTGATTTTATTGCCTTTTTGTTGCATATGGGATTGTGGACGACAAGTCAAACCTTTTCTGCGACTTTTTCCGGAAGCCGCTTGAAAATTCATCCCTTATGGTCCGGAAAAGGGACCGGCGCGCGGGTCTTTACCTGTATAGCATAACTATGATAAAAGAAAGATTCAATAACGCCCAACGCATCATTGTGTTCTTTTTTTCCAATGTCTCTGAAATACGCCTATCGGAAAGCACGGAAAATCGTCGACGGCCTGCCGCCTGAAGGGCGGAAACGGGTAAAAGCGGTCGCTGAAGAGATCCGGGAGGCCGAAAACGGGCTGCTCCGGTCGGGGGCGGACCTGATGGCGCGGTGCGTCCGGGGATGCCAGGGGCTCTGTTGCCGGAACATCCAGGAGGAAAGCCTGATCCATCTCTGGGATTTTGTCTACATCCTGACTGTTAAACAGGAGATGGGGGACCGGATCGCCGCCCACCTGGTAAAAGAAGATTCTCTTTTTCCCTCCGACTGCATCTTTCTCCAAAACGGGGTCGGCCCCTGCATCTTCCCGCCGGATGTGCGTCCCGAACGGTGCCTGACCGCCTTCTGCTTCGACGTGGATCCCATCGGGAAAGAGATCCGGCGGGTCAAAATCGCCTTTCACAAGCTGGCCTGGACCGTCCAGTCGGTTCGGCTGAAGGCGTTTTTCCATTCGGCCGCGGCCTGGCTCAGGCGAACTCGCTGACCCGGTCGTGGAGGGGGCGGAAATACCGTTCCGAACGACCCACGGCCGGCCCGGAGACGACGATGGCGGGGGACGCTCCCGTCGCCAGGACCCGGTCCCAATGCCAGGTTCCGCCGGTAATCCGCCGGCCGGCCCGAAATCGCCCGGTTTCCCGGGACACCGCCGCGGCGTCGGTCCCGCCGGATCCGCCGGTCCAGACAAGAATCGGAGGGCCCTGGAATTTCCGGTTGACCGCCGCCAGCACCAGCCGAAGGTTCGTCGCCAGGAGCCAGGGCTCGGCGTAGGGAGGAAAGGGCAACTCCTCGCCCCGTCCATCCTCCAGCCGGAGGGTGATCGATTTATAAAGACACTGGGGGGATTCGCCCTCTATTAAAAGGTAGGAGAGGGAACGGGCCGCGCGGGGAGGAACCCGTTTTTCCGGCGACGCCTCGTCCAGGGACGCCGCCAGAAAATCGACATATTCCCGATCCAACCCTTTTCGGACCCCATCGAGGTCTTTTTTCCGGAAATAGCGGGCCGCGGAAAGGACCGCCTCGTCGATCCTCTCGCTTCGCGGCGCGACCCGGACCGCCAGGAAAGCCAGGTCGGCCAGATAATCATCCGCCCGCCGATCCCCGGCGTCGATATCCGGATAGTCGAAGATCATGGGGGGCGATGCCGCCAGATCCGCCAGAAGGCCCTCGCGTTCGGCCGGGTCCGCGGATCGAAACAGACGGGTCCCGGCGAGGGCCGCCGGCCACTTTTCCGGGTCGCATTCTTTGACCTCCGAAAGAAAACCGGCTAAAGAGAACACCCCGCTCAAGGTCTTTTCCAGGGTCGAGACCGCCGCCTCCTCCTTTTCCGCCAGCCGGATTTTGATCCCGAGGCGCGCCTCGGCGGCGTCTTTCCACTCCGACAGATCCCCCGCCTTACCCCGGATATGACGGCGATGGAACCGCTCCAGCCGTTTTGCGACAGCCTCCCGCTGCCCGGGGGCCAGCGGCGTCGGATCGGCGAACCGTTCGGGTTTGACGCTGGCGCCGGCGGCCATGCAGCGATAGAGAAAAATCCGGTCGTATTCGCTCCGTAGGGCCAGGCCGCCGATCTCGTCTAAGGCGGGCCGGAGAAGGTCGGGGGACAGATCCGCCGCCGCCATGAGATCCGTCAGTTCGGCCCCGTAGATCCAGTTGGGGTCGCGGCGGCGGTAATCGCCGCCGAAGACGCCGGCGGCTTCCCCGCCGACGATGAGGACCATGTCCCGCAGCAGCCCGAGGGCGTATCGGTGGGCCATGTTGGAAGAAAACCGCAGGGCGCTTCTCTTGAACAGTTCGGTCACGGCCCATCCGGCCCCCAGAACCACCGGCGCGGCGCCCACGGCATAGCGGCTCAGGTAATAAAACGGCCGGGCGTAGGAAAGATAGGGGGCGGCGGTTTTGTAAACCCCGTAGGCCCGGACGCCTTTCCGGACGGTCTCGTAAGTGGTCTGGAGGTTGTAGGATTTGATATCGATGGGAAGCCCCTCCAGGAGGAGCAGGAGTTGAAGGGAGATCCGGTTGACGGCCCGGAGCAGGCTTTCCACGCTGGTTTCCAGCAGGGGCCGTTTCGAGCCGGGATAGTAGATGCGGGCCACCGCCTCCACCAGATCGATCATGTCGACGGACAACCGATCCCGCTGAAAAACCCCGTCCTCCTGATAGGCGTTGGTCTTGATCTTTTCGAAGAGAACCTCGGCCCGCTTTTCCAAAAGCGCCATGACGGCCCGGTCTTTCTCCCCGAGATCTTCGGCGGCATCCAGGGGCGGCGCTTCCGGTTGGGTCGGATCGCCGCCGGGGAATTCCGTCCACTCGTGGACCCGCATGAGCCGACGGGTCAGCTCCCGCTGCCGCCCGGCGATCCGTTCGGCCCGTTCCCGGAGGGCGGCCTCCATGGCCGCGACGGCCTTCCGCCGGACCTTGATCTCCTTTGCGGAGGGACGTCCGCGCCACAGGCCGGCGCCGGCGAGGATGAGGAGGCCGGCCCCGTAAAGCACCCATCTGAAATGGCCCAGGGCCGGGCCGGCGGTGTAGGCCGTCCAGAAAACCGAGGCCGCGCCGGTGCCGATGAGCGCCAGTGAGAGCGCGGTCCGCCAGTCCGTCTTCATGTCTTTGGGTTACGGACCGATATGCCGGACCAGCGGGTCGAGAAGGCGGTCCCGGATCCATTTTTTAACGGCGGGCCGGCGGGAAACGGCCGCCGCCAGGGGAGGGCTGAATCGATAGTAGAGCCGGAGAAACGCCTCTCCCCAGGGCGTTCCCCGGAGGCGTCGGTCCCGGAACCGCCGAAGCGTCTCCACCTCCGGCGCATCCCATGCGCCGTAAACCCCAGTGGCCACGAAACACTTCTTTTCGGCCTCCTTGAATTCCACGGCCCCGACGCCCATTTTGAACGTGCCGTCGGTTTTGAGGACCGGCGCCTGTTCGACATCCGCCTCGGCATAGGTTTCCGTCTGGCGGACGCGAACCCCGGCCGGGTCGGTGAAATCCAGCAGGGCCAGCGCCACCCAGTAGGCGTATTCGTTTTCCTGCCGGAGGCGGGCTTCCACCGTCTGGCCCGCGGCGTTGGAGATGACGGACCGTGCTTCCATGGATGCAAAACTGCCGGCGCCGCTTTCAAACTCCCGGTAGGCCGCCGCCAGCACGTATTTGAGGGCGTTGGGATCGGCGATGGCGACGGTCTCGGACCCCGATTTCCGGCTGTCTTTATCCAGGTAGATATGGGGCGGGGTGTTTTCATCGCCCATGTTGTTATGGTAAATTTTGCCGGTTTCGTCTTCCACCGTCGCATAAAAGCAATAGAGATCCAGATCCCCGCGGGATTTCCATGTCAAAGAGACCCGGATGGGGGCCGCCCGTTCGATGATGGCGGATTCATCGGTTTGCAAAACGATTTGTTCGTCTTCCATGCGCATCTCCTTCTTTGTGTGGGTCCGACCCTGGCCTAGGATTTCTCGACCCGGTTGCCGCCCCCCGATTTGGCCTTGAAGAGCAGGCTGTCCGCCGCCATGATCAGGCGGTAGAGCAGGTGGCCGGACTGTTCGTTGGGATCGGCGTCGCTTTTGCCCGGAAGCGCGGTGACGCCGCCGCTGACCGTCACGAGATTCAGGGGCTCGTCCCAGGGCAGGGCTTCGACGCTGCCGCGGATCCGCTCCGCCGTCCGGTATCCCCCGTCCGCGTCGGTATGGGGCAGGAGGATCAGGAACTCGTCCCCGCTGTAGCGCGAGATGATGTCCGAATCCCGCAGCAGACCTTTGACGACGCCGGCCGCGCCGATCAGGATTTCGTCTCCCGTGTCGAGGCCGTGCTGGGCGTTGATCGCCTTAAAATGGTCGATGCAAAGGAGCACGATGGCCAGGGGGGCGTCGTACCGCCGGGATTCGGCGATCTTTTTGGAGAGATGATCCATGATGTACCGGTAGTTGTACAGGCCGGTGAGGGGATCGGTCACCCGCATTTTGCGGATGGTCTCTTCCTTCCGGTTGACCTCTTTTCGGAGGGCCGCGTTTTCCCGGGAGAGGTTCAGGCGGGATTCGGTCTCCAGATCGAGCTGTTCTTTGTATTCGGCCAGCTGAATCCGGAGGGACCGGACCGCCAGATGGAGGGAGACCCGCTTCAGCAGGTCCTGGGCGGACACCGGTTCGGAGATGAAATCGATGGTCTCGCCCGAAAACCGCTCGAAAAAATCCCCGGTGGGGACGGACCGCTTGACCACCAGCATGGGAACGCCCCGGGTTTCGGACAGGGACTTGAGCCGGTTGAGCAGATCGGGATCATCGGTTCCGTCCAGTTCGCCGTCGATGAGGAGCAGATCGGGCTCCCGGTCCGCGAGCTTTTCCATCGTCCGCCGTCCGTTCATGGCGGTAATCACGGGGTAATCCCCCCGCTTCAGGAGGTTGCCCAGGGATTGGAGGCGAAGGGGATCGTCCTCCGCGATCAGAATTAAGGGGTCCGGATGCTCCCCGCCCCAATGGTCATCGTGCATCGCGTTTCTCCGGTAAAAGCGTTGAAAAGAAGCTGCTCATACATACCGGGAAACGCCGTTCCGAGTCAACCGCTCTTTAGGGCAATACCCGTGAACGAATTCTACGGTAAAAAAACCGACTGAATCTCATTCGTTCACGGGTGTTGGCTCTAAAACTCCGAATGGCTGTATTCGAGAAACAGGTTTTTCTCGTCGATCCAGTCGCACTCCCCGACCCAGAACAGCGGCGTTTCGGCCACGTAGATGTCGAAGAGATCCTCCCTTTCGACGTAGGTTTCCGCATAGGCCGTTATGTAGTAATATCCCTCCCGCGGGACCTCGAATTCGAAATAGCCGGACGGGCCGGTGACCACCTCCGTTACCGGGCGATCGAATTCATCGTAGAGGCCGACGATGATATCGTAATTCTCGTCCGCATAATAGACCGGCTCGACGTCCCCCTCGTAAAACGGATAAAAGGCGGTCCCCTCGACGAGGCCGGCGGCGCAGGCCGGCGGGTCGTCGTCTTCGACGACCACCGTCCCCTCGCCGTGTTCGCACCCGGTCAGCAAAAGGACCGCCGCCAGCAGCGCGGCGGACAACAGCCGCCATCGGAGTTTTTCCATGTCGATCGCTTTCACGCTATGGCCGCCCATTCCATTCCCGCTTTTCGACCCAATACCCCGGTTCTTTGACCACCTCTATCCACCGGCCGGGGACCCAGCGCTGGTCCACATCGTAGTGACCGGGATTCCAGACCTTTTCATGGACCGGTGAAACCCAGATCCGCCGGGTTTCCCAGTGCCCCCTGGCGGGCCTGGAATGGCGGCGCCGGAGATACCGGCGTCTCGGATAATCGCACCGGTCATTGTCTCTTTGAATGACCACCGTCCCGCCGCCCCGGTACGGGCGGGCATACGAATGGTGTTGCTGGATGAGCGCATGGCCGAGAATGGCCGCCCCCACGCCGATGGCCACGCCTTCCCACCGGTGCCGCTGCTTGGCCCCGGCCCAGACATCCGGGGTCGACGCCGCCGCGCAGAACATCGCCAACAAACTGATCGCCAGTAATTTCTTCATGGCATCCTCCTTGTCTTTATAAACCATTAATGATTCCGGAACCGTTGCCGGATCGCTTCCTGCTCCTCGGGCGGCAACGATTCCCATCGATCCAGTTTTTGGAGAAGACGCCGGCGTTCCTCCGGCGGCAACCCTTTCCACTGGTGATACCGCCGCTCATATAATCGCCGGTCGGCGTCGGGCATCCGTTTGAGCCGGTCCATGCGGTCGCGGAGTTCCCGACGCTGCCGGGGCGACATGGACCGCCACTCCCGGAGCCGCTCCTTTTGCTCGCGGGGCGGCAGGCCTCTCCAATCCCCTTCCGCGCCGTTGGCCGCGATGGCGTACCGGAAGGCCTCGATCCATCCATCGCCATGGGCCTGGGGAGGAAGGAACAATGCCGCCGCCGACAATCCAAAAATCGTCGCCGCCCACATGATGCAGCGGCCTTTAAACCAAAGCGCCATGATCGGGTTCGCTCCTCTGTCTTTCCGTTGTGGAACCCCCGGGGGGGAGGGCATCCGGATCGGACCGGTCCACCCGCTGGACCAGTTTTTGGATCGCATCCATCTGCTGCAAAAGATCCAGGTTCCGGATCACCTCGGCTTCCTCATCATTTAATATGGCCGTCGTCTCCGGCGGATTCCCCAAGAGCGAAGGGGCGCCCGATGACGTAAACCGGTGAAGGCCGATCACGCCCCCTATGAACAGCAGGAGACAGGCCGCAACGGCGATCAGGGAAGGGGAGGGCCGCGGGGAAAGCAGCGCCCCGGCCCATGGCATCCGGCCGCCGATGCGCGACCCCGGGCGCCGCTTGCCGGCCAGTACATTTTTGAATTCAACGCCTTGGATGAATCGTTCCGCGCCATCGGGCGGCGGAATGGGGGTCGGCGATCCCTCCTGGATCAATTCCATCATCTTGACCGCGCGCTCCTTTTCTTCGCGGCAGGGTCCGCAGATCTCCAGATGTCTCGCCCATTCGGCCCGTTCGGCCGGGTTCAGCTCCCCGTAAAGATCCAGCCAAAGGGTATCCCGACGGTTCCGACAGGTGCTCATGACGTCACTCCTTCTCTATCCATTCTTTCAACCGCCCCCTGAGCGACCGGGTTGCACGGAACAGGTGGCTTTTAACGGTGCCTTCGGCCATTCCCATGATGACCGCGATCTCGGAAATCCGCAGTTCGTCATCCATTTTTAGATGGAAAATCGCCCGCTGTTTGTCGGTCAGCGTTTCCAGGGCCGCCCGAACCGCTCCGTCGAGCTGGCGCCCGCGCAGGAGCGCTTCGGGATCGAAGCCCGGCCGCGCATCCGGCAGGTCGTCCGCATTATCCGAACCTTCCTCTTTTTTTCGGCCGAATGGCCAGGGCGTCAGCAGCATTTTCCATCTTTTACGCCGTTTTCGATCATCCAGACACGTATTGACCGCGATGCGATACACCCATGTGGAAAACGCGGCTTCCCGGCGAAAGCTCTTGATGTGAGAGAAAACCTTCAAAAATATGTCCTGGGTCCGTTCTTCCGCGGCATCGGCATTGCCGTCTGACATTCGATGGACAAGTCGGTACACCTTCGGGTAATACCGATGGACCAGCTTGTCGGCCGCCGATCTATCCCCATCCCCCGCTCTTTTTGCCAGCGCCTGGTCGTCAATCCGTCCATCATGATCGTCATCCGGACACAAGGATGCCCGCTCCACAGGGCATTGGCCGGTTATATCTCCCGCTTTGCTCAGCAATCGATTTTTTTTTCTCAGCCTTTCCGGTTCCCGGCCGCGTTTATCGCGATATTTTTAGCCCGGTGCATCCACTCTAACAATTATCAATCATACTTAAGGATTATAAAGCCCAACACGGCATCAACCATATTTCCTAATCATTACCGGTTTTTAAACTATTAGACGATCCAATTCCGATAGGGTTTACAAAAAGAAATTCTTTTTTCGCAAAAAAACGCCGGACATTCGCTCTCCGCAAAAAAAGCTTTTCGATTTGCAAAGTCAATAGCATACCGAGAAAAGAAACGGGTTTTTCCTTGACACTCGAAGACCACATCTTCTATAGTCAGAAGCCATTATATAGTGTATGGTTGATTCGGAATTCGGAATTTGTATTTTGTGTCGGTTTGAGCGATTAAGTACGTTAGGGTTATCTTATAGACACCTTATTTTAAGGAGGTAAGCGATGAGGGCAAAGTCAGGCAGATGGATCACACTTTTTGCGCTGTTGATTTCCGGCATCTTTTTAGCTGGGACGAGCGCTTGGGCTGGGGAACTTCCAACAATCGACAGCGGGCTTCCCATCCCGAATCCCGAAGAAGATACCCCTTATAGTCATACGATAACCGTCAGCGATCCCGATGGTGGAACAAATTTCACCTTCGGTTTCTCTAACGGACCGGACTTTCTGACATTAGTAAAAGAAACAGCAAATTCAGCAAGACTTCACAGCCTGGAAGGCGAACCGCCGACATCAGATTACTTGGGTATTATTTATGATAATGTAGAAATCACCGTCAAAGACCCGCAAGGAGATATATTAGTACACACTTTTTCAATGGAGCTTCAACCGAGGAACGACGCGCCTGAAATCATTGACGGTAATATTTCTCTAGACACCGCCACACAGGGTGTTTTGTATGCCCACACTTTTATTGTGTCGGATGAGGAAAACGACATTGTATCTTTTATCGATGCAAACTCAACATATCCCGGATGGCTTGAAGTATCGAAAACCAATACAGATCCACAAACTTTCCAAATTAGCGGAACGCCCGATAATGCAGTTGCTCTTGAGCCCCCCTCAAGCATCGAACTTGAGCTTTCGGATCCCGACGGCGGTATTGTGCGGCTGTTTTATACTCTCGAGGTAGAAAATGTTAATGACGCCCCGACTATCACCGACGGAGACATCGATCAGGACGATATCGAACAAGATGCCGCGTATACACACACATTTACAGTGGAAGACATTGACGGCGATGTGGTAACAATCAATCTTGATGAGTCCACGCTTCCCAATTGGTTAACCCCCGAGAAAACCTCTGAAACTCCTCAAATTTTCCAACTCTCCGGGACGCCGGATAACGAGGATGCGCTCTCCGCTGCCCCTGAAAATATCGTTTTGACTTTGGAAGACGGAAACGAAGGCAGCGTCGCTCTGACCTATGAATTAAATGTCATCAATCTAAACGATCCTCCGACAATCGAAACGGGGGCGGTTCCACCTCCACAAGCAAGACAAGGAATTTTATACACCCACACATTTACGGTGAAAGACATTGATGGCAACGATGTGACAGAGCAAGAAGGATCAGTAACTCCAGATTGGCTCGAACTCGACAAAACGTCGGATGATCCCCAAACATTCACAATAAGCGGCACTCCGGATAACGAAGTTGCCATTGGAACTCAACCGGTGAGTTTCGACGTTATCCTGGGGGATAATTTCAGCGAGACGGAAGAAGAAACCATCACTTTGCCTTTCAGCATCACCGTTCAGAACGTCAATGATGCGCCTGAAATTGTCATCGGCAATCAACCGCCGACGACCATCAATCAGGACGAAGAGTACATTCACACCTTTACTGTTCGCGACATAGATGGCGATACTGTCGCCTTTAAAGATCTCCAATCGACCTTGCCGGAATGGCTGAGCGTTGGTGAACTGGCGGCGGATGATCAAGGAAGGCAACGGTTTGAGATCCGGGGTACGCCTGACAATGAAGTCGCCACATCTCCGGACCCGATAAATATCGATATTAAAATCGGGGATAATGTCGTTGGCGATGAAATCTTTGCATCTCTTACGTACACGCTCGACGTACAGAACATAAACGACGCCCCGGTCATTTCGGAAGGCGACAGCCCCCCCACGACCGTAAAACAGGACAGCCAATATTCCCATGTGCTGGTCATAGAGGATATTGACGGCGACGAAGTCGCCTTCAAATCGGATTCCTCGGCAAAACCCTCTTTTATGACGGTAACAGCTCTTGGCAACAACAAATTCGAACTGAAAGGCAAACCCGCTAATGCCGACGTCAAGATGGCCCCGCCCTACTCGGTCAACCTGGTCTTCGGCGATAATTTCGAAGAAAACGAGCTTACGGTCGCTTTGACTTATGATCTGACGGTCCAGAATGTGAATGACCCGCCGACAATATCCGGGACACCCAAAGTCATCAAAGCCGGTCAATACACCCAGGAAAACCCCTATGTATTTCAACCCGTCGTGGATGATATAGACCGATTCGGAGATGCGTCCACCTGGGACATCAACAACCTCGTATACCAGATTATTAACCAGCCTCCGACAGCATGGAGCCGGTTCGTGAAGGAAACAACAGATGCCGGCAAAATCGCAAAACTCCTGCTCTTCCCGAGCGCCGATCAGGTGACCGAGACAACAACTTTGTCCGACAGACAAATCGTTGTCAGCGACGGCAAGGGAGGACAGGCTACCCTCACGTTTCCAATAACCATCATTGCTGGGGATGATCAGCTGCTGATGGGAGATTTTAACCTTGACTTCACGGTTAATCTCTCCGACGCGATACTTGGTCTGCAGACAGCCGCCGGAATCCAACCGGCCGCTACTCTCTATGTGCAGGAGGAAACAGACGCCAACGGCGACCTCAAGCTCGGTCTCCAGGACGTCATCTACATCCTTGATCATGTTGCGACCCCCTAAACACGATACCTGACCGATAATCCGAGGGATTGCGCACAATCCCTCGGAAAAAATCCCAAGGGCTTTGATATTTGTAATATTTGAATATCAAAGCCCTTTCTTTTCCAAATCAAAGGAACCATCGCCCCTTAAATCCGTTTGCAAAAATGATTGCAATGTCTTATGGTGATCCGAATTTCAAAACCGGTGCTCTAATCCAAATGGGGGATCGAAATGAAGAATCATGACGAAAACAGCAATAATGCGAATGACCAGATCGATGAGAACGCCGACGACGACATTATTGAACTAACGGAATTGGTCGAAGAAGAATCTGATTCGGAAGAAGAGGGGGATTTAGACCCCGACGCCGAAACCATCATCGCCCCTCCCACCTACTACGATGAAACGGTCGGCGTGAGCAAGCTGCTCGATGATGACGATGCGCCGCCCCATACAGGCGCGGAGACCTCAGAATCGAACGATTACGATTACGAAGAGACCATCGGCATCGGCCAGTTGCTCGAAGATGATGATGACGAGGGCGTCCTGGAGCTTGATGAGGAAACCATCGTCGCGCCGCCGGATTTCTACGAGCAGACGGTCGGCATCGGCAAACTGCTCGACGACGACAGCGTTCCCCCGGCGCCCGAGGCCGATCAGGAAGAGGGCATGATCACCCTCGACGAAGAGACCGTAATGGAGCAGCCGGATCTCTACGAGCAGACCATCGGCATCGGCAAACTTTTCGAAAGCGAAGAAGATGGGGACGATATCCTCGATCTGGACGATGAAACCATGATCGCGCCGCCGGACGCCTTTGACGAAACCATCGGTCTCGGCGCGCTCTCCGAAGAAACCGCCAAATCCGAAGAGGAAGACTTCGATGCCGTCGTCGATCTTGATGCCGAAACCATCATATCTTTCACTGAAACCGACGACGAGGACATCGAGGCGCCGGGCCAGCCCGAGACCGATGAGGCCGAGGATGCGGAAGAAGATGTGATCGACCTCGAAGCCGAGGGCATGATCGCCGATGACGAGGGGGAAGCGGAAACAGGGATTGCTCCGGACGAAGACATCATAGAAACCGAAGAAAATGCCGAGATGTTCGAAGAGCGCGTCGTCGACCATACGCCCGCCGCATCGGATTTCCCGGACGAGCCCCCCGACCTGTCGCCGCCGATCGGTGAAGACATCGATACATCGCCGCTTGAAGAGCTGGATCTGGATGAGGAACATCTCGACAGCGACATGCCCATCGAATCTCTGGATAAGATACCCGAAGAAGACCAGATGACGGAGCCGATTCGGTTCCCTGAAGACGCCGGGGACGCCGCGACGGCGGTCGCGGATGCGGGGCGCATCGAAGACGACGAAACGGAATCTCTGGATCTTGACGACATCATAGAAAAGACCACCATCGACAAAGAAGACATTTTCGACCTCGACGAATCCGCTGCCCCCATCGTCGAAAAAACGTCCGAACTGTCCGGCATTGATGGAGAAAGCGTCCTCGAATCCGGATCGATTCCGGACGCGGCGACAGAATCGCCGGACGCCATGCCCGAGTCGTTCGAGGAACCGACGGGCGCCGCTGACGGGGTGGACGCTGCCCTGGATGCGCCCCCCCCCGGCCCGTTGGACGCCGACCGGTCGGACATGGACCCCGAAGAAGAACGGGACATCCTGGACCTCCTGGACATGGACCTGGAAGGCGCCGCCGATGCCGAAACGGTCGCCGAGGATACGGAGATCCCCCCCGACCTCGAATCCGAACCCCATCCGGTGACGACGCCGGCCGAATCCCCGTATGCCGCCGCAACCACCGAGGAGGAGAGCGCCGAGACCCTTGCGGCATTTGACGGGGTCTCACCGGAAGCCTTCGAGGCGGCCCTGGAACGGGTCATCAAGAAAGTTTTTGAGGAAAAAATCGAATCCGTGCTTTTCAATGCCGTCGAAAAGGTCGTGTCCAGGGAGATCCAAAAGCTGAAAGATGTTCTGATTACAAATGCATCCATGGACGAATAGCCGGATCGAACGATTTTTCAAGCGGCGGAGAATCTAAATTTTTCAAGGAGTGAACGTGTTATGACCACCCATTTGCTCGACAAGGGGTATGAACCTCGCGAGGTCGAAAAACGCTGGTACGCCTATTGGGAAGAGCAGAAGCTTTTTTCAGCCGAAGAAAAAAGCGACGCCCGAAGCTTTTCCATCGTCATCCCGCCGCCCAACGTCACGGGCGTTCTCCACATGGGTCATGCACTCAACAACGTGCTCCAGGATGTGCTCTGCCGGTACCGGCGGACCCGGGGCGACAATGTGCTCTGGATGCCGGGGACCGACCACGCGGGCATCGCCACCCAGAACGTGGTGGAAAAACACCTGGCAAGCGAAGGGAAGGACCGGCACCAGCTGGGACGGGAGCGGTTCATCGAAACCGTCTGGGAATGGCGGAAAAAATACGGCGGCGCCATCATCAACCAGCTCAAGCGGCTGGGGGCCTCCTGCGACTGGGACCGGGAGCGGTTCACCATGGACGAGGGGCTGTCCCGGGCCGTTCGAAAAGTCTTCGTGGATCTCTACAATCAGGGACTGATCTACCAGGGGAATTACATCATCAACTGGTGCGTCCGGTGCCATACGGCCCTGGCGGACCTGGAGGTGGAACACGAAGAACTCGACGGCCACCTCTATTATATTCTCTATCCGTTCCCGAACGGCGAGGGCGGCATCACCGTGGCCACCACCCGGCCCGAAACCATGCTGGGAGACACCGCCGTGGCCATTCACCCGGAGGACGACCGGTTTGCCGGCCTCGCCGCCGAAGCCGTTATCCTTCCCCTGATGGAAAAAGAAATCCCCATCATCCGGGACGCCTATGTGGACGCCTCCTTCGGCGCCGGCGGCCTGAAGGTCACGCCGGCCCACGACCCCAACGATTTCGAGATCGGCAACCGCCACGGCCTGCCCGCGGTCAAGGTGATCGGAGACGACGGCTTCATGACCGAAGCCGCCGGCCGGTTCGCCGGGCTGGAGCGGTTCGAATGCCGAAAGGCCGTGGTGGACGCCCTGGAGGCGTCGGGACTCCTCCAGAAGATCGAAGACCATCCCCACGGCGTGGGCCACTGCTACCGGTGCAACACCGTGGTGGAGCCGAACCTGTCCAAACAGTGGTTCGTCAAGGCCAAACCCCTGGCGGACAAAGCCGCCGACGCCGTCCGGAAGGGCGAGACAAAGATCGTCCCGGAGGTATGGGAGGCCACCTATTTCGACTGGCTCGACAACATCCGCGACTGGTGCATCTCCCGGCAGATCTGGTGGGGCCATCAGATCCCCGCCTGGACCTGCGGCGGATGCGACGCGATGACGGTCGCCATGGAGACGCCCGCCGCCTGCCCCAAGTGCGGGAGCGGCGACCTGGTCCAGGAGACCGACGTGCTCGACACCTGGTTTTCGTCGGCCCTGTGGCCCTTTTCCACCATGGGATGGCCCGACGAGACCGACCTGCTCAAGACCTTCTATCCCACCTCCGTCCTGGTGACCGCCTTCGACATCCTCTTTTTCTGGGTGGCCCGGATGATGATGATGGGCATCCATTTCATGGGGGAAATCCCCTTCAAGGACGTCTACATCCACGCCATCGTCAGGGACGAAGACGGCAAAAAGATGAGCAAATCCAAGGGGAACGTCATCGATCCGCTCTCGGTGATGGACCGGTACGGCACCGATGCGTTTCGCTTCACCCTGGCCGCCTTCGCGGCCCAGGGCCGGGACATCAAGATGTCCGAACAGCGGGTGGAAGGATACCGTCATTTTATCAACAAGCTCTGGAACGCGGCCCGGTTTTCCCTCATGAACATGGGGGACGCCGCGCCGGCCGAAGCCGATCTGTCCGCGGCCCGTCTGTCCCTGCCCGACCGCTGGATTCTGTCCCGGCTCCGCGGCGTCATGAAAACGGACGCCGGGGCCCTGGACGCCTACCGGTTCAACGAGGCGGCCGGCGCCCTCTACGGGTTCATCTGGCACGAGTTCTGCGACTGGTATCTGGAGGCCGTCAAGCCCACGTTGTACGAGGAAAAAGGCGCGGCGGAGAAAGCGGCCACCCTGTACGTCCTGTGGCGGACCCTGAAGGACGCCCTGATCCTGCTCCATCCCTTCATCCCCTTTGTCACCGAGGAGATCTGGCACAAACTGCCGGGCGTGGAGGGGTCCATCATGACGGCCCGTTTCCCGGCCGACGACCCGTCCCAGCCGGCGCTCCGGGAAGACCCGGAAGCCGAGGCCCACATGGCGCTGGTGATGGACGTCATCACCGGTATCCGGAACATCCGGGGCGAGATGAACATCGCCCCCTCGGTCAGCCTGGCGGCGACGGTCCATTCCCCGAACGAAGCGACGCGGAAACGCCTGACGGCGTATCGGGACCTCATCGTCAACCTGGCCCGGCTGTCCGAATTCGAAGCCGCGCCGCCCGGCGATCAACCCCCGTCGGCGGCCGCGGCGGTCATCGAGGACGCCGCCCTCTTCGTCTCCCTGGATGGGATCATCGATTTCGACAAGGAGATCCAACGGCTGGAAAAGGAGACCGGCAAACTCCAGAAGGAACTAAAGGGCATCGCCAAAAAATTGAACAACGAGGATTTTCTCGACAAGGCGCCGGAGGCCGTGATCCAGAAAACCCGGGACCGCCATGGATCCCTGTCCGAAAAACAGCAGAAGCTCCAGGAAAACCTGGACCGCATCCGCGCCATGGTCGCCTGAACGGGATTGGAACATGATCGCCGCACAGGACCGGACGCGGGTCGGCGCACAACGCGAAGCGCATGATCGCGACCTTTCCATCCGCCCCATGCGCTTCGCCCGGCTTCCGGCGCCATGATCCCGATCCACGATACGCTGCCGTCCAGGCGGTATCCGGTCGTCAACTACGGGCTGATCCTCCTCAACGTCCTTTTCTTTCTGATTCAGCTGGCCCAGGGACGGTACATCGACCAGTTCATCTACATTTACGGTCTGGTTCCGGCCCGGTACACCGTGCCCGAAATCGCGGCCTATTTTTCCTTTGGCCGGCAGATCTTTTCCTTCCTCTCGTTCATGTTTCTCCACGGCGGCGTGCTCCATCTTCTGGGGAACATGTGGTTTCTGCATGTGTTCGGCGACAATGTGGAGGATCACTTCGGCCCCTTCCGCTACCTGGTCTTCTACATCCTTTGCGGGGTGACCTCGGGCGTCGCCCACCTGCTCCTGAACGCCTATTCCAATGTGCCCACCATCGGCGCCAGCGGGGCCATCGCCGGCGTCATGGGGGCCTATTTCATCCTCTATCCCACCGCCCGGGTTCTCACGCTGATCCCCATCATCTTTATCCCCTATTTTGTTGAAATCCCGGCGTTCTTTTTCCTGGCGCTCTGGTTCGTCCTCCAGTTTCTCAACGCCGCCGGGAGCCACGCCGACGTCAGCGGCGTGGCGTGGTGGGCCCATATCGGGGGGTTTGTCTTCGGCATTCTGATTTTGAAAGGATTCGACCGGCTGCCCGGTTCGGGCGCGACGGACCGGGTGCGCCCTTCCATCGAACGGAAGCGGACCCGGCGCATCCAGACCATCCGGCCCACCGGCCGGGAAGGCGACCCCAACCTTTACGGGGTGATGCGGATAAGCCCCTACGAAGCGGTCGCCGGGAGCCGGAAACGGGTCAACATCCCCTGGTCGTTCCACAACCGGATGTACCGGATCGAAACCCCGCCCGGGGTCCGGGATGGCAAAATCCTGCGGCTCAAGGGGATGGGGAAAGCCATCTCTCCGGGACAACGGGGCGACCTGATGCTGAAGGTGATCGTCGGGGACCCCGACGAAAACGGCGGGGAGGAATTTTACCGGAGGGTCAGCCGGTAGGCGGGGACCATCCGGACCGGGTGATAGGAGGCCTTGGCCCGGGCCAGCCGTTCCAGGTCCATGTCGCTTTCCTTGTTGATGTAGCGGTAGCCGTTGAAGAGGCGTCGGGCGCAGAGGCTATCGAAATACTGGTAGAGGCCCTTGATCCCGGAAAACGCCTTCTCGAAATGGAGCACCCCCATTTCCGGAGTCAGGCCGGATGCGATGCCGAAGGCGCTCACCGCGCCATCCACCCGCATCAACAGCCCGTTCATGTCCAGGACCGCCAGATGGGTCAGGCTGTTGACCACCGCCTGCTTTTCGCAGGCCAGATCCTCTTCGGGGCTGGCGTCGCAATCCCGCTCTTCGCACCATTTTTCAAGGAAATCGAGGCACTCCGGAACCGTGTCGACGGTAATGGGCGCCTCCTCGGCCCGGCCCCGCATGACATGGGACCGCTTGAACTGGTTGACCAGGTTCCGCTTCTTCACGTATTTTCTCCCCTTGAGGTCGGCCAGGTCCGACGCGCGGTAGACGTAGTCCGTCAGGTGGGTCTGTTCGGACACCGTGAAAAAGGCGTCCACCCGGTCCCGGCCGAAGCCGTCTATATAGGACCCGGGGATGAACCAGTAGCGGGAGAACCCCAGATCCACGGCCATCCAGGCCAGTTCTTCGGGCGTAAAGATCCGGTGGGGCGACACGGGCAGGATCAGGTGGCGGTGGCTCTCGTGGAAGGGGGTGAACTCCACGCCGACGATGAGGGCCTCGCCATCCACCACGGCGCCGTAGGGCTGGTAGATCTTGCTGCTCCAGACCAGGAGCGACGGCAGGGAATAGACGCAGAGGGGATGGGACTGGTTTTTGAAATAGGGCGCCAGACGGTCATGGTCCCCGGGGCCGATGGGCACGAAGGGGCTGTAGTTCACGACCGGTTTTTCAGGCGCATGGGAAGGGCGTCCGGCATGGTCTCGAACCCCAACCGCCGGTAAAACGGATCCGACCCCCGTTCCGCGATGAGGCCGATCCAGTAAAGCCCGTCCCGGTGCAGGCGGTCCGCCAGCCGCCGGATGATCCCGGCGCCCACGCCCCGGCCCCGCCACGGGGGCGCCACCGCCACGTCCTGGATGTAGGCATCGCTGGCGCCGTCGGAGAGGGCCCGGCCCATGGCGATGACCGCCGGATCCCTTCCATCCGCCGTGACCAGCAGGAAGCAGTGGCTGCCCGCGACCATCCGGCGGACGAGATCGGGGTCGTCGGGTCCCTCGCCCCACCATCCTTCGTTTCGGTAAAGCCGGAGAATCCCCTCGGTCTGGTCGCGCGTCGGCCGATTCAGAAATTCAAAGCGCGGCATCGTCCTCTTGGGCGGGCGGCGACTTGGCGCCGGAGGTCACGGCGGTGATCCGGTTTCGTCCCTGCTTTTTGGACAGAAAGAGGGCCTGGTCCGCCCGCTTGACAAAGTCCGTAACCTTTTCGCCGGGGACGTACTGGGTCACCCCGATGCTCACGGTGATGTGGGTGGGCTCCCCGCCTTCGGGGTACAGGGTCTTGGTGTCGATGGATTCCTTGATCCGCTCGGCGACGTTCTCGGCTTCGTCGCAGTGCGTTTCGGGCAGGATCACCGTGAACTCCTCCCCGCCGTATCGATAGGCCGAATCGGTTTTCCGGAGGGACTGGCGGATGGCCTTTCCCAGCTTGGAGAGCACCTTGTCCCCCTCCAGATGCCCCCACCGGTCGTTGTACTGCTTGAAGAGATCGATGTCGAGGATCACTAAAGAAAGGGGGTGGTGGTACCGCTGGGACCGCTCCAACTCGAGTTCGAGTTCATGGTAGAAATGGCGGGAATTGTAGAGCTTGGTGAGGCCGTCGGTGATGGCGAGGTTCTGGAGTTCCTTTTTGAGATGACGCTCCCGGAGCACCCGACGGAGCCGGAGCAGCAGCTCCTCGAACCGGATGGGCTTGAAGACGAAATCGCTGGCGCCTTTGTCGATGGCCTCCTCGTAGGAATAGTCCCCGCTGTAGCCGGTCATCACGATGACCTCGATGTCGTACCGGCCCTTGATGACCTCGGTCAGCTCCAGACCGTCCATGCCGGGCATCATGATGTCGGTGACGACCACCTCGAAGATGTCGGATTCCAGCGCCTGGAGGGCCTCCTCCGCGTTAGCGGCCGTAACCGTTTTGTACCCGACCGTCTCGATGAATTCCTTCATGAGATACCGGATGGTATCGTCGTCATCGACTATGAGAATGTTCGTGTCCATGGGATGAAATCCGGGATGATCTCCAGCTTGATGATCTGAATGTTTCTTTGGGACGCCGTTGCATCGGGGTTGACATGCCGCCCTGCAATTGATAAGTAAAATATCTTATTTTTTAAGAAATTTATATTTATATCGGGAAAGTTGACGACTGTCAACTCACTTTTCGCTTTAAGAAAGAGGCCGGCCGCCGGGACGAACCGGCGGCCGTTGTAAATGGATCATGAAAAATATCAGAAATTTCAGCATTATCGCTCACATCGACCACGGCAAGTCCACTTTGTCGGACCGGTTGATCCAGACGGCGGACATCATCTCCGACCGCGATTTTCACGATCAGCTGCTGGACACCATGGACATTGAGCGGGAGCGGGGCATCACCATCAAAAGCCAGACGGTCCGCCTCCCCTACACCGCCAAGGACGGCAAAAACTATTTCCTCAACCTCATCGACACGCCGGGTCACGTCGACTTCAGCTACGAGGTGAGCCGGGCCCTCAAATCCTGCGAGGGCGCCTTGCTCCTCATCGACGCCAGCCAGGGGGTGGAGGCCCAGACCCTGGCCAACCTCTACCTGGCCCTGGAACACGACCTGGAGATCATCCCGGTGATCAACAAGATCGATCTCCCGTCGGCCGACATCGACCGGGTCAAGGGACAGATCGAGGAGGATCTCGGACTGGATCCGGAGACCGCCCTCACCGTCTCGGCCAAGGAGGGCATCGGCATCGACGCCATCCTCGAGCGGGTGATCGACGGGCTCCCGCCCCCGGTGGGCGATCCGGACGCGCCCCTCAAGGCCCTGATCTTCGATTCCCATTACGATCCCTTCCGGGGAACCGTCGTTCACATCCGGATCTTCGACGGGACCCTCCGGCCCGGCGACAGCATCTCCTTCATGTCCAACAAGGCGGTCTACAAGGTGGAGGAGGTGGGCATCTTTCAACTGGTGCGGATTCCCCAGAAGGTTCTGGCCGCCGGGGAGGTCGGCTACATCATCGCCGGCATCAAGACCGTCAGCGACACCCGCATCGGCGACACCATCACCCTTAAAAACCGCCGGTGCGACCGCGCCCTGTCCGGCTTCAAAGAGACCAAGCCGGTGGTTTTCTCCTCCATCTATCCGGTGGCCTCCGACGAGTACCAGGACCTGGCCGCGGCCATCGAAAAACTGAAGCTCAACGACGCCTCCCTCATCTACGAAAAGGACACCTCGGCGGCCCTGGGCTTCGGGTTCCGCTGCGGCTTTCTGGGGCTGCTCCACCTGGAGGTGGTCCAGGAGCGGCTGGAGCGGGAATACGATCTGTCGCTGATCCTGACCGCCCCCTCGGTCCGCTACGAACTCCAGCTCACCGACGGGGAGACCCTCATCGTGGACAACCCGGCCCTCTATCCGGACCCCATGGAGATCGCCACCGCCCGGGAGCCCTACATCAAGGCCTCCATCATGGTCCCGGAACGATACATGGGGGCGGTGATGAAGCTGTGCATGGAGCGACGGGGCATCCAGAAAACCTACGGCTACCTGACCAGCGACCGGCTGGAGATGGTCTTCGAACTCCCCCTGGCGGAAGTGGTCTATGATTTCTACGACAAGCTCAAATCCGTCACCCAGGGATACGGCTCCTTCGATTACGAAGTCATGGAATACCGGGAGACGGACCTGGCCAAGCTCGACATCCTCATCAACGGCGAGCGGGTGGACGCCCTGTCCCAGCTCGTTCACCGGGAGCGGGCCGTGGAACGGGCCCGAACCGCCTGCGACAAACTCAAGGAGGAGATCCCCCGTCAGATGTTCAAAGTGGCCATCCAGGGCGCCATCGGCGGCAAGATCATCTCCCGGTCCACCGTCTCCGCCTTCCGGAAGGACGTAACCGCCAAATGTTACGGCGGGGACATCACCCGAAAACGCAAGCTCCTGGAAAAACAGAAAAAGGGCAAAAAGCGGATGAAAATGGTGGGGCAGGTGGAGATCCCCCAGTCGGCCTTTTTGTCGGTGCTCAAGGCGGACAAAGACTAACGGCTCGCAAAGGAGAACATCCCATGGGAACGACCATCACCGAAAAGATCCTGGCGGCCCACGCCGGGAAGGACCGGGTGTCGCCGGGGGACCTGATCATGGCGGACGTGGATGTGGCTTTGGCCAACGACATTACCGCCCCCATCGCCATCGACCGGTTCCGGAAAAGCGGCGCCGGGAAGGTCTTCGACAAAAGCCGCGTCCTTCTGGTGCCCGACCATTTCACGCCCAACAAGGACATCCAGTCGGCCATGCAGGTCAAGCTCTTGCGGGAATTCGCCCGGGAGCAGGAACTGACCTATTTTTTCGACGGGGGCGAATCGGGCGTCGAACACGCCCTGTTGCCCGAAAAGGGGCTGGCGCTGCCCGGCGATCTCATCGTCGGCGCCGACAGCCACACCTGCACCTACGGCGGGCTGGGCGCCTTCGCCACCGGCATGGGCAGCACGGACATCGCGGCGGCCATGGTCACCGGCCAGGTCTGGCTCAAGGTCCCGGAATCCATCCGTTTCATTTTCCGGGGCGACCTCAATCCCTGGGTGGAGGGCAAGGACCTGATCCTCTACGCCATCGGCGACATCGGCGTGGACGGCGCCCTTTACCGGGCCATGGAGTTCACCGGCCCGACCATCGACGCCCTGCCCATGTCCGGACGCCTGACCATGGCCAACATGGCCATCGAAGCCGGGGCCAAAAACGGCGTCATCGCCCCGGACGGGATCACCGAAACCTATGTGACGGACCGGGCCGTGCGGGACTATCGGTTTTACGCATCGGACCCCGACGCCCGGTACGCCGATACACGGGAGTACGACGTCTCCCGGATCGAACCCCAGGTCGCCTTTCCCCACCTGCCTGAAAACACCCGTCCCATCAGCGACGTGGGCTCGGTCCCCATCGACCAGGTGGTCATCGGCTCCTGCACCAACGGCCGCATCGAAGACATGCGGTCGGCGGCGGCCGTCCTGAAGGGCAAAAAGGCGGCCGGCGGCACGCGGCTCATCGTCATCCCGGCCACCCCGTCCGTCTACCGCTCCGCCCTGGACGAGGGATTGTTCGACATCTTCCTGAACGCCGGGGCCATCATCAGCCCCCCCACCTGCGGTCCCTGCCTCGGGGGTCACATGGGCATCCTGGCCAAGGGAGAGCGGGCCGTGGCCACCACCAACCGGAACTTCGTGGGCCGAATGGGCCATCCGGAGAGCGAGGTCTACCTGGCCAATCCGGCGGTGGCGGCGGCCTCCGCCGTCCTGGGCCGCATCGCGGGGCCGGACGCGCTGTAAAGGGATTCCAACATAAGAAAACACCTAAAAAATACGTAGGGGCGAAAAATATTTCGCCCCTACACGAGGAAATCGCCATGAAACACACCGGCAAGGTCTGGAAATTCGGCGACGATGTGGACACCGACCTGATCATCCCGGCCCGATACCTGACCACCAGCGACCCCCTGGAACTGGCGGCGCACTGCATGGAGGACGCCGATCCCGACTTCCCGAAAAAGGTTCAGCCGGGGGACATCATCGTCGGCGGCAAGAACTTCGGGTGCGGCTCGTCCCGGGAACACGCCCCCATCGCCATCAAGGCGGCGGGCGTGGCCTGCGTGGTGGCCAGGAGTTTCGCGCGGATCTTTTACCGCAACGCCTTCAACATGGGGCTCCCGATCCTGGAGTGCGCCGACGCCGACGCCTTCGGGACCGGCCAGTCCCTGTCGGTGGACTTCGACACCGGAGAAATCGTGGTGGCGGACACCGGCGCCGCTTACGGGACCCCGCCGATCCCGCCCTTTATGCAGGAACTGGTGGCCGCCGGCGGCCTGATGCCGTACATCCGGAAAAAAATGGAAGCGGCGTCGGAGTAGATCGGGAAAAGAAGGGGGCGCCGCGACAGGTGGGGCGCGCCGGGGGCGAAAGATTTTTCGCCCCTACTTTAGCATCCGGTAGTAGTGGAGGACCCTGCGCACGTAAGTCTGGGTTTCCTGGAACGGGGGGATGCCGTCGTACTGATCCACCCGGTGAGGGCCGGCGTTATACCCCGCCAGGGCCAGGCTCAGCTTCCCGTCGAAGCGGTTGAGGAGGGATTTGAAAAACCGGGTCCCGCCCATGATGTTCTGGAAGGGGTCGAAGGGATCCTGGATTTTCAGCAAGCGGACATTGGCCGGCATGATCTGCATCAGCCCCAATGCCCCGGCCCGGGACACCGCCCGGGGATTGAAGGAGGATTCCGCCTGGATGATCGCCTTGATCAGGGGAAAGGAGACCCCGTATTTCCGGGCCGCCGCCCGGATGTAGGCATCGTATTTGCCCGATACCCGGAAGGGGCCTTTAGGCGGAAAAAAATTGTCCCGGACATAGACCTGGTATTTCGACGACGTAGGCGCGTTGGTAAAATGGATGATGCCGTTCTCGTCGACATACTTATAGATGTCCGCGGCGGCGGGCATTGCCAGCCACAGGGCGGCCAGCGTCCACCCTATCGTCCGTTTGATCCTTTGTCGATGCCTCTTCATCTCGTTCACCATATACCCAAACCAATGGATAATCAAGGGCAAGCGACATTAAACAGGGATGTGCTTTGATTGTCAATAGTGTGTGAAAAAGTGTCCGCTTTTCAATGGGCGGCCGTCCGGCTGTGTGGAACGTCTGTTTAACACACCTTTTTCAACAAAGGAACGAACAGAGCAACACGGGAAATATTGATATGAAATCAATATATTGAAAAGTTTCGACAGTTCATGACAGCGTATAATTAAGATGAGTAATTTAAAAGAGAGAAAAAAAAGCAAAGAAGGGAAAAGAACCCATCGGGGAGAGGAGAAAGAGTTTGGAGAAACCCGCAAAAAGGCCTTGTAACCTCCTTTAAAAAAAGGTATATATTTGGATTGTTTTTCGTAAGATAAACCTTTCTGGAGCATTCATGGGATTACTGTCGTCATCACTGGCCATCACCCGTTACCGCGTCGAGGGGGAGATCCCGTCTCCCCTCATGGATTCGGTCCGGGACGGCCTCCAAAAATACAGCATCCAGGACATCGACAACGACGCCCCCGACAAGGCCGTGGGGTGGACGGCCTGGGAAGCGCCTTTCTCGCCGGCCTTCGAAGGCGATTCCTTTATCGTAGGGCCCTATGTGGTCTTCTCCCTGCGCATCGACAAAAAGACGATTCCGCCGAAGATCATCAAAAAGGAACAGGCCAAGGAGATGGCCCGGCGGCTGGCCGATACGAACCGGACGCATCTCTCCCGGAACGAAAAGCGGGAGATCCGGGAGAACATCATCCAGGCCCTGAGCCTCCGGATCCCGGCCACTCCCAATGTGTACGAGCTGCTCTGGCATCCCACCGACGGATGGCTCTGGTTTTTTTCGACCCAGAAAGCGGCCAACGAGGAGCTGGAGACCCTGTTTTCGAAATCCTTCAAGGCGACCCTGATCCGCCTCTTCCCCTACACCATCGCCGATCTGGCCTCGGGGTTGACCCCCGGGGACCGGGATCGCCTGGGCGGGCTGTCCCCGACCCGGTTCACGGAGTAAGCCATGATCGACGTTTCCGTATCCTACAACCGGTATCGTTTCCTGGGAAACGAGTTTCTCACCTGGCTCTGGCACGCCATCGAAAACACGCCGGAACTCCTGCCCGCCATCGATCCGGAGCTGGCGGCCCTGGAGGTGGGCAACCGGATGGTGCTGGAAAATCATGCCCACGAGGCCCCGGAGGTGGTGACCATCAAGGGGGACGACGCGGGATTGGAGGAAGCCATGATGGCCCTCCGGAAAGGGGCCATGGTGGCCGAGATGAACCTCCATTACCGGTCCGGCGACCACGAGTGGCGGTTCAACCTCAAAGGGGAGAGCCTGTCCCTCGCCGGCCTCAAACCGCCGGAGACCGGGGCCGTCGAATCCCAGGAAGAGATCGAGGGCGCGCTGCTGGAACGGGTCTACCTCTGCGAAAAAGCGACCGGACTCGTGGACGCCCTCTACGGCCATTTCATCCATCTCAGGGTGTCGGAGGGGTGGAAAGCGGAGACGGTCCCGGCCATCAAAAAATGGATCCAATCGGCATGAGGAATCCCCAATGAAATTTTCCATCGGCAAAAGCGATTTTCGGGAGGTTTTGTCCAAGGTTCAGGGGCTGACCGGCCGCAAAACCAATCTCGCCATCACCGAAACGGTCCTCATCACCGCCCATGACGACAGCGTGACGGTGGTCGCCACCGACCTGGAGACCGGGTTCGAGGGCAACTATCCGGCCTCGGTGGAGGCGGAGGGCGCCATCGCCATCAACGCCAAAAAGCTCCACGAGATCATCCGGGAGTTCCCCGCCGACGAGATCCAGATCCATGAGGTGGAGAACCGCTGGATCGAGATCCGGAACGAAAATGTGGAATACCACATCGTGGGCATGAACCCCGAGGAGTTCCAGCAGACGCCCCCCATCGAGGAGGCGACCTTTTACGAGGCCGACGCGGCGGCCCTCCGGCGGATGATCGAACGGATCATCATCATCGCCGGGGCCCCGGACGACAAGCGGCCCCACATCGTCGGGGCCTATTTCGAAGGAGTCGAGGGCGACAACGACCGCCGGATCCGGCTGGTCTCCACCGACGGCAGCCGGCTGGCCAAAACGGAATGGGCGCTTCCCCCGGAAGCGGCGGCGCCCGCCGGCGAGGGGGTCCTCATCCCCAAAAAAGGCTTGCAGGAGGTTTCCCGGTTCATGGGGTCCGGAGGGACCGTTCACCTCGGCTTCCAGGAGAACCATTTCATCGTCCAAAAAGGGGGGGAGACCATCACCATCCGGCTCCTGGAGGGGGATTTCCCCCGGTACGGCGACATCATCGAACGGGAGGAGGGAACCCCCATCGAGATGGACCGCCAGCTCTTCATGATGATGCTCCGGCGGATGTCGATCCTGGTGACCGAACAGTACAAAGGGGTCATCTTCGAATTCGGCGACAACAATCTGACCATCACGGCCACCAACCCGGACATCGGGGAATCCAAGGAGGAGATGGAGATCGACTACGAGGCGGAACCCATCGAGGTGGCCTTCAACCCCCGGTTTTTTATCGATACCCTGAACGTCATAGAGGATGAACGGGTCATTTTGAACATCCTCGACGCCCGGCATCCCTGCATCGTCAGGGGGGAGTCGGACGCAACCTATTTAAGCGCCATTATGCCGATGAAAATATGAACGGAAACTACACCGCGGACAGCATCCAGATTCTGGAGGGGCTCGAAGCCGTCCGGAAACGGCCCTCCATGTATATCGGAAACGTCGAAATGGAAGGCCTCCATCACCTGGTCTACGAGGTGGTGGACAACAGCATCGACGAGGCCATGGCCGGCTATTGCGACACCATCCGGATCGCGATCCACACCGACAACAGCGTCAGCGTGGAGGACAACGGCCGGGGCATTCCGGTGGACCTGCACAAAAAAGAGAATATGCCCGCCGTGGAAGTGGTCATGACCAAGCTCCACGCCGGCGGCAAGTTCGACAACGAGTCCTACAAGGTCTCCGGCGGCCTCCACGGCGTGGGGGTTTCCGTGGTCAACGCCCTGTCCCGGGATCTCGAAGTGGAGATCTACACCGAGGGCAAACACTACTGCCAGACCTACGCCAGGGGCCGGAAGACCAGCGACCTCATCGTCAAGGGCGAGACCGAGAAGCAGGGGACGCGGATCCACTTCGTGCCGGACACCGACATCCTCAATACGGACCATTTCGATTTCGAGGTCCTCAGCCGCCGCATGCGGGAGCTGGCCTTCCTCAACAAAGGGGTCCGGATCCAAATCGAGGACGAACGCAGCGACCAAAAGGCCGAATTTTTCTACGAGGGCGGCATCGCCGAATTCGTCGAGTATCTGAACCGCCACACCACCGTGCTCCACGAGCCCATCTTCATGCAGGGGGACAAAAACGACGTCCAGATGGAGGTGGCCATCCAGTACAACGACAGCTTCACGGAAAAGCTCTTCTCCTTCGCCAACAACATCAACACCGCCGAAGGGGGCTTCCATCTTATCGGGTTCAAGGCGGCCCTCACCCGGACCATCAACGCCTACGCCGTCAACGGCAACCTGCCCAAGAATTTCAAGGCCAAGATCAGCGGCGACGACGTCCGGGAGGGGCTGACGGCCATCGTCAGCGTCCGGATCATGCAGCCCCAGTTCGAGGGGCAGACCAAAACCAAGCTGGGCAACAGCGAGGTCAAGGGGCTGGTGGAGTCCCTGATCAACGATCGGCTGGCGGAGTGCTTCGAGGAAAACCCCTCGGTGGCCAAACGGATCCTGGGCAAATGCGCCGATGCGGCCCGGGCCCGGGACTCGGCCAAACGGGCCCGGGACATGGCCCGGAACAGGGGCGCCCTGGCCGACTCCACCCTGCCGGGAAAACTGGCCGACTGCCAGTCCCCGGACCCGGCCGAGCGGGAACTCTTCCTGGTGGAGGGCGATTCGGCGGGCGGCTCCGCCAAGCAGGGCAGGGACCGCCGGTTCCAGGCCATCCTGCCCCTCAAGGGCAAGATTCTCAATGTGGAAAAGGCCCGGTTCGACAAGATCCTCCGGAGCGACGAGATCAAGCACATGATCACGGCCCTTGGCACCGGGGTGGGCGAAGAAGAGTACGACATCGAAAAGATCCGCTACAAAAAGGTCATCATCATGACCGACGCGGACGTGGACGGCGCCCACATCCGGACCCTGCTCCTCACCTTTTTCTACCGGCAGATGCCCGACATCGTGGAAAAGGGGTACCTCTACATCGCCCAGCCGCCCCTGTTCAAGGTCGGCAAGGGGAAGAGCGAACTTTACCTCAAGGATGAAGCCGAGTTCGCCGATTTCATCATCCGGCGCTCCTCTTCCGGGTCCAAAAAGGTGAAGAACGCCGACGGCCGGGTGCTGTCGGACGAGGAGATGTACCGGGTCCTCGGCCATCTGTCCACCTACGACGACATCATGAACCGCCTGGAACGGCGGTCCATCTGGCCCGAGCTGGTGGACTTCCTCATTCGTCACGGGGTGCGGGATAAAGCCTTCCTCCAGGACGCGTCCCGCATACAGTCCCTCAAAACGGGGCTGGCGGCGCGCGGGTATACGGTGAGCGGCCCCGAATGGTCCGAAGACCGGGATCTCTATGAACTCATGGTCCTGCCCGGCGCCGAGCGGATTCCCGGTGATTCCGAGGATGCGACCGCCGTCAAGGTCGGCCGCGGTCTGATCCATTCCAAGGATTACCAGCGGCTGTTGGAGATCACCGACCGCTTGGCCGACTTCGACCGCCCGCCGTTCATCGTTTTTACGGAGAGCAAGGAAAAAGAGGGGGAAGCGATCCCGGATAAACGGACGTTGTTCAAGCATCTGCTGGAGGACGGGAAAAAGGGGATCGGCATTCAGCGGTACAAAGGTCTCGGGGAGATGAACCCCGAACAGCTCTGGGAGACCACCATGAACCCGGAGACCCGGACCCTGCTCCAGATAAGGATCGAGGATGCGGTGGAGGCCGACGAGATCTTCACCCTCCTCATGGGGGACGTGGTGGAGCCCCGTCGGGAGTTCATCCAGAGCAACGCCCTCGAGGTGAGCATGCTCGATATCTGATGGCGGGAATGGAGCGGATGATGGGGGGCAAGCCGGAGGAAGACGCCGTCGGGTCCGGGCCCGACGACAGGGAGACGCTGGCGGAGCGCATCCGCGGCGGGGACATGTGGAAAGCCGACCTTCGGAACGCCGCGCTCGGCGGCGCGGACCTGGCGGAAGTCGATTTCCAGGAGGCCGATCTCTCCCATGCCGTCCTCCACGGCGCGAATCTGTACAAAGCCGATTTCTGGCGCGCCGATCTGACCGGCGCGCTCCTCACCGAAGCCCGTCTTCAGCGGGCGGAGATGATGGAGGCCGTCCTGGCCGACGCCAATCTGTCCGGGGCGGATCTCACCGGGGCCGTCCTCTCCAAGGCCAACCTCCAGGGGGCCAGCCTCCGGGGGGCGACGCTGAAGGGGGCCAACCTCCAGGCGGCGGACATGGCCGGCGCCGATCTGGAAGGGGCCGACCTCCGGGCCGCCGACATCCAGCGGGCCGATTTGAGCGGCGCCAGCCTGGAGGGGTGCCGATTGATCGGGGCCGACCTCTGGCGGGCCAATCTCGCGGACGCGGATCTCCAGTCCGCCGACCTGACGGATGCGGACCTCATGGGGGCGGACCTCATGAAGGCGATCCTGTGGCGGGCCTGCCTGCGAAACGCCGATCTCATGGCGGCGGATCTTCGGGACGCCATTCTCCAGGATGCCGACCTCCGCGACGCCAGCCTCGTGGGCACGAGCCTCCGGTCCACCAACCTCCGGCGGGCCAGGGGCCTCACCGTCAAGCAGCTGTCCGAAGCCAGGACGCTGCTGGGCGCCCTTCTCGATTTCGACACGGAACGGCGCATCCGGGCGCGCCGCCCCCATCTCCTGGAACGGCGGGTTTAGGCGCGGTTGGCGCGCTCTTGCAGCTGGAGATAGTGCCGGTAGTATTTCATCACTTTCCGGATATATCGCCGGGTCGCCTTAAAGGGCGGGATGCCGCCGTACTTTTTGACCTTGTAGAGGCCGGCATTGTAGGCGGCCAGGGCCATCCGAACCTCCCCGTCGCACTCGTCCAGCAGGAACCGGAAGTATTTCACGCCCCCGTGGATGTTGTGTTCCGGGTTGAAGATGTCCCGAACCCCCAGCTCTTTGGCCGTGCCGGGCATGAGCTGCATCAGCCCCTTGGCGCCCTGCCGGGAGACGGCCCGGGGATTGTAGCTCGACTCGGCCATGATGATGGCCTTGATCAGGGCCGGGTCCACTTCGTGGCGCTGCCCGGCTTCGACGATAACCTCGTGGTAGGCCTTTTCCCGTTTTTCGATCCCGTGTGAGAGCGCGGGCAGGATCAGGAGTGCGAAAATCGACAATCCCGCCCATAAAAAAGACCATTTCGCCATTGAATCCTTCATCTTTTCCTGGTACGACATATCCTCCTCTTAAAATAGACGGGGAAAGGCGGCTTCAGGCCGCCCTTCCCCGATTCTTCCGCTCCTGTTTTCGAAAGCGTTCGCCATGCCCTGGGTTGATCAGGACACAATCAAAAGGTGTATTATTACCATTCCCCATTTTTTTTCAACCTTTTTTTGGGGAAAAATGGGTTCAAAGCCGACCCATAATCATGTAAGATGAGTCCGTTTGAACGGCGAAAAGAGAGGGGGATAGGGGGATCGTTCGGATCGATATGACGCGTTGGACAATAAAAACAGCGGCAATGCTGATGATGGCGGCGTTTTCGGCGCTCCTTTTTCAGGCGTCGGACGCCGCGGCCCAGACCGGAAACGCGCGAAAGCCTTCGGTCGAAACCGAGGCGGACGCGGTGGATCCGGCCCTGCGGCGGCGGGCCGCGGCCAGCCTCCACCGACTCAAACGGGCAATGGGGCGGGACCGGTACCCGTCCGCCCTGGCGGCCCTGAACATGTGGCGTTCCGACGCCCTGGCGGCCCGTGAATTCGACGAGGCCCGGTACCGCGATTACAAGCGCCGGATCCTGGAAAAATCGGTGGCGAACATTGTAAAATGGTTCGAGGTATGCCTTCAGGAAAACTGGATCCGGGAAGCCCGCTACTGCCGGAAGATCTACCGTCTCCACGGCCGGGCCATCGACGCCTTCGATCCGGCGCGCTATGAGGAGATGGCCGAACGGATCGAACAGCGAAAAAAGGAGATCGAAGCCGAAAAACAGCGACATCAAACCACATCCAGCAACCCGAAAAGAGATTCCG
>CAZZBE010000003.1:0-16038 GCA_964652715.1 uncultured Desulfobacteraceae bacterium
TGGGGGTAGGGTGATGACCAAAGCTGGCCATTCTATAATTCATGCGTCAGCACTGCACCCGCCTATTAAGTCTTGCCTTTTCCCACATCCATGATATGGAGTGACTGAATTACCCTTGGAAAGACGATGGCGCATCCAAAAAAACCGGCGGAACCACCACCGAGAGGGCGCAAGACCATGTCATCTTCCCTGCACCATCACTACCAGAATTTTCTGCTGAAGCTGCTGCACCGACCCAAAACGGCCCTTCTGGTCTTGCTCGCCCTGACCCTCCTCTTCGCCTGGCAACTCCCCGGCCTATGTTTCCGCACCTCGGTCTATGAATTGATCATCGAAGACCTCCCCGAAACCGCCGCCTACGAAACCTTCAAAAAGACCTTCGGCTCCGACGAGATGATCCGCGTCGTGGCGCGGGCGGAAGACGTCTTCGAACCGGCGACCTACCGCCAGATCGAAATCCTGTCCCAGGCCGCATCCGATATCGAAGGGGTCCGGCGGGTCATCAGCCTGCCCGAAATCAAAGAGGCGGTGGATCCGGGCGACAACTGGCCCCTGGACAAATTCGCCCGCCTGGTGGGGCCGGTGGACCTGTTCCGGAAAAACATCGTTTCAGAGGATCACAGCGCCACCATCCTGACCCTCGCCCTGACCCGGGACGCCGACCCGGACCGGGTCATCCGCCAGGTTGAAACCATCATCGACGCGGCCCCGGAGACGCTTTCCCTCTATCAGATCGGCATGCCCCTGGTCTCCCAGGCCCTGGCCCGGTTCACCCAGAAGGATTTTTGGCGACTGCCCCCTTTCACCCTCCTGCTGGTGGCCCTGATCCTCTTCCTCCTCTTCCGCCGCCTGACGCTCATCCTTCTGCCGGTGGGCTGCGTCCTCCTGTCGGTGGTCTGGACCTTCGGCTTCATGGCCTGGATCGGCATCCCCCTGTCGATGCTGACCATGATCGTGCCCGTTTTTCTCATCGCCGTGGGCACCGCCTACTGCCTCCACATCGCCTTCGCCTATCTGTCCCAGGCCCAGCGCCACCGAACCCCCGCCAAAGCCGTTCTGGCGACCTTCTCCCAGGTCGCGTTCCCCACGTTGGTGGCCGTCTGCACCACGGTCTTCGGGCTGGGCTCCCTGCTGGTCAACCACATTCCCGCCATCCGGGAATTCGCCATCCTCTCCTGTTTCGGCATGGGGAGCCTGCTGGCGATGCTGCTCACCCTCTTTCCGGTCGCGCTCTCCATGGCCCCCCTGCCCCCGCTGAAAACCGGGGACGACGGCTTCCCCGCCATCATCCGGCTCGCCGACCGGATCATCGACTGGATCATCCGGATCAACCTCCACCACCGGAAACAGGTCCTGCCCATCATCGGCCTTTTCACCCTCTTCTGCCTGATCGGGATCTTCAAAATCCGGGTGGAGACCAACCCCGTCCAGTTCTTCCGGGAAGACGCCCCCATCACCCAGCGCTTCCACGACATCTACCGGGACATGTCGGGCAGCTTTCCCGTCAACGTGGTCATGTCCGGCCACCAGGACGGCTTTTTCCAGGACCCGGAAAACCTTCGGCGCCTCGAACAGGCCGAAGCTTACCTCCAAACCCTTCCCGGCGTGGACAAGGCGATCTCGTTCGCGGACTACATGAAGCTGGTCAACTACGCCCTAAACGACTTCCAGGCCGACGCCTACGCCCTTCCCGAGGAAGACTTCGAGGTCCGGATGGTCCTGAACAACTACATCGGCATGCTCGGGGAGGACATGCTGGACTGGTTCGCGGACCGCCAACTCTCCCAGGCCAACATCGTCCTCCTCACCCACCTCTCCAGCTCCCGGGACTTCCTGGAGATCAAAAACCACATCCTCTCTCACCTCCGGAAAAACTTCCCCACCCCCCTGTCCTGGGACGTCACCGGGTTCGGCGTCGCCATCTCCGCCAGCAGCCACCTGCTGACCCAGGGACAGGTCAAGAGCCTTTCCATCACCCTGGTGCTGATCTTCGGGATCATGTTCGTCCTGTTTCTCTCCATCCGGGTGGGGGTCATCGCCATCGTTCCCAACCTCTTTCCCATCGTCATCAATTTCGGCCTCATGGGCTGGTTCGGCATCGAACTCTCCACCGTCACCAGCCTCATCGCCGGCATCGCCATCGGCCTGGCGGTGGACGACACCATCCATTACCTCGTCCATTACAACCGGGAATTCAAAATCGACCTGGACGAAGAACGGGCCCTGCGGGAGACCCTCCGGCACGTGGGCCGCCCCATCCTCTTCACCACCCTCGCCATTTCCGTGGGGTTTTCCATTCTCACCCTCTCCAGCTTCACCCCCACGGCGGTCTTCGGTCTCATGATGATGATCACCATGGTCTCCGCCCTGGTGGGGGATGCGATCCTGCTGCCCTCCCTGTTGCTCCACGCGGAACTGGTGACCCTGTGGGACCTGATCCGGCTCCGGCTGGGCAAGGACCCGGAACGCGGCATCCCGCTGTTCAAGGGGCTGTCCCGGACCGAGATCCACTGCATCCTCATGGCCGGAACCCTGATTCCCGCCGACGTGGGCCAGGTGCTGCTCCGTCGGGGAGACCAAAGCGACGCCATGTACGCTCTCGTCTCCGGCGAACTGGATGTGCTGGCCGACCCCTTCATCGACTGGGACGCCAGCGCCCGGGAGCCCATCGCCCGGCTCCAGGCCGGGGACATCGTCGGCGAGATGGGGCTGATCCGGTGCGCCGAGCGGTCCGCGACGGTGGTGGCGGGCCGGGTGAGCGAATTGCTGCTCATCAATTGGCGGATGATCAAACGCCTCCAGTGGCTCTACCCCCCAACGGCGTACAAATTCATGATCAACCTCTCGTCGATCCTCTGCAACCGGCTGGAGCGGACCACCCAGTCCCTTTACGAAAAGAGCATCATGGACGGCCTCACCGGCGTGTACAACCAGAAAGGGTTCATGGACGTGCTCGCCCGGCAGGAGGAATACGCCCGGCGGTACGGGGCGGAGGTCACCCTCTGCCTGGCGGGGGTCCGGTTCAGCGTCGCGGACGCCAACAGCAGCTACCACGCCCGCCGGACCCTCCTGGCCGTGCTCGCCCGGACCCTCCACGGTCTTCTGCGCCAGTGCGACGCCATGGCCCGGATCGACTTCCGGACCTTCGCCCTCCTCCTGCCCCACACCTCCCTGGAAAACGGGGAAAAGGCCTGTCAACGACTGATGGCCGAACTGAAACGCCATCCCCTGGAGGCGGAAGGCGTCCGCCTCGACATCCGGTTCGGCCTCGCCGCCGCGGACGCGGACACGCCCCCGACCGTCGTTCCCCTGCTGGACCGGGCCGCCGCGGCCCTCCGGGAAGCCGGCAGCGCGGACGACATTAAACGCGAGCCTTCCAAACCCGCTTGATATATGGTATATCCTTTTCAGAAACAGGGCGGACCGGATATCCATTCAACCTGAACAACAAAAGGCGCTTCCAAATGAGCTTTAAACCTTCCTGGTCGGACAAAGGGGCGACTCTCAGCGATAAATCAGCCCGAAATGAATTCGGCATCACGCAGGATTTTATTATTGACGGCATCCGGAGCGGCAGCCTCCAGTTCCGGGAGAATCATATCCACGGCAATCCGTATTTCCGGTTGTTTCGGCATGAAGTGGAAGCGTTGGTGGTTGAAAAATACGGTTCCGACTACCTCGAGAACAAAAAGATTCAAAATGAGTTGAAAGCGGTCAACAGTGAATTGAGAAAGATCAAATCCAGGCAAAAATCGCTGGAAAAGAAGAAAGCGGCGCTGGAGGCGATGCTGAAAGAATGACCACCGATGGACACATCATGATTCTGGGCGTCGGCTGCATCCTCTTCTCGGACGAAGGATTCGGGGTCCGGGTGGTGGAACGGCTGATGGAGCGATACGAATTTCCGGACAACGTCTCCCTCGTGGACGGCGGCGTGCTGGGCGTCAACCTTCTGGGCGTGATCAGCGAAGCGGACCGGCTCATCGTGGTGGACGTCATCCGGAACAACGGCGCGCCCGGCGATATCTACCGCCTGGAAGGCGAGGCCATCCCCGGGCGGATCCGGGCCAAAAACTCCCTCCACCAGGTGGACCTGCTGGAGGCCCTGACCCTTTGCCAGGCCCTGGATAAAGTCCCCGAAACCGTCATCATCGGCGTGGAGCCGTCGGACATCGACACCCTCTGCATCGACCTCACGCCGCCCGTCCAGACCCAAACCGAGCCGATCATCGACAGGGTCCTGGCCGAACTCGACCGCCTCGGCGTTGAATACCATAAAAGGGAAACCCCTATTCATGTGTCTTGCCATTCCTTCCAAAATCATCGAAATTAAAGACAATCAAACCGCCACCGTCGACGTCGAGGGGGCCCGGCGGGTCATCAGCCTGATGCTCATCGACGATCCCCAGATCGGCGACTACGTCATCGTCCACGCCGGCTTCGCCATCCACAAGATCGACGAGACCGCGGCCATGGAATCGCTCCAGTTGCTCCGACAAGCCGCCGCCATGGCATCGGAACTGGAGGACGGCCCCCCGGAGTGACCGCGGCCCGACGCATCCACATCAACGGGATCGTCCAGGGGGTCGGCTTCCGGCCCTTTGTCTACGGCCTGGCCGCCACCCACGGCATCGCGGGCGGCGTGGCCAACACCTCGGCGGGGGTGACCATCCACGCCGAAGGCGCCCCGGACGCCCTCGACGCCTTCCGCCGCGACCTGACCGAAAAAGCGCCGCCGCTCGCCCGGATCTTCGACATTTCCATGGAACCGGCCCCCTTCGAAGGCCGGACGGGATTCGCCATCGTCGCCAGCGCCCCCGGCGCCGGCCGCGCCACCCTCATCTCGCCGGACGTTTCCGTCTGCGACGACTGCCTCCGGGAGATGTTCGACCCGTCGGATCGCCGGTTCGGCTACCCCTTCATCAACTGCACCAACTGCGGGCCGCGCTACACCATCATCATGGACATCCCCTACGACCGCCCCTACACGGCAATGAAGGATTTCCGGATGTGCCCCCAATGCCAGGCCGAATACGACGATCCCCTGGATCGCCGGTTCCATGCCCAGCCCAACGCCTGCCCGGCCTGCGGCCCCCATGTATGGCTCTCGGACCCGTCCGGACATCCCATCGACGCCGCCGACCCCATCGAAAAGACCGTCTCGCTGCTCCGGGAGGGCAAGGTCGTCGCCATCAAGGGCCTGGGCGGTTTCCATCTGGCCGCGGACGCCGAAAATCCCGAGGCCGTAGCCCGTCTCCGCCAACGAAAACACCGGGAAGAGAAGCCCTTCGCCGTCATGTCCCCCGACATCGAAACAGTTCGGCGCTACGCCGAAATCGCCGACGCCGAGGCGGACCTGCTCGCGTCCCCCCGCCGGCCCATCGTGCTGCTGAAAAAGCGGCCAAACCCTCCGCTGGCCAATGCCGTCGCCCCCCAAAACAAATACTTCGGCGTCATGCTCCCCTATACGCCGATTCACTACCGGCTCTTCCATCCCCTGAACGGCGCGCCGTCCTCCATCACCACCCTGGTTATGACCAGCGGCAACCGGAGCAGCGAACCCATCGCCATCGACAACGAAGAGGCGCTCCAACGATTGTCCCTCATCGCCGACGCCTTCCTGCTCCACAACCGGGACATCTACCTCAGAAGCGACGACGCCATCGTGCGGCACACGACCGGGGCCATGCGCTCCCTGCGCCGGTCCCGGGGTTACGCCCCGGCCCCCGTCATCCTGAAAAACAAAGTCCCCCCCATCCTGGCCTGCGGGGCCGAACTGAAAAACACCATCTGCCTGACCAAAGGGGACAAAGCCTTTCTCAGCCAGCACATCGGCGACATGGAAAACCTCTCGGCCTGCGACTTTTTCACCCGGACCGTCGATCACCTCCAGCGGATCCTCGACATCGCTCCCACAGCCGTCGCGCACGACCTCCACCCCGATTACCTGAGCACCCGCTACGCCCTGGAACGGACCGATCTCCCCAACATCCCGGTCCAGCACCATCACGCCCACATCGCGGCCTGCATGGCCGAACACCGCATCAAGGGCCCGGTCATCGGCCTGGCTTTCGACGGGACCGGCTACGGGTCCGACGGCACGATCTGGGGGGGAGAAATCCTCATCGCCGAGGCCCATCGCTTCCACCGGATCGCCCACCTGGCGCCCGTCCCCATGCCCGGGGCCGCGGCCGCCATCAACGAACCCTGGCGCATGGCCCTGGCTTATCTGTACGACGCCTACGGAAAGGATCTCCACGATCTGGACATCCCCTTCGTCAAAGACCTCCCCCGCGCCAAAATCGACGTGATCCTCGGCATGATGGAGAAAGGCGTCAACGCGCCCCTCACCTCCAGCCTCGGCCGCCTGTTCGACGGCGTCGCAGCGCTGCTCGGCATCCGGAACGCCGTCACCTACGAAGGCCAGGCCGCCATGGAACTGGAGATGATCGCGGGGGAAACCCCGCATCGCCTGTATGAGTTAAATTGGGAAAAAACTTCTGATAAGGAAGGGGCGACCGAAGAGAAAACCTACCAGCTCCTTACGGGGTCGCTGATAAAGGGGATTGTCCAAGACGTGACGAGCGGGATTGCGCCCCCGGAGATCAGCGCCAGATTCCACGCCACAATCGTCCGGACGATTTCAGAATTGACCGAATTCATCGCCAAAGAAGCCGGCCTGGACAGGATCGCGCTCAGCGGCGGCGTCTTTCAAAACGCCATCCTGCTCGCCGGCCTGAGCCAGGAACTGACCCGGCGCGGTTTCCAGGTCTTCAGCCATTCCCATATCCCAACCAATGACGGGGGCATCGCTTTGGGGCAGGCTTTGGTTGCCGCGGCCAAACTTGACACCTCATCATAGTCGCTCAGACGTAAGCGGGACGTTTCCGATCCGTCCGCCGCGCTGTCTGAGTGGAACGAGTTCGCGGCGGACGGATCGGAAATGTCCCGCGGGGTCCTCGGCGGCACGCTAAATCTGCCCCCGCAACCACGCCCACAAAATCCCCAAATATTCATAAACCGCCCGCTCCGCCTTGTGCAACACCATGGCGTCCGGGAAAAAATCGCCCGGAACGACGCCCGAAGCGTCTTTGCAAAGATGACCGGTGGGAAACGGGATAGGTCGGGTCCCCTGTTTTTCGAACAGCATGACCGCCCGGTACATGTGGGAAGCGGAGGTCACCAGGAGAAAAGAGTCGCTTCCCACCAGTTCCTTCACATACCGGGCCTCGTCCTTGGTGTCCTTGGGGTCGGGAAAGACGTGGATATCCGCGTCCGGTATGCCGATGTCCAAGGCCAACTGGCCCATGGGCCCGGCGATGTCTTTTCCCGTAAAAATCAGCTCGGCCCCTTCCAGGGCTTGGTAGATCCGCACCCCTTCCAGAAACCGGGTCCGCGAGGCGCTTCCCAGTTGGCTGATGGTGGGGAACCGCGTATCCACGACCCGTCCGCCGCCGAGAACGACGATGTAATGGACATCCGGCAAAGGCTCGGGGGCCGAATACCGGGCCTCCAGGGGCCGCAGCATGAGGGTGGCGGCCGATTCGCAGCTGAAAATGAAGATCATGCCGATGCCGGCGGTGACCAGGATCTTGCCGGTGTGCTGCCGGGCGGTGAACCAGAGCAGGATCAACCCCGCGAACCCCGCCAGCAGGCAAAGCGGCAGGGGCGACAGCATCGCGCCCATGACCTTTTTGAACAGGAACATGGCTATTCCCCCGCCCCCGCATCCGCGTCGCCGGCCAGGGGAATCGTGAAGTAAAACCGGCTGCCCCGCCCCGCTTCGCTCTCCACCCCGATGACGCCGCCGTGGGCTTCGACGATCTTTTTACATATGGCCAGACCCAGGCCGTGGCCCCTGACCTCGCAGGAAACCCGGTTTTCGCCGGTGGCGAAAAGATCGAAGAGTCGGTCGGCTTCGCCTTCGGGGATGCCCGGCCCCTGGTCCCGGACGGCCGCCTCCAGCGCGTCGCCCTTTCCCGCCGCCTCCAGCGCGATGGTCGTCTCCGGCGCCGAGAATTTAATGGCGTTGCCCAAAAGGTTGTTGAACACCTGCCGCAGGCATCCGGGATCGTAGGTCGTCAGGGGCAACTCTCCTTCGATGCACGCCGTCAGCCGGATCGACCGATTTTCCGCCTGGAGCCGGTTGAACCGGACCGCCTCATGGATGAAGTCCGCCACGTTCACCCATTCCGGCTGGGTATGAAGCTTGCCCCGCGCGATCTTGGTCACGTCGAGGTAGTTGTTGAGCAGGTCGATCATCCCCTCCCCCATGCCCCTGGCCATCCGGAACATCTCGTGGAGATCGGGGTCTTCCCGGATCGGGGGCGAATCGATCATCATCCCCATCAGGCCGATGATGCTGGCCAGGGGGCTGCGCAGATCGTGGGCCGCGATGCCCAGAAATTCGTCTTTTTGCCGGTTGAGCGCCACCAGCCCCTGGTTGGCCGCCTCCAGCTCCGCGGTGCGTTCCCGGACCCGCTCTTCGAGGATCTCGTTGGACCGCTGGAGGTCCCGGTAAAGCTGCCGGTTGCGCTGGATCAGGTCGTGGTGGTCGAAGGCCTGCCCGACGATGGTGTCCAGCTCGGCCGGGTCCCAGGGCTTGGGGATGTACCGGAACACGTTGCCGTCGTTGATGGCGGAGACGACCGCCCCGAGATCGGCGTATCCCGTGAGGATGAGCCGGACCGCGTCGGGGTAATCCTGCTTCACGACCCGGTAGAATTCGGTGCCGGACATCCCCGGCATTCGCTGGTCCGAAATGATCACCTGGACCGGGTGGGCCGCCATGATCTCATGGCCCTCGGCGGCGCTGTAGGCCGTCAGAACCTGGTATTTCCGGCGAAACTGGCGTCTGAGGGCGGCGACGATCTCGGGCTCGTCGTCGATCACCAGCAGATGGCGTTCCGCGCTCTGGATGGGTGCGTCTGTCATTCGTTGGTTTCCGCCGGCAGATCGATCTCGAACACGGCCCCCTGTTCGGGTTCCGAAACAGCCCGGATCTCGCCGCCGTGCTTGTTTTTAATGATTTTGTAGGCGATGCTCAGCCCCAGGCCGGTCCCCTGCCCCACCGGCTTGGTGGTGAAAAACGGGTTGAATATGGACCCCAGGGCATCGGGGGGAATGCCGGGGCCGGTGTCGGCGAACCGCAGATGGACCCGTTCGCCCGACGATTCCCCTTCGATGGTCAAAGCGCCCCCCGAATCCATGGCCTGGGCCGCGTTGACGATGAGGTTGAGAAAGACCTGGTTGAGGAGGGCCGGGTAGCAGTCCAGTTCGATGGCGGGATCGACGGCAACCGACGCCTCGACCCCCCGCTTCCGGAGTTCCGGGGCGGCCAGGGCCAGGGTGCTCCGAATGTTCTCCAGGAGATTGACCCGTTTCCGCTCGGCCTCGTCCAGCCGGGAAAAATTCCGCAGATCCGTCACGATCCCCTTGACCCGGTCCAGCCCGCCGATGGTGGCCCTGTGGAGATCGTCGATGTCGTCGAAGAGGAAATCGATGTCGCAGTCTTCACGGATCTCGGATTTCTTTTGGGAAAGGGCGGGATCCCCCGTCCCGTCGATAAGGGCTTCCAGCCGTCCGTAGCCGTCCGCCATGTCCGTAAAGGCGGTCTTCAGGGAGTGGACATTGCTGGCGACATAGGCCAGGGGGTTGTTGATCTCGTGGGCCACCCCGGCCACGAGCTGGCCCAGGGCGTTCATCTTCTCGGACTGGATCAGCATGGCCTGGGTCTCTTTCAGTTCGGCCAGGGTCTCTTCCAGGCGGCGCTTTTCCTTGATGAGCTTCCGCTGAAGGTTGTTGACCTCCCGGTTGTAGTCGGTCAACTGGCGGTTGAGCCGGTCCAGCTCCTGGGCGTCGAACTCGCCGGCGACCAGCAGATCCTCCGGCCCCCGCCAGACCGCGGCCGTCACCGTCCGGCTGATGGCTTTCCGGTCGCCGAAGGTCATCATCCCGGTAAAGACCGGGCGGTCGGACGGGGGGCTGGCGGCGAGTTCGTCAAAGGCGGGATTGACAAAGGCGTCCGCGGAAGACCCGTCCGCCGGGGCCGCCGACAAAAGATGGGCCATGCCCGCATTCAGATACCGGACCGATCCGGACGGACTGAAAATCCCGACGGCCAGGGCCTGGCTGTCGCGCCACGCCGTCCGGATCCGCTCCTCCCATCCGGACAGAGCGGCTTCGGAGACCCGGGAACCGGTCATCGGGTCGCGGCGCCGTCCCCACGCGCCTCCCCGGACAGGAAAGTAAAGGCGGGGATGTGAACGATGAACCAGTCGTAGAGAGGATAGATCTGTTCAAAGCTTTCGGGGGAAAGGGTCTCTTTCATGACCGCGACCCAGGCGTTGAGCTGGGCCGCCCAGTAGTTGTCGCTGAAGCCGCGGGACCGGTAAGCCCGGAAGACCCAGAGCACCGTCTCCACCAGCACCCGGGGATCGAAATCCTTGAGGAGGGTCCGTACGAACCGGGCGTGGTTGGCGTGATTGTCCCGCATCATGTCCAGGTTGTCCCGGCCCACCAGGCCATCCAGATCGGGGCGGGCCTCCAGGCGGCGATCGACCCCGGCGACCAGCCGTTCCCGGTTGCGCTCGTATTCGTCCGCCGCCCCGGGGGATGCGGCGGGGATCGCTTTGGCGGTTTCGATCAAACGGTCTTTGGTCACTGGACATCTCCTTTCTTTGGCGCGGTTTTCTCGAACTCCCCGATGAAGTTCTCCAGGGCCGGCAGGGAGTCGATATACCGGACATTGGGTTCCTTTTCCACCGTTCCCCCGCCGCCGTGGCGGAACGCCTGCCCGCCGACGATGACGGCCAGATCGGGGAACCCGTCCCTGAGCCGGCGAAGGGTCTTTTTGAGCGAATCCAGGTGGAAATAAAGGCTCATGGACAGTCCCGCCGCATCGGGCCGGATGTCCCGGACCAGGCGGACCAGCTCGCCGGCGGGGATGTCCGCCCCCAGGTAGTAGCTGTCCCAGCCCCGCATCTCGAACACGTCGGCGACCATCTTGCCCCCCACCTGGTGGAGTTCGCCGGCCACGCTGGCCACCACGGCCTTCCGCTGGATCCGCCGGGCCGATACGATCCGGTCGTAGAGGCCGTTCATCAGCCCTTCGGTGATGGCCGTGGCCATATGCTCGGCGGCCACCGAGATCCGGTTGGACTCCCACAGGTCCCCCACTTCGTAGAGGGAGTCCCGGAACAGCCCTTCGTAGAGATCCCGGATCGCCGCGCCCCGGTCCAGCCGGTCCGAGAGGATCGCCAGACACCGGCGCCGGTCGCCGGCCAAAAGCGCCGTCATGTAGGCCCGGTATTCCGCGGCCGTTGCGGGATCCGGGGATGGATCGACCATGGGCGCCTCCTTTCCGTTGAGGGTCAGCGCATCAGCCCCGGCAGCCAGGTGACGATGCCGGGAAAGAGCATGAGAACGATGATGCAAAGGATGTAGGCGGGCAGAAAATAGGCCACGCCCCGGAACACCCGCTCCAGGGGCACGTCGCCGGCCATGCCGCCCACCACGTAGGTGGTGGCGCCCACCGGCGGGGTCACGGCCCCCAGGGTGGTGACGACGGTGATGATCACGGCGAACCAGAGGGGATCGTACCCCAGGTTGACCGCCACCGGAAAAAAGATGGGGAGGGTGATGAGGAGCAGGGCCAGGGCGTCCATGACCGCGCCGCCGACGATGTAGATGAAAAAGATGATGGCCATGATGGCCAGGTTGGGGACCGGAAGCCCGCCCACCCAGGCCGCGATGTCGAAGGGGATGCGGGTGATGGCCAGAAACCGGCCGAAGATCACGGCCCCGGCCACGATGGTGATGACCATGCAGGAGATCCGGAGGGTGTCGGCCACGCTGGCCAGGAAACCCTGCCAGGTGAGGCGGCCCTGGAGCAGACTCAGGGCCAGGATGAGAAATGAGCCGGCGGCCCCGGCCTCGGTGGGGGTGAAGACCCCGAAGTAGAGACCCAGCATCACCAGCAGAAAGAGGGAAATCATCTCGGCGGCCCCTTTGAGGGACCGGAATTTCTCCCGGAGGGTTGTCGGGGGGCCTACCGGTCCCCAGTCGGGGTGGCGGCGGCAGACCCACCAGACCGTTGCCATCAAGAGGACGGCCAGGGTCGCGCCGGCCCCGACGCCGCCGTAGAAGAGCCGGGCGATGGACTGCTCGGTGGAGAGGCCGATGACGATGAGCACCACGCTGGGGGGGATGACCACCCCCAGCGTGGAGCCGCAGGCCACGGCCCCGGCGCCGAGCATGGGATTATAATTGTATTTGCGCATTTCCGGCAGGGCCACGGTGGTCATGGTGGCGGCGGTGGCGGCGTTGGAGCCGCAGATGGCGGAAAAGGCGGCGCAGGCCATGACGGTGGCCATGGCGATGCCGCCCCGGATGTGACCCACCCACCGGTAAGCGGCCCTGTAGAGCTTTTCGTTGACCCCGGAATAGAAAGCCACCTGCCCCATAAAGATGAACAGGGGGATGACGGTCAGCCCGTATTTGGAAAAGACCGACCAGAGGACGGAACTGACCATGTTGAGGCCGGCGGGAACGGAGATGATGTAGGAGAATCCGCAGAACCCCACGATGCCCATGGCGAACCCCACCGGCATCCCCAGCAGGAAGAGGACCGCCAGGAGAACGATGATTCCGGCCACGCCGGTCATGGCCAGGGTCACGATCCGTCCTCCTTGTTTGGGAAGAGCGGGCGCGTCAGGTCCCCCAGGAAGACCAGGGCCAGCCCGCCGCACCCCGCGGCCACGCCGTAGGTGAAGGGATAGTAGATGATCCGCAGGGTCTCGGTGACCTCGCCGGTGACCATGAGGGTGTGGGCCTTGACGCCCACTTGCCAGGCCACGACCCCGAAAAAGAGGGCGCAGACGAGGCTGTTGAGGCCGTGGAGGACCCGCCGGGTCCCCGGGGAAAAGGTGTTGATGAGCACGTCCACGGCGATGTGGCCCCGGTGGATCTGGGTGTAGCCCAGGGCGAAGGAGGCGGCCGCGGCCCCGAAAAATCCCATCAGTTCGAAGGCGCCGGGGATGGGGGTCCAGATCAGCCGCAGAACGATATTGCCGCAGGTCAGGACGATCATCCCCAGGAGAAACACCCCGCCGATAATCGTCAGGCCCTGGTTGAACCGGCGGACCGCCCGTTCCGGTCCGGGGAGTTTAGGGCGCATGGGCGGCCGTGAGCATGCGGATCTCCCGGACGATGGCCTCGGCCGGATAATCGCCGGCGTGATCCGCGATCCACGCTTCGATGATGGGGTCGAGCCGGGCGTCCCACCGGCCCTTTTCTTCGGGGGAGAGGTCGATGAATTCCACGCCGTGGGTCTTTTTGGACCATGCGACGGCCTCCCGGACGTGGTCGTCCATGTAATTTCCGGTCCACTCGGCCTGCTCCCGTCCCAGATCGGTCATCACCTTTTGAACGGCCTCGGGCAGCGCGTTCCACCGGTCCATGTTCATGACCACGGCGAAGGGGTAGATCACCGTGTCGGCGCGGGTGACGTGTTTGCAAATTTCGGCGAATTTGAGGTCCTTCATCACCTCCAGGGAGGAGAAAACCCCCTGGACCACGCCCTTCTGGAGGGCTTCGGGGGTGGCGGACATGGGCATGCCCACCTGGTTGGCGCCCCAGGCTTTGAGGATCTGGGCGGCCCCGCCCGAGGCCCGGAGGTCGAGGCCCTTCAGGTCGGCCAGGGTCCGGACCGGCGTGCGGGACATGATGTTGGCCGGGGCGGTGGTGAACATGGTGAGCACCTTGACCTTGGCGAAGGACGAGGGCTGGTATTTGTTGTAGAGGTCCCAGAGGACGAGGCTGCCGGTGCGGGCGTCGGGAATGCCCAGGGGCAGGCTGGTCGCGTTGGTCACGATGAACCGGCCCGGCTGGTAGGCCATGCAGAGGCAGCCGATGTCGGCCTGGCCGGCGATGACGCCGTCCATCATGTCCTTGGCGCCCAGCAGCGTGCCGCCGGGAAAGGTGTTGATCTTGACCTCGCCGTCGGTCCGCTTTTCCACCTCGGTCTTCCACCGCTCCATCTGGACGCAGGGAAAGGTGGGGGCGGGCGGAAAATTGGCGTAGGTCAGGGCGGCGGATCCGGCGACGGCGGCGGCCGGCGTCAGGATCGCCCCCAGCAGCAGGAGCGCGAAAACGGCGGCGGCTTTTTGGATCTTCGGGGTCATCTCTTCTCCTTTCTTATGATCGGGCTTATGATCGGGTTATGATCAGGGGCTATCCGGTCGCATCCGGGTCAAACCACCGGCATGCCCCGGGTCAGCATTTGGCGGCGCGGTCGGCATGGAACACGGTTTTAAGGTAGCCCAGGTATTCTTCGTCCCGGCACATCTGTTTGGACGGGGTGTCGGAGATCTTGGCCACCGGGGTCCCCTGGCACTGGGTCATCTTGATGACGATCTGGATGGGACGCTCGGAAATATCGTTGGTGAGGTTGGTGCCGATGCCGAAGGAGACCCTGATCCGGTTCTTGAAATACCGGGCGATTTCGATGGCCTTGGGAAAGGTGAGGGCGTCGCTGAAGACGGCCACCTTGGTCATGGGATCGATCCGGTGGCGCTGATACTGGGCCACGAGTTTGTCGCCCCACAGGAAGGGATCGCCGCTGTCCTGCCGGCAGCCGTCGAAAAGCTTGGCGAAATACATGTCGAAATCCCCCAGGAAGGCGTCGAACCCCACCACGTCCGACAGGGCGATGCCCAGATCGCCCCGGTACTCCTGGGCCCAGTGTTCCAGGGCGAACTTCTGGCTGTTGGCCAGTTTCGGCCCCAGGGACTGGGCCGCCATGAGCCATTCGTGGGCCATGGTGCCGATGGGGATGAGGTCGTGCTTTTTGGCCAGCAACACGTTGCTGGAGCCCCTGAGATTGTTGGGAAGTTCGCGCTTCAGTACGCTCAGAATCTCGTCCTGCCACGCCTTGGAATAGCGCCGCCGGGTGCCGAAATCGGAAAACCCGAAACCGAGGGATGCCCCTTCGGTCTCATTGACCGCGGCGATCTTGTCGCGGAGCTTTCGGCGGCCCAAGTCGTAATCGGGTTCCGGCCGGAGGTCGCGGAAATAGCATTCGTTGATGATGGCCAGCACCGGCACCTCGAAAAGGATGGTGTGCAGCCAGGGACCGTGGATCCGCAACGCGAACCGGCCGTCTTCTTCCGATATGTGGATAAATTCCCGATTGAGCTGAAACAGGCGGAGAAACTGGACGAAATCTTCCTTGATGAACCGGAGTTCTCTCAGATAGTCGAGTTCCTCCCGCTGAAAACGGAGGGTGCAGAGGTGGTCGATCTCCTGGCTGACGACGTCGCGCAGGGGCAGGAGATCGATGTCGGGGTCCCGGCATTTGAACTCATATTCGACATCCGCCCACGGAAACTGGTGGAGGACGCCCTGCATCATGGTCAGTTTGTACAGGTCGGTGTCCAGCAGGGATTCGATAATCATGGCGCGCCTTTCATGCTACCCGGCAGCTGCGATGCCGGTTGAGAGGGCGGACAGGGCGTCTTCCATCAGGGGGCCTTTGCCCGACAGGTCCTTTTCCAGGGCCGATCGAATCCCATCCGCACCGCAGAAAAAATCATCGCCGATCCGGGCCAGGGCGAACCCCAGCAGGATCAGGTTTGCGGCCCGGGAATTGCCATGGCGCTCGGCAAGCCCGTCCGCGTCCACCTCGTAAACCGGCCCGGCCAGATCGTGGCTATAGGGTCCCTCCAGATTGATTACCGCCCACCCGCCGGGTTTGAGATAAGACCCGTGTCCCCCGGCGACGTTCTCCGGTTTCAGGGCCAGCAGGCCGTCGGCCTTTCCCCGGCGGATGAGGGGGCTGGAAAAATCCCCCACCTTGAGGTGGGAGACCACGGTGCCGCCCCGCTGGGCCATGCCGTGGGTTTCCGATGTGAAGACCGGGAGGTTCCGCATCATGGCGGCTTCCGCCAGCAGCCGGGTCGCGAAAAGGACCCCCTGGCCCCCGACGCCGCTGATGACGATCTGTTGTTGGATGGGGGATGACATATATCGTGCTTCCTT
>CAZZBE010000003.1:16138-18215 GCA_964652715.1 uncultured Desulfobacteraceae bacterium
GCAAACGGACACGCAGACGCCGCACCCGTTGCAGAGCGCCTTGTCCAGCCGGACGTGCTCCTCGGCCTCGTCCAGGGAAAGGGCCGGGCATTCGAAATGGGAAACGCAGTAGCCGCAGCCGTCGCAGTCGTCGGTGACCGCCACCCGGACAACGTCGTGGGCGGCCGCCCCCCCTCGGCGATCGATAAGGCAGGGATGACGGGCGATGACCACCGCCGGCCCTCCGTCGTCCGCGCGGGTGTGAGCCACGGCCCGCCTGAGCAACGCGATGAAGTCGTCCAGACCATAGGGATCGGCGGTTTCGCAGAAATCGACGCCGCATCCTTGCACCAGTGTCCCGATGTCCAGGCGCGCTAAAGGCTCTCCGACGGCCCCGAACCCCGAGGCGGGTGTGGGCTGATTGCCGGTCATGGCCGTGGTGCGGTTGTCCAGGATCACCAGCACGAACCGGACGTTCTGGACCACCGCGTCGATGAGGGCCGGGACCCCGGCGTGGAAGAAAGTGGAATCGCCCATGGTGGCCACGATGTCGGGCCGCTTCGCTTCGGTCTTGTGGGCGTGATAGAACCCGGCCGCCTGGCTGATGGCGGCGCCCATGCAAAGGACCGTGTCCACCGCCCCCAGGTTCAACCCCAATGTATAGCAGCCGATGTCGCTGGTGTAAATCCCCCTGGGCGCGGCCTTTTTGATGGCGAAAAAACTGGCCCGGTGGGGGCATCCGGCGCAGAGGGTGGGCCGTCGGCCGGGGGCGGACGGCATCGGGATCGACGCCGGGGCCTGCCCGGCGAAGTCCCCCAGAATCTCCCCGATCCGCTCGGGGAGCAGCTCGCCGACCCGGTCCACATGGCCCGTCAGCTTTCCCCGGACCTTTCGCCGATCCGCCATCTGCATCTCGATGACCCCCATCGTCTCTTCGACGACCAGGATCTCTTCGTAACGATCCAGGACGTGGGTCGTCACCGCGTCGTGGAGGGGAAAGGGCTGGATCACCTGATAGAGGGGCAACCGATCCCAAAGCCCCATCTCCCGAAGGATTTCCGGGATATGGGCCGCGGCCACGCCGGAAACCAGCACCGCCTTGTTTCCCTCGGCCCCGTCATTCAAAAGAACCGGCGCCGTGGGCCCATAATCGGCGATGGCCTTCAGTTTTTCCTCCAGTTCTCCATGGAGCTGAAACCGGAACCTGGGGGTGGCCGCCCACCGGGACGGGTCCTTGTCGAATGCGACGGTTCCCCTTTCCCGGGGAACGGGACCCAGGGGCGCATCCTGACGGGCATGGCAGACCCGGGTGGTGGGCCGGATCATCACCGGAATCCGGAAGGTCTCGGACAGTTCATAGGCCAGCCCCGTCATTTCCAGGGCCTGGGCGGGGGAGGCCGGGTCGAGCACCGGGATCTTGGCCATCATGGCCATGAGGCGGCTGTCCTGTTCCGTCTGGGAGGAATGGGGGCCGGGGTCGTCGGCGCTGATGACGATGAAGCCGCCCTTGGTTCCCATATAGGCCGCGCTCATGAGGGGGTCCGAGGCCACGTTGAGCCCCACCTGCTTCATGGCGACGGCGGTCCGGAGCCCGGATATGGCCCCGGCATAGGCGATTTCAAAGGCCACCTTTTCGTTGATCGCCCACTGGACGTGCATCTCCAGGCCTTCCGCCGTCTTCAGGGCCGCCACCGAGGAGAGGATCTCCGACGACGGCGTGCCGGGATAGGCGGCCGCCATTCGGCATCCGTTCTCCACCAGTCCCCGGGCCAGGGCGGCGTTGCCCAGCAGGAGTTCTTTTGCAATGTCTCGTTTCAGGTCTTTTTCCAGCGCTGTTTGTCCCACGGGGTTCTCCGCAAAAGGGTATAAAAAAAGCCGAAACTTCGGTGAGAAGCCCCGGCTTTTGTCCCATACCCAAGGCAATGGGTTTTGTCAAGGATTTACTCGAAGGCCCGGCCCGGATTCACCCCCATGGATTTCAGAATTCTGGCCAGCGGACAGAACCCGGTAAAGGCCGCCTGGAACAGATTGGCCCCCACAAAGGCCGTCAATAACAGCCAGTAAATGGAATGAATCGCCGCCAGCAGCGCCGAAACCA
>CAZZBE010000003.1:18315-22842 GCA_964652715.1 uncultured Desulfobacteraceae bacterium
GGAAACGGGGATGCGGAGATGGCCCCCATGACGGCGCGGACATGATCGGGGTTGGGGCGTTTCCCCGGCATCCGTCAAATGCGCCAGTACCGAATGTTTTGGGATGCCGCCTCTTCGGGCGTAAACATGCCCTTGACGTCGATCAGCAACGGTTCCCGGCTTCCGCAAAGCCCCGCGATCCCCGAAAGCCCCATGGATTTGTAGTCCCTGTGCATGACGGCGAGGACCACGGCGTCCATCTCCCCGACCTCGCTCAAATCCCGAAGCGAAATCCCCAGATGGACGCGGGCCTCTTCGGGGTCGGCCAGCGGGTCGTGGGCAAAGACCTCGATGCCGTAATCCGCCAGCTCGTGAATGATGTCCACCACCCGGGTGTTCCGGAGATCGGGGACATCCTCTTTGAAGGTGATGCCCAGCACCGCCACTTTGGCGTCGGCCACCTGTTTGCCCATCCGGATCATGAGCTTGATGGTCTTTTCCGCGATGAACTTGCCCATGCCGTCGTTGATCCGCCGGCCGGCCAGGATCATCTCGGGGTGGTACCCCATGGATTCGGACTTGAAGGTCAAATAGTAGGGATCGACCCCGATGCAGTGCCCGCCCACCAGTCCCGGCCTGAAGGGAAGGAAGTTCCACTTGGTCCCGGCCGCCGCCAGCACCTCATGGGTGTCGATCCCCATCCGGTCGAAGATCATGGCCAGTTCGTTCATCAGGGCGATGTTGAGATCCCGCTGGGTGTTCTCGATCACCTTGGCGGCCTCGGCCACCTTGATGGAAGAGGCGGGATGGAGGCCGGCGGCCACCACCTTCCCGTAGACCTGGAGCAGCATCGCCCGGGTGGCCTCGTCGGACCCGGCCACGATTTTCTTGATGTTGTCCAGCCGGTGTTCCTTGTCTCCGGGGTTGATCCGTTCCGGGGAATAGCCCACGGTGAAATCGACGCCGAATTCGAACCCCGACTCCCGTTCCAAAACCGGCACGCAGTCCTCCTCGGTGGCGCCGGGATAGACCGTGGATTCGTAGACCACGCACGACCCCCTGGACATGTGCCTGCCCACGGTTTCCGAAGAGCCGATCAGCGGGGTCAGGTCCGGGTTTCGATGGTCGTCGATGGGGGTGGGGACGGCGACGATGATCAGCCGGCAGCCCGACAGCTCGACGGGGTCGGCGGTGAAACGGATGTTCGCCGATTCCAGATCTTGGGGGGCGACCTCCAGGGTCCGGTCCCGCCCCGCCTTCAGCTCCTCGATGCGGTCCGGCTTGAGATCGTAGCCGACGACCCCGAAATGTTTGGCCAGGGCCACCGCCAGGGGCAGCCCCACATATCCCAGCCCGACCACCGCGATCCGGTCCTTTCCCGATGCCAGTTCCCCGAACGTCACCCGATTGGCCATAATTCTTTTTCGCTTCCTCTCTGCTGTTATCCTATGATCGATTTCCGTTGACTTTGGACACAATGGCCTCTGAAATCTTCTCGGCGGAGCGGCCGAACAGGAAGTCGGTCTCCACCCGTTCCAGCAAGCCGTCCTCCCAGACGATGCTGTTCTCCTGGACGATGTTCTTGATGTGTTCGTACTTGCCGCCCAGGGCCCGCACCTTCTCGCCGAGGTCCACATCCTCCCTGAACCCGATGTTGAGGAGGAGAAGGTATTCGATAGCGGCGGCGGTGTTGAGGGCGGCCGGGGATTCGGAGATCACGGGAATGAAGACAATGGACCGGTCGTCCTTCCGCCCTTTGCCGATATAGACGTTGCCCTGGCGCACGATGATCCGCTTGGTCCCCTTGAGCCGGTGGTCCGCCTCCACCCGGGAGGAGATGCCTTTTGACGTCCCCTCTTTTTTGACCACCCGGATGGCGGTCTCGTCGGTGGGCTCCCCCAGCAGGCTGAGGCCGCTCACGCGGTAGAGGGTGAGGCCCTTGACCTCCGAAACGATGGCCTGGAGGTTTCGCAGGACCATGACATTGTTGGGCGTCAACTGGGAGACCTTGAACCCGCTGTCTTTCAGCACGTCGAAGAGGAGTCCCTCGATCTTCTCGGTGAGCCGGCTGGTGCCGACGGTGACCGTCTTGGCCTGGTGCTTGATGGCGTCCACGGGCCGGGACATCACGTTGATGGCCTCGCCGAGGCAGGCGAAGAGGGTATTGACCATGTTGACGGCCGTCCCCTTGACGCCGAAGTCGAGTTCGAAATCCGAGGCCGGCAGCCGGCCCGACAGGTATTTGAGCAGCAGCGTCAGATCGGAGGAGACGTCGAATCCCAGAATGGACGGAATGCGGCGTTCGGTTTTCTTCCGGCGGAAGGACCGGTAGAACAGGGCCACCTTCTCCCGGAAGGGTTTGTCCAGGATGATCTCGTAGAGATCGCCCCCGTCCCGCAGGCAGGCGTCCACCTCCCCTTCGATTTCGTTCCGGAAATGAAAGAGAAACCGGGACCCCTGGTTGATGGCCAGGGCCGCGTAATAGCCCCAGATGTGGCCCACCAGGGTGTTGACGATGGGGGCGAGGTGTTCCCCCACGGCGGGCACATGGAAGACCTGTTCGGCATAGGGGCCGAAGCGGTTCTCCCCCTCGTCGGCGATGACGATGGGAAGGGCCTTGTGGGCCCGGAAGATGGCCGTATCCTTGACGATGTCGCCGATCACCGTGGGCCGGGTTCCGGCGGCGCAGACGATGATCAGGGGCTCCGACGACAGGTCGATGTGCTTTTTGTCCTCCACGTAGTCGGTGGAGATGGTCTTGTAGCACAACTCGCTGAGCTTGATGCGGATCTCGTCGGCGGAGGTCTTGTTGGGGCCGCTGCCCACCACCGCCCAGTAGGTGCGGGTGACGGCGGTCAGGTCCGCGCACCGGGCGATCTCGTCGCGCATGTCGAGGATTTTCCGCATGTGGGCCGGAAGGTCCAGGAGGTGTTTGATCTCCCGGGCCACAAAGGCGTCGTCCCGGCGGCCCGTGATATGGGCCATGTAGAGACTGAAGACGGCGCCGGCCACGATCTGGGAGTAGAACGCTTTGGTGGAAGCCACCGACATCTCGATGTCCCGGCCGGAACTGGTGTACATCACCCCGTCCACCTTGAAGGTGATGTCCGAATCCCGGCGGTTGACGATGGCCAGGGTGCGGGCGCCCCGGGCCCGGACCATGTCCACGGTGCGGTTGGTGTCGGTGGTGGCGCCCGACTGGCTGATGGCCACCACCAGGGCGTCTTTCATGCCCGTCGCGTCGTCATCCTCCCCCAGCTTGAACCCGCTCAGTTCCGACGCCTTCAGGGACTTGATCTGGAGGCCCGGATCGTTCATGTAAAATTCCAGGATGTCGGCGCAGGCCTGGGCCGCCACGCCGGCCGTCCCCTGCCCCACGAAAAAGACCCGGCGGATCCGGTGCGACGTCCCCTCCGCCCCCTTGAGGGCGTCGGCCAAATGGCCGGGGACGACCGATTCATCCAGGGTGACGGCGTACCGCTGGACCCCGTCGTCGCCCTGGGTCACCTTCCAGCGGTTGAGCAGGGTCTTTTCCACCGATAGGGGCGACTCGGTGATCTCCTTGAGGAAATAATGCTCGTACCCCTGGCGGTCGATGTCCCGGGAGGTGATGGCGGTCCGCTTGATCTCCCCGCCGTCCAGGGAGATGGGCGCGCCGTCGTAGCAAAGGGCCTCGATCCCTCCGACGCCGCCGGCCGAATCCCCGTCCAGGATGAAGATCTGCCCCTGGACCGGGCCGCTTTCGCCGTCGACGATTTTCTCCCCGTCCAGCTTGAGGTAGATGGGGGTGTCCTCCACGAATCCGTAGACCTCCGAGGCGACGGTATAGTGGTCGTCCCCCAGTCCCACGAAAATGGCCTGCCCGCTGCCCCGCTGGCCCAGGAAGAGTTTTCCCGGCGCCAGGTCCGTCTGCATGGCGATGGCGTGGGAGCCCTCGAAGTCGTTGAGGGCCAGCCGGAAGGCGTCTTTGACCCCGAACCCCTGTTTGACGTAGCGCTCCACCTGGAGGGGAATGATCTTGGTGTCGGTGGTGATCTCGCCGGGGATCCGGTCGCCTTTCCGTTCCACCTCCCGCTTCAGGTCCATGTAGTTGTCGATGTCCCCGTTGAGGCAGACATGGATAATGGGCGCGTCCTGAACCGTCCCCTCCAGATCCGGGGAGATTATCCGGTTGTCCACCGGATGGCAGTTGGGTTCGCTGATGGCCCCCACCGACGCCCACCGGGTATGGGAGGAGATGTTCCGGTAGACATGGGGGATCTCGGAAAGGGTTCGCAGCAGCGCGTCCGACGCCGCCTGTTCCCGGAGAAAGGCCACATTGTCGCCCAGGCTGCCCACCTCCGCCGCCACCTTGTAGACGATGCAGACGGCCACCCGGTCGGGTCCGCCCTCGCCGTCCGGATTCAGTCCGTGGATCCGGATGCAGCGGTTGACCAGCACCGTCTCCCCCTGCCGGTCCGCCAGGTCGTCCGAACCGCCGTTCTCCGCCGCCAGCTTCCGGAACCGGTCGAAATCAGGTCCGTCCAGGACGAAGAGGAGGGAGATGCC
>CAZZBE010000003.1:22942-24635 GCA_964652715.1 uncultured Desulfobacteraceae bacterium
GTCCAGAGGTCTTCCAGCAGGTCCTGGCCGCCGAGATGGTCCGCCGCCGGCGCGCCGCCGGCGACGTTGAGGCCGGCGCCGGTCCGGCTTTCCATCTTTTCGACCCTGTCGTTCAGGGCCGCCAGAAAGGCCGCATCGACGCGCGCATCGCTTTCCGCGGTGGATTTGACAGGCAGTATGCCCGATAGTCCGCACATGGGTCTATCCTCCCGTTGGATTAAAGGGTTTCCCGGACCCCGTTCCGATCCCCGTCCCCGGGCGAAGGATCGCTGTTGGAAAAATACCGGTCGAAATGATGTCGGATGGCCATCCGGCCGTATTCCCGGGCCTTTGTGCCGATGAACTTGTCGTGGACCACGATGGCCGACAGGGCGATGGTTTCGTCCCCCGCTTTATCCGCGGCAAAGCCCACGAACCAGTCGTACCGCCGGTAACTGTGGTCCCGGCTGTTGATGCTGCCGGTCTTGCCGCCGATGCGGAGCCGGGACAGGACCGGGTCGCGGTCCGCCTTCCGGAAGGTCTTTCGGCAGGTGCCGGTGGCCACCGTCTCCTCCATGAGCCCCCGCAGGATTTCGGACGCATCCGGCGACACCGCCCGCCCGATGGGCGACGGCGCGCTCTGGTACACGGCGCGGGAGGTGTTGTCGGCGATGGCGTCCACCAGAATGGGCGCCATGAGGCGGCCGCCGTTTTCCACCGCCGAGGCGATGAGGGCCCCGTGGAGGGGCGAGATCCGCGTCTGCCGGTTGAACCCGCTGGCGATCTCGGCCCAGTGATACGGGATCTCCTTGACGGCGATCTCACTGGGCGGAAAGGGGATCTCGAACCCGAGGGAACGGTTGAAGCCGAAGGCTTCGGCGTATTCCCTGAGGGCGTCCCGTCCCAGGTGGTGGACCCCGAGCTTGCCGAAGACCGGATTGATGGACTGGGCGAAGGCGTCTTTGAACGAAACGCTCCTCGTGGCCCGTTTCGACGGCTTTTCCAGTTGAAATTTATAGAGGGTGTATTTTCTGCCGCTGTAGGCGATGCTCGAATCGGGCCTGAACCCGCCCTTCTCCACCGCGGCGGCGGCGGCGACGATCTTGAAGATGGAAGCGGCCGGGAAATGGCTGTCCAGGCAGGGGTTGCCCCGGGGATCTTCCCGATCGTACCCGACCATGGCCAGCACGCGGCCCGTGTCGGGCGCCATGACCACGATGGCGATGTACCGGGCGTAGGACCGGTTGAGGTTTTCCAGGAGGTAGCGCTGGAGGTCGCCGTCCAGGGTGGTCTGAACCCGGTGGGTTCCCTTCCCGTTGGCGATGTCGAAAGCGGGCGTTTTGAGGTTGACAAACACCCGGTTGTCCAGAAGATCGGGGATCTCTTCCCGGCGGATCCGGGGGCTGTTTTCCGGGGATCGCTGGTGGGCCAGCAGGGAGTCGTCTTCCCCCGATTCGGCTCGGCCCGCGGCCTGTTTCTCCGCCGGGTCCATATGGTAAACCGCCTCGCCGGTGATGCCGTAAATCAGGATAAACACGAACAAAAAGGTCGTGACGTACCGGACGGCCTTCCGGGTCAGCCGCCGCCGGGCGGCCGTTCGCCGGGTCCGCATCTGATAGGTCATCCAGCTCGGCATCCCCCGGGGATCCCGCCGTCGCTTTCGGGAAACGGATCTGATTTTCATAACCTGTCCTCTGTCTTCTGTCTTCTGTCT
>CAZZBE010000003.1:24735-57198 GCA_964652715.1 uncultured Desulfobacteraceae bacterium
TTCATAACCTGTCCTCTGTCTTCTGTCTTCTGTCTTCTGTCTTCTGTCTTCTGTCCCCTGTCCTCTGTCTTCTGTCTTCTGTCCTCCGTCTATCTCAAAGGCGTCCCGGGCTTCATCTCCCCTTCAATCGTCGCAATGGCCGTCTTCTTCTTGTCCACGGCCGCCAGGAGCATGCCGTTGGACAGGGTCCCCATGATCTTGGCGGGCTTCAGGTTCGCCGCGACGATCACCTGTTTTCCCACCAGGTCTTCCGGGGCGTAGTGCTGGGCGATGCCGGCCACGATGGTCCGGCGCCGGCCCAGGTCCACCTCCAGCTTGAGGAGTTTCTTGGCCCGGGGGATCGATTCGGCCTTGATCACGGTGGCCACCCGCAGGTCGACCGCGCCGAAGGCGTCGAAGGAGATCTCCGGTTTGATCTCGGGAATGTCGGGGTCCGGCGCCGGCGTTTCCTCCGGCAGTTGCTTTCCCTTGACTTCGATGCGGGGAAACAGCGCCGTGGATTTGGGCAGTTGGGTTCCGGGCGTCATCCCGCCCCAGGACGCCAGGGACGCCAGGTCGAAATACGGTCCGTCGGCGCTCTCCGGCACGTCGAACCCCAGGTGGCGCTGCATGGAGACCGCGGTCTCCGGCATCGCCGGATAGATCAGCCCCGAAACGATGCGAAGTCCTTCGAGGAATTTGTAGATGACGACCTCCAGCTGTCTCCGGCTCGATTTTTTCTTGGCCAGCTCCCAGGGCGCCGAAATGTCGATGTATTTGTTCATCCGGCCGATGAGTTCCCACACCGCGTTGTAGGCCTTGTGGAAGCCGAACCGCTCCATCTCCTCCCGGAAAACCCGGACGGCCTTTTCCGCGTCGGTCACCAGGCCCAGGTTGACCTCCCGGTCGATCTCGGGGTCGCATTCCGGGACCACGCCCTTGAAATACTTGTGGGCCATGGCCGTTACCCGGGAGAAGAGATTGCCCAGGTCGTTGGCCAGATCGGCGTTGATCCGGCCCACCAGCGCCGCTTCGCTGAAGTTGGCGTCCAGCCCGAAGGCCATCTCTCTGACCAGGAAGTATCGGAATGCATCTAGCCCGTACACGTTCTTCAAGTCAAGGGGATCCGCCACATTCCCCAGGCTTTTGGACATCTTGCTCTCGTCCACGTTCCAGTATCCGTGGACATTGAGATGCCGATAGACCGGGATGCCGGCCGCCTTGAGCATGATGGGCCAGTAGATGCCGTGGGGCTTCAGGATGTCCTTGGCCACGATGTGCTGGGCCCGGGGCCAGAAGGTCCGGTAACGCTCCCCGTCCGGATAGTCCAGGGCCGAGACATAGTTCAACAGGGCGTCGAACCAGACATAGGCGACGTACTTGTCGTCAAAAGGGAGGGTGACGCCCCATTGGAGGCGGGATTTGGGCCGGGAGATGCACAGGTCCTCCAGGGGATCGCGCAGAAAGGCCAGCACTTCGTTTTTGTACCGCTCCGGCCGGATAAAGTCGGGGTTCTCCCGGATATGGGAGATGAGCCAGTCCTGGTAGCGGCTCATCTTGAAAAAATAATTGGACTCCCGGATGGTCTCGGGCTCGGTCTGGTGATCCGGACATTTGCCGTCCGCCAGTTCCCGTTCGGTATAGAACCGCTCGCACCCGAAGCAGTAGAGGCCCTCGTATTCGCTGTAGTAGATGTCCCCGGCGTCGTAAATCCGCTGGAGGATCTTTTCCACCACCGCCATGTGGGCCGGATCGGTGGTGCGAATGAACCGGTCGTACCCGATGTTCAGTTCGGGCCACAGGTCCCGGAACTGCCGGCTGATGGCGTCCACATAGGCCCGGGGGGAGAGCCCCTCCTTCTGGGCGGCCCGGACGATCTTGTCGCCGTGCTCGTCGGTGCCGGTGAGAAAGAAGGTCGGGACCCCCCTCATGGCGTGGAAACGAGCGGCCACATCCGCGATGATGGTGGTATAGGCATGCCCCAGATGGGGGCGCGCGTTCACATAGTAGATGGGAGTGGTAATATAAAAAGGGCGGACTTCAGCCATCGCTTCTCCTGTCTTCATTTTTTTCGGGTTGTCCGGTTTCGGGGGTCGCCGCATCAGGGTTGATCTCCACCTCCTGACCGCCTTCCAGCCGGACGGCGACGCGGTTGCCGATCACGTTGTGCCGGATGACCTTGCCCTTGCCCTGGGCGGTGTCCACGGTCCGGCCGATCTTGGGCCAGTTGGCCTTCAACCGATCGGATTTCAACTGGCGATAGGTGGCGTTCTCGTAGGTGAGACAACACATGAGGCGGCCGCACTGGCCTGAAATCTTGGTGGGATTGAGGGACAGGCCCTGCTCCTTGGCCATGCGGATGGAGACCGGTTCGAATTTCTCCAGAAAGGTGGAACAGCACAGGCACCGCCCGCACCGGCCGAGCCCGCCGCACATCTTGGCCTGGTTCCGGATCCCCACCTGGCGCATCTCGATGCGCGTACGGAACTCCTTCACCAGAATTTTGACCAGTTCCCGGAAATCGACCCGCCCCTCGGCGGTAAAAAAGAAGGTCAGTTTGTTGGCGTCGAAGGTGCTCTCCACCGAAAAAAGGTTCATGGGGAGCTTGAGGGATTTGATGCGCTCAATGCAGTATTTGTGGGCCCGCTGCTGGGTCTCCCGGTTTTTGTCCCGCTGCTCGAAGTCCTTGGGGCTCGCCAGGCGGAAGACCTTTTTGAGCGGCTTCTCCGGGGCGCCGTCCTCCCGGTAGGAGGCCGGGACCGCCACATAACCGAATCCCAGCCCCTGTTCGGTTTCCACGATCACCGGGTCGTTCTGGTTCAGCACAAAGGCCCCGGCATCGAAATCATATACTTTCCCCGCCGGCTTGAATCGCACGCCGACAATTTTTACAGTCATCTATCTCCTCCGGGGACCGCCAGTCCCCTGGCCAGGACCTCCAGGGCCAGTCGGGGGTTGGCGTTTCCCGCGATGTCCCGCTGGGCCCTGGCGACGGCGTCGATCTTCGCCAGAAGCCCCGCCGGCGTCTCCCGGCGGGCAGCCGGTCCGATCCGGTCGGCCATGTCGGCGTTGACGACACGGTCCGGATCATGCGGCCAGATCAGAAGGTCGCGGAACCACAGCTTCAGTATCTCCAGGGCGTCCCCCAGTTTCGATTTGTCTTTGGCCAGTCGTTCGGCGAAGGCCAGGGTCCGGATGCGCGGCGCGCCGGTCAGGGCGTCGGCCTCCCGGATCAGCCACCGGCGTCGGGGCATCCATTCCGTCAGGTCTGCATCCACGGCCCGGGCGAAGCTGCCGTTGGCCAGGACCGCTGCGGCGGCCGCCGCTTCCGGCGACAGGCCCTTATGGCGCTCCAGGTGGTCGGCCAGGGTGGCGCGGGGAATGGGATGGAAGCGGACAGGCTGACAACGGGACACGATGGTGGGGAGCAGATCGGACGCCTGGATCGCCGTCAGGATCAGGACGGTCCGGTCCGGGGGTTCCTCCAGCACCTTCAGGAGCGCATTGGCGGCTTCCGCATTGAGGGCCTGGGCGTCGGACACAATGGCGAACCGGTAACGGGCCTCGTAAGGCTTCATGGCCAGTTGATCGCAGAGGGCCCGGACTTGGGCGATCCGGATGGCGGCCCCGGCGGGCGCCGTCATGTGGACGTCCGGATGGGTCCCGGCCTGGATCTTCCGACAGGCGTCGCAGCGCCCGCAAAGGGGCAGCGACGGCGTTTCCGTTTGGGCGGCCCCGCCCGCCGAACGGCAGTTGCAGGCCATGGCGAAGCGGAGGGCCGCGGTGCGCTTGCCCACCCCGTCCATGCCGGCGAAGAGCAGAGCGTGGGGAATGCTCTCCCTTTCGAGGAGGGCCCCCAACCGCCCGAGCGCGCGATCCTGGCCGATGATGGGGGCCGCCGGCTTAATAGTCCACCCGCTCCTTGAGTTCCTTGCCGCACTTGAAAAACGGCAGTTTCTTGGGGGTGATGGTCACCTTGTCGCCGGTCTTCGGGTTCCGCCCGGTATAGCTTTTGTAGTTTTTCACAAAAAAACTGCACAGGCCCCGGATCTCCACCCGCTCTTCTTCCGCCAGGGCGTCGGCCATGTTGCCGAAAAAGATCTCCACCACTTTGGCGGCTTCCGATTTGGAGATATTGGCCTCGTTTTTCAACGCGGAAATGAGTTCCAGTTTATTCATCACGACTCCTTGCATGCGGCGTTTTGGGGTTATCGTTTTCCCGACTTTCTCTTCATATATGGAATGCAATAGAAAGTCAAGCGGTTAGAATGGCTTATCCGGAAGGATCTCCACCTCGTCCTCCTCCACCTCCACGGCGGCGAACCGCCCCAGCACCTGGATGTAGACCACCACCCGTCCCACCGCGCCGTACCGGACGAAAGAACCGACGACGCCGGCGAAGGGGCCGGACATGACCATGATCTGCTGACCGGGCCGGAACCGGTCGCCGGTGTGGATTCGCCCCTCGGCGGCCGTCATGATCCGGATCGATTCGATCTGCGATTCGGGCACGGGAACCGGGCCGTTCTGGACCCCGATGAGCTTGACGGCGCCGGTGGTCTTGAGGATCTCCACGTGCTCCCGGGGGTCCAGGTCCGTCCGGACAAAGACGTATCCCGGGAACACCGGCGCCTTGATCATGGCCCGGCGATCCTTGCGCTTGCTCACCACCGTCATCTTGGGCAGAAAGGCCTCCAGCCGCTTTCCTTTGAGGTTGTCGCGGACCACGTTTTCGAACCGGCTCTTGGTGTGAAGAACATACCACCGTCGTTTCAATTCATCCGACCTTCGCTTCAACGACTCACACCTCCCAATCCTTTCAATTCCACGGAAAACGCATAGCTTCGGTCCCCGTCTTCTTCCGAAAACCGGAGCCCCGCGGCCCAGCACTGGCCGTCGTAAGCCACCCCCAGGCCGGTTCGAAGCGGCTCGTCCGCGTCCAGATCCCGTTCGTGCTCGGCATAAACGGAAAAACCGGCCTTCACCGGCGCCGACACCCGGGCGAAGAGGGTTTCGCTCAAGCCCCGGGTGTACCGGTGCTCGGCGAAGAACCGGTCGCCCCGGGGGTCGGTCACGTCCACGGCCAGGTTCCGGGACAAAAAGTCGCCCTCGTACACATCCCATTCGGCATCCGCCTGAAGGGAGAAGAAGGACGCGGGGGCCAGCCGGATCTCGCCGTAAAAGGGCGAAAAGGGTCGGTTTTCAACATCAATGTCCTCGGGATAGGCATCCCCCGGCGCCGGCTCCTCCAGATCGTAGCTCTGGGCCAGCTTGATCCGCCAGATCCGGCGGTAATCGGTACGAATGCCGTTCCGACCCTCGCTGTCGTTCAGCGCCTCGGGGTCCGGGGATTCCGCGCGGTCCATCCGGGCGGTCAGCAGGCTGGTGACCGAATACGTGATCCGGTTTCGCTGCCGCACCTGATCCACCGCATCGAAAAAGGGATAGGCGTTTTCCCGCTGTTCTTCAATATAGGTGTAAACGACGCGGGGCCGCGCGATGTGCCGGAGACCGCCGACGCCCTCCCACCGGGGGCGATAGATTTTGTAGAGCCGGGAAAACAGGTCCAGCCGAACATCGAACAGCTCCCGGCTCAGGGTCCGGTCGTACTGGGTTTCCAGCGGGTCGTAGTCGTCCAGATACCAGACGGTCTCCCGGAAGCCCAGCGACGGTTCGACCGTGACGTATTCCTTGTAATTCAGGGGCCAGAAGACCCGGGGATGGAGATCGATCCGATGCCCCCGGGTCCCCTCCTCCCGGTAAAAATCGACATAGGCGGTCTCGGCCCGCCAGAAAAAGGGCGTCTCCCCGATGCGCCGCTTCACCGTATCGAACTGAAGATACGGCAGTTTATGGAGGGTATCGTCCGGCCCCGATTCCCACCGGCGCCGGATCACGTCGTCGTACCACCGGGCCCCGCCATTGACGCTGTACCAGTCCGAGGTCTTGCGCAACCGCGCCCGGTTGACCCGCACCGGGTCGTTGTAATCGTCCAGCCCCCGGCCGAAGGTCCGGTAAAAAGCCGTCTCGGCGTCTTTGAACCCGCCGTAGGCGTCCTTGAATTCGTGGAGGTAGTCCTGGTCGCTGACGACGTCCAGGTCGAGGGCGGCCTCCACGCCGTAAGGCAGATCCCCGTCCCCCTTCATCCGGATCCAGTACCGGTCCGAATTGGGCCGGAGGGCGTCGTCGGCCGCATATCCCCATTTATCCGAGGCCCGCCCCCGGCCGTCGTCGGTCTTCCGGTCCGAAAGGTAATCGCCCATGGCCGTCACCCGGGTCTCTTCGCTGAAGACGCGGCGGTATTCGCCCCCCCAGCGGACCCCGCGCTTTGTCATGACATGACCGTGGAAGGTGGCGTCGGAACTGTCCCCGATGGCCCAGAAAAACGGCTGGGCGTATTCCGCGCCCCGCCGGTCGGCGTACCCCATGCGGGGAAAGAGCAGGCCCGTCTGCCGCTCCCGCTTGACCGGCACGATAAGGTAAGGCGTATAGAAAACGGGAATGTTTCGGGCCCACAGCGCCGCGTGCGTGACGACCCCGTAGCCTTCGATGGTCACCTTCACCGTCTTGCCGGTGATCTTCCAGTCCGGGACCTCGCCCTCGCAGGAGGTGATGCTGGCGCCGTCGGCCGTGTAGGAGGCCTCCCCGAGCTTTTTCAGCCGGTCCGCCGTGATCCGGAAGCGTTCCTTTTCCATGAAAAGGGTTCCGTCCAGGATAACGCCCGTCTCCGACGGCAGGTGGATCTCCACCCGCTCGCCGGTCAGCACATCCTCGCCGGCGGCGGCCACCACGCGCCCCTCGGCCACCAGGGTCATGGTCTTTTTGTCAAAGAGAACCCGGTCCGCCCGGAAAGTCCGGTCGCCCTGCCGCACGGTAACGTTCCCCCGGGCGATATAGTGTTCCTTGGGCTGGATGTATTCCACCTCGTCCGCCTCGATGCGCCAGGGGAGGTCCTCCGGAATTCCCTCCAGGGACGATTCGGCCGCGGCGGCCCGCTGGAATGCCGGACACAGGACCGCCGCCGTCATCAGAACCAGGCAGAGTCCCCATGCCGCTGTGGGACAGGCATCGGTCGTTATCCGTCGCATCCGCTCCTTGGTCGAAATCCCTTGGTCGAAATCGGAGGTTGAACCCAGCGTAAAATTCGAGTATAAACCTCAATCCAGGAAAAAAATCAAGACGCGACCCCAAAATTCCCGGCAAAGACAGAGGACGGAAGGCGGAGGACAGAGGACGGCGAAGGACGGTTGGAACGATGAACATTCTGCTGACAAACGATGACGGCATCTACGCCGACGGGCTCTGGGCTTTGTACCGGCGGCTGTCCCGCCGTCACGAGGTGACGGTGGTGGCGCCCGACCGGGAACGGAGCGCCGTGAGCCACGGCATCACCCTCCATTCGCCCCTGCGGACCGCGGAGGTCCGGTTCAACGGCGCCATGGGGCACGCCGTTGACGGCACGCCGGCCGACTGCATCAAGCTGGGCATTCTGGAAATTCTGAAGGAGAAGCCGGACGTGGTGATCTCGGGCATCAACCCGGGCGCCAACGTGGGCATCGCCATCCATTACTCCGGCACGGTTTCGGCGGCCAAGGAGGCGGCCCTTTACGGGATCCCCGCCATCGCCGTCTCCATCAACGCCTTCCATGTCCGGCACTACGACACCGCCGCGGAATTCGCCGCCGCCCTGGCGGAAAAGATCCACGGCCAGGGGCTTCCCTTCGGCGTTCTCCTGAACGTCAACGTGCCGGACCTGCCCGCCGGCGCCGTCACCGGGGTGCGGATCAGCCGGCAGGGGATCGCCCGGATCTCCGAATATTTCGAAAAGCGGGTCGATCCCCGGGACCGGCCCTACCACTGGCTGGGCTCAGACATCCAGACCTTCGATTCGGACATGGACATCGACTGGACCGCCCTTTCCCACGACCACATCTCGGTGACGCCCATCCAGTGCGACATCACGGATCACCATCTCCTGGAGACCCTCAAGGGATGGGATCTGGAAAGCCCCCCGGCCCCATGAAGCAACAATTCATCAACGCCATCAAGGCCGGGGATGCGGTGGCGGACGTCTTCGTACTCCAGGAGAAAACCCTCGGGCGCAAAAAAGACGGCAACGCCTTTCTCAACGTGACCCTGGCCGACCGGACCGGCCGGCTTCGGGGGGTCATGTGGGACAACGCCGACGAGGTCGCCCTTTCCGTGGCCGCGGCGGAGTTCGTCCGCATCCGGGGCAATGCCTCGGAATACCAGGGACGCCCCCAGGTGGTGATCCGGTCCATGGAGATGTTTCCGGCCGCGGACGTCTCGGCGGCGGACTTCATCCCCAGCACGTCCCGGAACACCGACGCCATGTTCGACCGGCTGGTCCGGATCGCCGACGGAATTCGGAACCCCCATCTGAGACAGCTCCTGTCGGCTTTCTGGGAAGACCCCGATCTCGTCAACGGGCTGAAAACCGCCCCGGCAGCCAAAAAGATGCACCACGCCTATCTGGGCGGTCTGCTGGAGCACACCCTCTCCATGACCATTCTGGTGGACCGGCTCGCCGGCCACTACAGCGGTCTCGACATGGACCTGCTCCTGACCGGGGCCGTTCTCCACGACATCGGCAAGATCCGGGAATATGAATACCGGTACAAAATCGACTATTCCGACGAGGGGCGCCTCCTGACCCACATCCTCATCGGATGCCAGATGCTCGACGAGAAGATCCGAACCCTGGAAGGCTTCCCCCCCGACCTGGCGGTGATGCTCAAACACCTCATCGTCAGCCACCACGGCAGCCGGGAATTCGGCTCCCCCGAGCCACCCAAGACCATCGAGGCGGTGCTCCTCAACCACATCGACGACATGGACGCCAAGGTCAACGGCATCCGGGAGTACATGGCCGCCCAGGACCCGACCGAGGCGTGGACCCCCTACCACCACCTTCTGGGCCGTCAGTTCTACCGGGGAAAAAACGGGGAAAAACAGGAAGAACAGGAATCGTAAGTGTTCATCACCTTTGAAGGCATCGAAGGCTCGGGCAAATCGACCCAGATCCGGCGGGCGGCGGCCTACCTCCGCGACCGGTCCGTGAGCGTCCTCCCGACCCGGGAGCCCGGGGGGACCCCCATCGGGACGAAGATCCGGGCCCTGCTCCTGGACCCGGAAAACGAAGACCTCGACCCCAAGGCGGAGCTGCTCCTTTACATGGCCGACCGGGTCCAGCACGTCAAAACCCGGGTGCAGCCGGCTTTGCTCAAGGGGTCGGTGGTCCTCTGCGACCGGTATTTCGACGCCACCGTGGTCTACCAGGGGACGGGACGGGGGATCGACGCGGCCCTGATCCTCGACCTCTACCGGCTCCTGCTGGGCGCCTTCAAACCCGATTTGACGCTGCTCTTCGACCTGCCGCCCCGCACCGGTCTGGCCCGGGCCTGGGGGGAGGTCGAATCGGGCGGCCGCAGCGTTCGGGAGACGCGGTTCGAGAAGGAAGCCCTGGCGTTTCACGAAGCCATCCGGGCGGGCTATCTGGCCCTGGCCCGAAACGAGCCGGACCGATTCCGGGTCATCGACGCCGCCCAGCCGATAGATGCCGTCTGGGAGGCCGTCCGACCCCATCTCGACCGAATAGGGAACCCATCATGAGTCATACGATTTTAAACGCCATCGGCGACACCCCGATGGTGGAGATCCGGCGCCTCAACCCCAACGGCCGGGTCCGGCTTCTGGCCAAGCTGGAGTATTTCAACCCCGGCGGGTCCATCAAGGACCGGCCGGCCCTGGCCATGATCGAGGCCGGCGAACGGTCCGGGGAGCTGACCTCCGAAAAAACCGTCCTCGAAGCCACCTCCGGCAACACCGGCATCGGCCTGGCCCTGGTCTGTTCGGTCAAAGGGTACCGGCTGCTGCTGGCCATGTCCGAGGCCGCCAGCGTCGAACGGCAGAAAATCCTCAAGGCCCGGGGGGCCGAAATCCTTCTGACGCCGGGCCATCTGGGCACCGACGGCGCCATCGAGGAGGTCTACCGGCTGGCCCGGGAGAACCCCGACCGGTATTTCATGGCGGATCAGTACAACAACCCCGCCAACTGGCGGGCCCACTACCACGGCACGGCCCGGGAGATATGGGAGGGGACCGGCGGCCGGATTTCAGCTCTTGTCGCCACCATGGGGACCACCGGCACCCTCATGGGCCTGTCCCGGCGGCTCAAGGAGTACAACCCAGGCATCCGCATCATCGGCGTGGAGCCCTACCTGGGCCACAAGCTCCAGGGCCTCAAGAACATGAAGGAGGCTTACTGCCCCGAACTCTACGAAAAAAACCGGCTGGACGAAAAGATCAACATCGACGACGAGGAAGCCTTCGAGATGACCCGCCGGCTGGCCAGGGAAGAGGGCCTTTTCGTGGGGATGAGCAGCGGCGCGGCCCTGGTGATCGCCCGACAGGCGGCCGCCGAGATGACCGAGGGGACGGTGGTGGCGATCTTCCCCGACGGCGGGGAGCGCTATTTGTCCACCCCGCTGTTTACCGTCCGGGAAAAGGTCGATCTGAAGCTTTTCAACACCCTGACCCGAACCAAGGAGGTTTTCCAGCCCCTGACCCCGGGCAAAGCGTCGGTCTATTCCTGCGGACCGACGGCCAACGCCCGGCTCCATCCGGCCGACTACCGGCGGTTCCTCTTTTCGGACCTGCTCTGCCGATATCTCGAATACCGGGGATACGCGGTGGACCACGTCATGAACATCACCGACTTCGACGACCGGACCATCGCGGGATCGGAAGCGGACGGTTCGGAACTCACCGAATTCACCGATCGCCACATCGCCGCCTTCAAGGAGGACCTCGGTTTTCTGGGGGTGAAGCCGGCGGCCCGCTATCCGAGGGCCAGCGAGCATGTGGACGACATGGTGGCCCTGGCCGAGCGGCTGGCCAGGAAAGGGTATGCCTACGAAAAGCTCCGGTCGCTGTATTTCGACATCTCCCGGTTTTCCGGCTACGGACGATTGTCGGGGGTGGATCTGGACAAGATCAAGCTGGGCGCCACCGTCGATCTGGACGAGTATGAAAAGGACAACCCCCGGGACTTCACCCTCCTCAAGCGGGCCCGGCTCTCGGAACTCAAGCGCGGCATCTACGTCAAGACCCCCTGGGGCAATGTCCGGCCTTCCTGGCACCTCCAGTGCGCCGCCATGTCCATGAAATACCTGGGGGAGAGCTTCGATATCCACACCAGCGGCCGGGAACTGGTCTTTCCCCACCACGAAAACGAGATCGCCATCGCCTCCGCCCTCACGGGAAAACCCCTGGCCCGGTACTGGCTCCACTGCGACCGGGCCCTGGTGGACGGCAAGAAACTGGGGGAAAACGATGCGGGCCGCACCCTGGACAGCCTTTCCGACCGCGGCTACGACGGAAAGGCGATCCGGTACTGGCTCCTCTCCACCCACTACCGGAAGCCCGTGGCCTTTTCCGAGGAACGCCTGGACGCGGCCGACAGCGCGCTGAAACGGCTCAACACCTGCATCCGGGCTCTGCTCAACATCCGGGGCGGGGTCCCCTGCGCCGAACTGGATCAGCTCCTCTACGACATCCGCCAGGGGTTCGTTACCGCCATGGACGACGACCTCAACATCTCCGCGGCCCTGGCCTCGCTCTTCAAAAATGTCCGGAAGATCAACCTGCTGATCTCCCAGGGCGGGATCGATCCGGACGGCGCGGAAAAGGTGCTGACCGCCTTCCGGAACCTCGACGGCGTCCTCAACCTCATGGACTTCGACCCGGTTCCCGACGATGCCAAGATCCAGGCCCTGATCCGGGAACGGGAGGCCGCCCGCCGGGAAAAGGACTGGGAACGGGCCGACCGGCTCCGGGCCGATATCGAAGCCCTGGGGGTGACGCCCCGGGACGCCAAAACCGGCCCCAAACCCTAATTGTTTATCGAGCCTGGGAAAAAATCCCGGGCCCCCCGAAGGAGTACCATGACCCCCATATTTTTCCCCTTCACCTATATGTCCGAGCCCACCGCCGCGGCCCTGTCGGCCGTTTTCCGCCGGGTGGGGCTCTACCGGCCGTCCGAAACCCCGCTGCCGGAAACCGTGCAGCGGCACGCCGACGCCGGGTTCCTGGAGATCCGGACGCCCGTCGGGGGCGACGAAGACGGGCTGCGCCGGGCCGCGGCCGATTACCGGGCCTGGGCCGAACGCCACAGCGGCAGCCCCCTGGCGTTTTTCAAATCCCAGCAGGGCCGGATCCCGTTTTTCGAAGAATCGTCGCTTTCCCGGATCCGGTCCGACATCAAACGCGGGGCCGGGGAGCGGACGGACGACGCATCCGCCGACCCGGTCTTCGGGGCCCGGCTGTTCCTTTCCGTGGCCCAGGACTTCGACCGGGAACAGTGGGAGGTCAACCGCGGATTCGCCGATCTCCGCGACCTGGAAGCGTCCCTGCTGAAGAGCATCCACGGCGAACAAGAGGCCGGCGGCCCGTCGGCGACCGCGCCGGTGGAAGACCTCGGCCGTCACATGACCGACCGGCGGCTCTGGGCCTGGTCCTGCCTCTGGGCCGGGGACCCGGCGGCCGACGCCCTGTTGGTCACCGACAGCAGGGAGATCTTCGACGTTTGCCTGGAGCCGCTTTTCGATTCCCCCGCCCTGGAGCGATTCGACATCGACTGGCCGGTGGAAACCGCGGCCCGGAAACGGCGGGACGACCTGCTCCAATTTCTGGAAGACCTTTCGGCGGGGAAGACCGATCCCCCGGCGGCGCCGGCCCTGCCGGACGAAACCGGAAACCGAATGGCCCTTCATCTATTCCGGGCAAATGGAATGGGTCCCCTGGACGTGATGTCCGGGGCCGCGGGCGGAGACATCCTCCCTCATCCGGACCTCCAAAAAGAGAAATATCCTTCAAACACCGTGGTCATCCATGTGGATTATTTACGCTAATCGCTCAATATCTCACTGGTTTTTGTATTTTTCCGGAAAACGCGGCCCCGTCCATTTTTTTTTCAAACAGTGCTTGACTCCCTTTCCGGATTGGTATATGCATTTTGCCCGATATGGGAAACAAGTGGTCGACCCGGACCACCTTCAAATGCTTACCGAGAAAGGAGAACTGGCAAAATGGCTTTTATCCCGAGCGTCGATGAGGATAAATGTGCGGGCTGCGAAGAGTGCGTGGATGTGTGCCCCGTGGAAGTGTTCGAAATGCAGGACGGCAAGTCCGTTCCTGTCAATGCGGAAGAGTGTCTTGGCTGCGAGAGCTGCATTGAGGTCTGTGAAGAGGATGCGATTACCGTCGAAGAGACCTGATTGACGGATGCCGAGGCTTTCTTTTCCCCGGTCCGGGTTCTCCCGGACCGGGGATTTTTATTTTTTGCCTCTTTTCAGCCAGGGAAAAAGACCATGAAACGCCTTTCCAGCGGCTATTATCGAATGATCGACACCGACCATGGACCGGCCGGTTTTGTCTATGAGAGGCCGCCCTTCCGACTGAAACGCATCTACCTGCCGCTTTCCTCCCGGGATGCGCTCCTTCACCGGATGGCCGACGACTTTCCCCCGGAGAATCTCCAGGAAGGCGACGACGCCGATGAAGTCCGCGCCATGGCCCGGCGCCTTACGGCCTACTTTTCGGGCAAACCGCTGATGGTGGACTGGGAGAGAATGGACCTGGAAGGATTGACCCCGCTGCAGCAGGAGGTCCTCAGGACGGTGGCGGAGATCCCCTTCGGCGGCGTTCGCTCCTATGGCGAGATCGCCCGCGCCATCGGCCGCCCGGGAGCGGCCCGGTTCGTGGGGTCCGTCATGGCATCAAATCCTTTCCCCATTCTGATTCCCTGCCACCGGGTGGTGCGCGGCGACGGCTCCGTGGGGGGATTCGGCGGGGGGACCGACCTGAAAAAGGCCATGATCGAGATGGAGGCGGCGGCCTTAGGGTGAGAGGGTGAACCGCCAGGCGCAGAACCACTCTTCGGGGTGGTCGTCCGGCGGGCATCCCACGCACTCGGTTTGAATTCGGGGGTCGATGGTTTTGGCGAACCAGGGATATTCCACCATGCCGGCCGATTTGCAGGGGTAATCGGGCAGGTTTTTCCGCTTCCGGGCGGCCTGGACCCGGCAGTTGTTCATTTGAAACACAAAGCTGTCATCGCCCTCGTCCACAATGGACTGTTCGTTGATCACCGCATAGAGACGATAGCCCAGGGCCGTTTTAAGGGCTTCGATGCCGCCCTTTTCCGGCAACCCCAGGAGTTCCTTGATGCGGACCGCCTCGAAGGGTGAAAAACGGCTCCAGCAGGTGTCGTTGCACCGCTTGGCGTCGAACATGCCCCGGTCCCCTTCCACGGCCTGGAACCAGATCCCGTCGTTGGCCAGCCAGTTGACGCTCACCTTTTCCAGCAGGTCCCGCAGGGCGGGGGCATCCATGGCGTTGAGAGCGCTGGGGGTCCCGTCCGGTTCCACCGCGAACCCCAGGGCCTTGCCCAGCCGGCCCATCTGATTTTTCAGGCTCGCCTTCCAGACCGCCCCTTCGATCTTCAGGGCGTCTTCCATCCCCAGCTGATGCGCCACCTGTTCGAACCAGGCGCCGTAGTGGAAGATGATCCGATGAAAAGCGTCCATCACCAGCCGGCGGAGCCCATCCGCATCCGCATTCTCCAGGGCCTCCACGGGTTCCTGGCTCATTCCACCCTCCGTTTCCGGTTATTCTGAAAAATATTTGGCCTCATAGGTTTTCACCACGATGTCGTCATCCCGCCAGCACGTGGGGCTCATTCCCGCCTTCTGGCAGAGATGGGCCAGAAACGCGTCGGTGTTGGGCAGCTGTTCCCAGACCTGGGGCAGGAAGGTGGACTGGCGCCACCCCTTGGACAGGATCACCCCGTGAATTCCGGGTTTCAGCTTGGTCTTGAGATCCCCGGGGTCCGAAAAGGCCAGGGGTTCGGGCCGGGTCAGCACGCTGATCTCGATGTGAACTTCGGGCAGCTCCGGGGGCTTGAGGGGCGGGAACCGGGGGTCCCGGAAGGCCGCGTTGAGGGCGTTCTCCTCAATCCCCTCCACCAGGGGCTTGACCGGTTCGATGGACCCGATGCACCCCCGGAGGGCGCCGTTGAGATGGAGGGTCACGAAGCACCCCCGCTTTTCGGTCAGGGTCGGCGTCGGCGGGTCCGGCCGGATGACGGTTTCCCCGGGGTTCAGTTGGGCGGCGATGGCGGATCGGGCCAGGGTCAGCAGGGCCGATTTTTCCGCATTGTTGAGTTCAGACATTATCCTCCTCCTTGTCCTTTCACGAAAAACAACCAGTACATGAAGCCGAGGAAAGCGGCGATCAGGACAGCGGCGACGATATAGGACCACCAGTCGGTGGGTTTTTCGGCGATCCCGTATTCATTGGGCGGACCCACCTTGTTTTTACACGAGAAGCACTCGGTATCGTTGATGGCCAATGTCACCGAACAATAGGGGCACTTTTTGGTTGTTTCCGTTACCATGACGAACACCTCCTCGGCCCGCTCGGGGGCCGGTGAACGGTTGACGGCCCGGCTCTAACCGGCCTGTTGCGATTCGAGATCGAGAAACTGTTCGATTTCGCTCCTGGCCCGGACTTCGGACAGCCAGGTATTGAACGCTTTGGATTTCTTCTGTTGCAAAAGCTGCTGTTTGACCGACGCCTTCTCCTTTTGGAAGGCCGCGGCATCCGGGGTTTTGCGCGCGTTGAACCGTATCACGTAAAGCCCCTGTTTCCCTTTGATGGGCGTTTCCGGATACGGGGTCTTTTGGGAGAGGCCGAAGGCGCCGGCGGCGATCTCGGGCTCATAGCCGATTCCGGGGATCGAGCCCTCCCGTTTGAAAAAGTCGGTGGTGGTCACGGCGATCCCCTCCTCCGCTTCGGCCGCCGCGGTCATATCCGCATCGCCTTCCGACGCTCTCCCGAGAAACGCTTCGGCGGCTTCGGCGGCCAGTTCCGACTGCTTTCGCGCCACCAGATCGGCCCGGACTTCCTCGGCCACGTCGTCAAACGGCGCCTGTTTCTCCGGGGCCTTTTCGGTGGTCTGGATCAGGTAGTAGCCATCGCCGAAATCCTTGATGTCGCTGATAGCCATGAGCTGGAGATCGAAAGCGGCGGCGGCGAACCGGGACCGGTTTTTGATCCCTTCCCCGGGCCCGCTTTTCGTGAACCAGTCCGTCTCATGGGCGGTCAGATTCCGGGCCTCGGCGATCTTAACGAGATCGTCCCCGTCGAAGGTGGCGTCGTAGACCGCCTCGGCCGCGTCGTAGGCCAGGGTCTCGGCCCGTTCTCCGGCCAGCTTCTTCCGGATGTCGTCGGTGGCCGCTTCAAGGGTCCGGACCGATTCGGGATGGACCGCTTCCACCTTGATGACGTGCCATCCGAACCGGGTCGGCACCGGCTCGCTGATCTCGCCGGGTTCCATGGAAAAGGCCTTGTCGGAAAAGGGCTTGACCATGTCCCCTTTCTTGAATTCGCCCAGCTCGCCCCCCCTGGCGGCGGAAGGGCCTTCGGAATACGTCCTGGCCAGCTCCGCGAAATCCTCGCCGGCCCTGGCTTTCTCCATGATATCCAAAGCGTGTTCCTTTTTCTTCTGGACGGCCTCGGGGGGATCGTCGGATTCGATCTTGACGAGGATGTGACGCGCGGCGACCGCGGCTTCGGTCTTGAATTCATCGGGATGGGCGTCGTAGTAGGCGGCGATCTCTTCGTCGGAGACCGTCACCTCGTCTTCATAGGCTTGGGGATCGAAATGGATGTAGGTCGCTTTGGCCTTGGGTTCGATTTTGTAGTCGTCCCGATGGGATTCGAAATAGGCCGTCGCCTCCGCTTCGGTGGGCTCGTAAGGGAAGTCGGCGGGATCGAAGCGGACATAATCGATTTTGACCTCGGCGTTTTTCCAGTCGAAATACTGCCGGGCCTCGTGGTCGGACACCTTGACGGCCCCCTGGATAAAGGAGCGCAGCTTCTGGGTCAGCATGGATTGCCGCTGGAGCATCTCGAAGGATTCGGGGGTGAGGCGATTGCTGCCGAGCACCCGCCGGTAGAGGTTCGGGTCGAAACGGCCGTTTCGCTGGAACGCGCCGATCTCGCCGATGGCGGACGCCAGTTCCTCGTCGGCGACCCGGAAGTCGAGCTTATGGGCCTGCTGGATGATCAGTTCCTGCTCGATGAGGCCGTCCAGGGCCTGCCGGTCGAGCTGGAGCATGTCGAGGGTTTTGTTGTCGAGCCGATCTCCGTACATCTGGCGGTATTGTTCCACCAGATTGTTGTAGGCGTTCCGGTACTGCTCCATGGTGATGATCTCGCCGTTGACCGCCGCCACCTTGGACAGCTGCTGGGCCCCGTAGTTGCCCACGCCCCACAACGCGAAGACCACCACGATGGCCCCCAGAATGATTTTGATAAACCAGCTTGTCGCCTGTTCCCGCATGACACTCAGCATTGCGCGTTACCCCTTGCTTCTAAAATTGAGTATGGATTCAAGCCATTGTAAAACATATAAATTGATAATTTTATTAACTCCGATCATCTTTGTCAACAACTTCATTCCCTAATTTATCACGGCCGCCCGCGGGCGGAGAAAAAATCCGGCGTTCCGCGGGTCCTGATACGGAAGGAGCCGGGAAAAAGGCGGGTTCGGTTCCTCTTGATAAAGGGGAACGGATACGATACATTATGTTCTATAAATAACGGTGCGTTCTAAAACCATCTCAGCCAAAGAAGGGTCCAATGGCCAAAGAAACCAGTTACTGGGCAGACAATTACGTCGAGAAACGACGGGACGTCAACGACGCGATGAAGAAGATCAAGGCGGGCAAACGGATCTTCATCGGCTCCTCCTGCGGGGAACCCCAACACCTCGTCAAGGCGCTCTGGGAGACCTCCAACTACTTCACCGACCTGGAGATCGTGCGGCTCCTGGCCCTGGAGTCCACGCCCCTGACGCTCCTGGCCGGCAAACCCCAGGGCCGGGCCCTCAACATCCGGTCCTTCTACCTGGGATCGGCCAAGGACAAGCGGCTGGCCAAGGATATGCGATTCATCACGCCCATAAACCTGTCGGCCATCCCGAGGCTGTTCAAGAGCCGGATGCTCCCCATCCACGTGGCCCTCATCCAGGTGACCCCTCCCGACGATTTCGGGTGGATGAGCCTGGGGGTGTCGGTGGACATCACCCTGGCCGCGGCCCTTTCGGCCGACCTGGTCATCGCCCAGGTCAACGAAAACATGCCCCGTGTTTTAGGCCAGAGTTTTATTCACGTCAACGACATCGACATCTTCGTGGAGCACGACGAAGAGGTGCTGACGGTCCGGCCCCTGCCGGAACTGGAATCGGCCAACGCCATCGGCCGGCTCATCGCCCGGTTCATCGAAGACGGCTCCACCATCCAGATCAGTTTGGGGGCCACCTCCCAGGCCACGCTGCTGGCCCTGTCGGACAAGAACGACCTGGGCGTCCACACGCAATACCTCACCGACGACATCATGCACCTGGTGGCCAAAGGCGTCATCACCAACTGGAAGAAAGGGTTCAATGAAGGAAAGATGGTGGCGTCGGCGGCCATGGGCAGCGGGATGCTCTACGAGTTTCTCCACGACAACCCCTCCATCGACTTCCGCCCCTCCGACTACGTCAACGATCCCGGCATCATCGCCCAGCACAATAAAATGGTCTCCATGAACGTGGCCATGGCCATGGACCTGACCGGCCAGGTCGCCTCCGACGCCCTGCCCCACAACCATTTCTCCGGGGTCACCGGCATGCTCGACTTCGTGAGGGGCTCCTCCATGGCGCCCGGCGGCAAATCGATCCTGATGATGACCGCCACCAGCGCCGACGGCCAGCACAGCCGGATTGTCCCAAAACTCGACGATACGGCGGTGGTGGTGCCCCGGGGCGACGTCCACTACGTCATCACCGAATACGGCGCCGTCAACCTCTTCGGCAAGAGCCTCCAGGAGCGGGCCATGGCCATGATCAGCATCGCCCATCCGGAATTCCGGGAAATCCTTTTTTATAAGGCCAAGGAGATGGGGCTCCTGGGACCGGAACGGTCCCTCAAGGAATCGATCCACGGCATCTACCCGGCGCGGCTGGAAGAGACCCGGACGATCGCCGGCCAGGAGGTGACCATCCGTCCCATAAAGCCGGTGGACGAGCGGCGGATCCAGGAACATTTCTACAACCTGGAAAAAGACGATGTGATCGCCCGGTTCTTCCACGAAAAGACCAGCTTTCTGAGAGACGACATCGAGGACATCCTCCAGATCGACTATGTCCACGACTTGACCGTGGTGGCCATCGTGGGGGAATTCGGCTTCGGCAAGATCGTGGGCGTGGGGGAATACCTGCTCGACCCGGCCCGGAACCTGGCCGAGGTGGCCTTTTCCATCAGCCGGGAGTTCCAGGGGAAAGGGATGGGGAAAATCCTCATCAACAAACTGGCCGAAGCGGCCCGGGAAAACGGCATCGCCGGGCTGATGGCCTACACCTCCCCGGAAAACCAGGGGATGGTCCAGCTCTTCAAAACGCTCCCCTACAAGGTCAAAACGGCGTTTGACGAGGATATGATTGTGTTGCACTGCCGGTTCGACGAGCCGACGGCCTAACCCCTTTGCGTTGTCATTGGCGCAAGAGAGAGGGTCCATTATGGGAAAGAAAATGACATGGGAAGAAATGAAAAAAAAATATCCGGATGAATGGCTGCTGATAACCGATTTTGATCTTGATAATTCAGGCCATATTATCGCGGGTTATGTCAGGCGTCATTCTAAAGATAAGGATAAGGTTTATCGCCTGCCGGCATTAAACGCGTCAACTGCTTTCAGGTATACTGGAGAATCTGATTTTGCCGGCGTCAGGAGTCATGCGGAAAACCGTAACATCGTTTGATCCAGGTAAACATCATATCCATCTTGAATTGACAATTACCGATTTCAAGGGACTAAAGCATAGTGTTTCTGGAATCTTGGATACTGGCGCCCCGAAGACTGAGTTTTCTGATTTGTTTCTGACACATGCCGGATTTATCGAATCCGCTGAAGAAACGAAAATCAAACCCGGTTTACAAACTCAGAAATACGGGAAAACAAGTCTGCCATCCATGATAATTTGCGGTCATGAAATTAATGACTTTGAAGTTTTTGTATCTTATTTTGAGACATCGTGGGGCATTGATGCTCTGATAGGGCTTGATTTCTTTCGCCGTTTTTTGATTACAGTAGATTTTTTGAGCGGTAATTTGATTGTTGAACCATATAAGACCCAATACCCATGAATGAATAAATATGATTCATTCATGTAGGACAGCCTGGAAGGCTGCCCTACGGGTAAAAAAGATCGGCTAAATCTCATTCGTTCACGGGTATTGCTTCAAGCCCCTCTCCTACAAGGTGAAGACCGCCTTTGACAAGGACATGATCGTATTGCACTGCCAATTTGAGGAACCGGAATAAACCCAACGGAGACGACCATGGACCGATCAGACATCGAACAGGTCCTGGAAAAATGCGAATTTTTCAAGGGCCTGGACAAAACCGACGTCGGAAAGATCGCCGAGCTGTGCGGCTCGGAAAGCTACGAGGCCGGCGAATACGTGTTTCAGCAGGGGGATTTCGGCGAACATCTTTATATTATCGCCAGTGGCTATGTCTTCCTGGAGCGATCCATCGACCTGGGCGCGCGGAAAGGGAGCGTGGTGATCGGGGCCCTGGGCCGGGGCCGGGTTCTGGGCTGCTGGTCGACCCTGCTGGGGGAGCCCCATTTTCTCATGTCGTCGGCCACCTGCCAGAAGCCCACAAAAGTGATCTCCTTTCGGGGGGCCGATCTCCGGGAGATGATGCTCGAAAACACCGGCATGGGGCTCAGCGTCATGGAAAAATTCTGCTTTCTGCTGCGGGACCGGATCCAGGCGGCCTACGGCGCCCTGGAAAAAATCTGAACGGAGTCTGCTCCCATGAACGACGACCCTAACACCGCCGGCGACGCCAAGGCGGAAGAGGAAGCGATACTGGCGGATATCGCCCAACAGATCGAGACCTTTGAAAAGGATCGGGGAAACCTCATCCCCATGCTCCAGGCCATCCAGGAGAAGCACCAGTATCTGCCCCAAGGCGCCATCCAGATGGTGGGCCGCCGTCTGAAGATCCCCGCCAGCGAGGCGTACGGCGTGGCCACTTTTTACAATGCCTTCCGGTTCAACCCGCCGGGCAAGCATCCCATCAAGGTCTGTCTGGGCACCGCCTGCCACGTCCGGGCCGGGGACATCATCCTGGAGAACTTCGAACGGAAGCTGGAGATCAAGGAGGGGCAGACCACCGAAGACCGGGAGTTCAGCATCGAACGGGTGGCCTGCGTGGGCTGCTGCGCCCTGGCGCCGGTGGCGCTCATCGGCGAGACGGTCCATGGCCACATGGCCCCCAGCAAGGTGGAGGGACTGCTGATGCGCATCCAGATCGAAAAAGACAAAGCGGAAAGGGAAAAAAAACAACATGAATCCGCCCAGTGACAACGGATCCCAGGCGGCCTACGCGGCCATCCGGGCCGAGGCCGACGAGCGCCGGGAGGCCTTCAAGACCGCGCCGGTCCCGCGGATTCACATCGGCATGGCCACCTGCGGCATCGCCTCCGGCGCCATGGACACCAGGGCCGCCTTCGAGGAGACCCTGGCCGCCCAAAACATCGAGGCCAAAATCCACCCGGTGGGGTGTATCGGCCACTGTTACGCCGAACCCTGGGTGATCATCGACCACCCCGAGTCCGGATTCCCGCCCATCTTCTACCACAACGTGACCGCCGGCAAAGCCAAGATGCTGGCCAAGCTCTTCCTCCTGGAGGGGGATCCCCGGTTCGAACACGTCTACGGCGCCACCGAAGAAAACGAGATGATCCCCTGGGTGGGGGAGTTTCCCCGCTTCAACCGGGAAAAACGGCTCATCACCGACAAATGCGGAAAAATCGACCCGGAACAGATCGACGACTACATCGCCGAAGGGGGATACGCGGCCCTGGCCAAGGCGTTGGCGGGGTCGCCGGAGGCGGTGGTCCGGGAGGTGACCGACGCCCGGCTCCGGGGCCGGGGCGGCGCCGGGTTTCCAACGGGAAAAAAGTGGGAGCTGGCCCGGTCGGCCGCGGGCGACGGCAAGGTGGTGATTTGCAACGCCGACGAGGGCGACCCCGGCGCCTACATGGACCGGACCCTGCTGGAGAGCAACCCCCACCAGGTGCTGGAAGGGATGATCCTGTGCGGCTACGGCGTGGGGGCCGGCCGGGGGATCGTCTACGTCCGGTCCGAATATCCCCTGGCGGTGAGCATCCTCAAGAAAGCCATCGATCAGGCCCGGGAGAAAGGATTGCTGGGCAAAAACATCCTGGAAAGCGGCTTCGATTTCGACATTTCGATCTTTCAGGGATCCGGCGCCTTCGTCTGCGGCGAGGAGACGGCGCTCATCCGATCCATCGAAGGAAGCCGGGGCATGCCGAGACACCGCCCGCCCTACCCCGTGGTCCAGGGACTTAACGGCCAGCCCACGGTCATCAATAACGTCAAGACCCTAACCTTGATTCCGCCTATCATCGACAACGGATCGGAATGGTTCGCGTCCATCGGCACCGAATCCAGCACCGGCACGGCGGTTTTTTCGGTGGTGGGGGACGTGGTCCATCCGGGCCTGGTGGAAATTCCCATGGGCGTGACCCTCCGGGAGCTGATTTTCGACGTCTGCGGCGGCATCCCCAAAAAGAAGAAATTCCACGCCGTCCAGATCGGGGGGCCTTCCGGCGGCTGTCTGCCGGAATCGTTCCTGGACACCCCCATCGATTTCGACTCCCTGACCGAGGCCGGCGCCATGATGGGCTCCGGCGGCATGGTGGTCATGGACGAGGACACCTGCGTGGTCAACATCTCCCGTTATTTTTTGGATTTCACCCAGAAGGAATCCTGCGGCAAATGCACTTTCTGCCGGATCGGGACCCACCACCTGCTGGAGATCCTCCACCGGATCACCATCGGCGAAGGGGAGGAAGGAGACCTGGAAAAGCTGGAAGCTCTGAGCGCGGACATCAAGGCCGGATCGCTCTGCGGCCTGGGCCGGACCGCGCCCAACCCGGTGCTGACCTCCCTCGCCTATTTCCGGGATGAATACGACGCCCACATCAAAGAAAAGAAATGCCCCGGCCTCACCTGCCGGCCCCTGATCGCCTTTTACATCGATCTCGACAAATGCGCCCGGGGCTGCGACGCTTGCGTCGGCTGCTGCCCCACCGACGCCGTCTTCACCACCCGAACCCGGAAAAAAGGGATCGACCTCGAAAAATGCGTCAAATGCGGCGAATGCGTGGTGGCCTGCCCGCCGGAATATGATGCGGTGCGGAGGGTCTCGCCGCCGCATCTGGCGCCGGTTGTGGAACGGCCGCCGGAGGGGGAGAAGAAATGAAAGATTCCAGTGAACTACCAATATACGAACAAGATTATTATGGCTGGCTCATGGCCAATGCCCAATTGATCCGGGTAGGAAGGTTTACCGATCTCGACGCCCAAAACCTGGCCGAGGAACTGGAGAGCATGGGTCGAAGCGAAAAACGGGAACTGATCAGCCGGTTGGCGATCCTGATGGCGCATTTGCTGAAATGGCAACACCAACCCGAACGACGCTCCAACAGAAGGAAATACACCATCGAAACCCAGCGGGAAGATATCCTGGACCTCATGACGGACAGCCCCAGCCTCCGCCATGAGATCGACGCCAAGACCGAAAAAGCCTACCGAAAGGCCAAACGGCTGGCGGCCAACGAAACCGGATTTCAGAAAGATTTCTTTCCTGACAGTTGCCCGTATTCTTTCGACCAGATTCTCGACGAAAACTACTTTCCGAAGTGATATCGGCATCCATCGAGGGAAGCCGTTAAGAAGAGGTAAATAAATGCCATGGAAACGGCCACGATAGAAGAACAAACTGCAGTAAACGACAAACAGCACGACCAGGCCCTCCTCTCCGGAGAAGACCTCTTCGAGATGGGGGATATCGGGCGAGCGGAACTGGTGGAAGGAAAGCTGCATCTTATGGCGCCAACAGGGTACGAGCATGGTATTTCGGAAAATCGTGTTGGAAGCATGCTCCGCGAATACGTCGATCGACAGAGAATCGGAGAGGTCTTGACCGGCGAGGTCGGCATCTACACCGGCCGTTCTCCGGATACGGTACGCGGGGCCGACGTCCTCTACATTTCCAATGAGCGCTTCGCGAAAGTCCAGTCGGAAAGTTACCTGGACGTCGCCCCGGAATTGATCGTCGAGATCATCTCGCCAAGTGATCGGTGGTCCTGCACCATGAAAAAACTGGAAGAGTATTTCAACATCGGCGTCAAAGCCGTCTGGATCGTCGAACCGAAGAATCGAACAGTGCGGGTTTACCGCTCCCCCATATCGGTGGAGCGATTCGCCGAAGGCGACACCCTCGCCTGCGAAGACGTTCTGCCGGGATTTCAATGTTCCATTTCGGCGCTTTTCGTGAAACCATGATCCGACAACTCCTTACCATTGATGAGATCCGTTAGAAAATATTTGACATGGCCAAAATAGTCATCGACGGCGCGGAAATCGAAGCGGAGGAAGGCGCGAACCTCCTCAAGGTTTGCCTGGACAACGACATTTATGTCCCCAACCTCTGCTGGCTTGAAACAGACGAAACACCCCACGCGTCCTGCCGGCTCTGCTTTGTAGAAGTCGCCGGATACAAAACCCCGGTTCCCTCCTGCACGGTGGCGGTAACGGACGAGATGGTCGTCAAAACCGATACGGAACCGGTCCGCCGCCTGCAAAAGGCCGGGCTCCGGTTTCTCCTTTCCACCCACAAGATCGAGTGCAAGGACTGCCCGGCCAACAAGCAGTGCGCCCTCCAGGACATCGCCAAATTCCTCAAAGTGGGTCTGAAACCGAAGGGACTCGAACAACGATTCCACGAAACCGATGTGGATGAGGGCCACCCCTGTTTTACCTACTATCCAAACCGTTGCGTCCTCTGCGGAAAATGCATCCGAGTCTGCAGGAATGAACATGGGCATTCGACCCTGACATTTGCCCGCCGGGGGATCGACACGGTGGTGACCTATTTTAAAGATGATGAGGCGGAAAAATTGGTGTGCGATGATTGCGGGAAGTGCGTGGAGATCTGTCCGGTCGGTGCGTTGGCGGGAAAATAGGGGATTCCTGACACATGCAAATCAACATGATCGTTCATCGGGATTACCGGGCAAGCACTGACTCGGCGATAAAGATATTCAACGACCGGATCGAAATTTTCAATCCTGGCGGACCGCCGCCGGAAATTCGCATGGAAGATATCCTGTCGGGCAGAGTCGCCTCCATGCCTCGAAACAAACAAATTGCATCCGTTTTTAAAGAAGCCGGCATCATTGAAAAATATGGTACAAGAACCGCCCAAAAGGAGAACCCAAATGCTCTCAGAATACATTCAAAACGCCATGAACCACGCCGTCTATGAAATCCTTTCGGAGGACGGTGTTTACTACGGTGAAATTCCCGACTGCAACGGCGTTTACGCCACGGCGGACACCCTGGAGGCTTGCCGGCGCGAATTGAAGGAAGTGCTTGAGGGGTGGATTGTGTTTCGGCTGCATTGCAACCTGCCCATTCCCCCTATCGACGATGTTGAAATCCGGGTGCAAGAGGTGGCGTGAAAAGTGATATCGGAAAGCAATTGCTGTCGCGCATTTTGAGGCAGGCCGGAATCAGCAAAGATGCCTGGGAAAAAATCTGAATTGCGAAAATGAAGGATGATCTAAAAACATGGAACGAAAACCAGACGATGTGCTGGAGGAACGCATTTTTTCTATCCTGGAGACAATGGCGTTATCGTCAGAATTTTGTACAGAAAAGAAATTTTTTAGAAAGGACAAGGCCATCGAAGCCATGAACAAACTTAGGGGAACAGGCAACGGAAACCTTTGAGGATTACCCCCGCTTCAAACAGGCCAGGCTATTTGAAATTTTCAACATGCAACGCCTTTCCCCCGACCAGTTCCACTGGCCGGACCTGGACATCGACATCGAACTCGACGCGCTGAAAACGCCGGAAAAGTATCCGTTGGCCTGGAAAGATAAAAAATGACGCTGCTCTATCTACGCATCCCTGTCGAGGCTCTGCTTCAACTCCCGAACCTGCTCAACGCTCAGCCTCGTCGCGGAGGCAATCTGCTCATCCGTCAGAATCCCCAACGAAATAAAGTTTCGGATGATTTCCATTCCGCCATTCTTCCAACCTTCCTCCCGGGCTTCCTCGAACCATTGTTCAATTCCCATCTTGACACCCTTCTCAAAGCCTTCGTCAAACCCCTCCTTTTTGATAATTTCATAAGCTGCGGATTCAGTCGTGACGCTCATTCTCATTCCCCCTATCCGCCCCGAGGCTTTGCTTTAACCTCTGGATCTCTTCAACGCTAAACCCCGTCGCGAGCGCGATCTGTTCATTCGTGACAGTCCCCAAGCGCATGAAATCTTTGATGGTTTTTTCTATACCCTTCTCCATGCCCTCTTCAATGCCCTCGACAAACCCTTCCTTTTTAATAATATCGTAAGCTGCGGATTCAATCATGATGTCTTTCCTCCTTTCGATTAGCCGGGCGGGCATATCGGCCGATATCAGGCCGGACAGGATGGCCATGGAGGTCAGCATGTCGGCCTTTTCCGGCCTTGTTTTTTCGCTGCCGTAAATCAGCGACTCCGCCTGATCGAGGGCCGCTTCGCCGCCTCTCATGAGGGGCACGAACGGCAACATGCAAAGCGGACCGCCGGCAAGGATGGCGGCGGCGTCCATCTCATAGATTTTGACCAGTTTGAATTGGAACCGAAGTTCGCTGTCCTCATACCGGTCCGTCGCCGACGCCGAAGGCCGGAGCAGCAGCACGCAGGTGACCGCTTCCACATCGTGTTTGAGCATATACCGAACCCGGTAATCGATCAGGTGCAACGGCACAAAGCGCCGCCAGTCGGTCTGGATTTCAATGACGGCCAGCTTCTGCTTGCCCGCATTGTCGGTAATCAGGATCGGATAATCGCCCCGCTTGAGGCTGACGGTCTCCTGGGGCAACGATTCCATGAGCCGGCTTTCCCGAACCGGCAAATCCATCAGGAACCGGATGATGTCGTCCCGGCACGAATCGATCAAAACTTTAGTGGCGATATCGTATTGTTGCATCCGGATTCCATGCTCCCAAGTCAGAAGGTCGCTTGACGATTAAAATATCATGCCGGCGCGGGAAAAAACAACCTGGATCACGACATCACCGCTCCACTATCGCCCTCGCCGGAATCAACCCCGTCGCGGACGCCGACACGATGTTCCCCGCCACGCCGGGGCCGTCGCCCGCCACCCACATGCCCCGGATCTTCGTTTCCAGCCGCGCGTCGGTTTCGACCTGGGTGGCGAAGAATTTGATTTCCGGCGCGTAAAGGAGGGTCTCGTCGTTGGAAACGCCCGGGACCACCAGGTTGAGCTTTTCGAGTCCCTCCATGAGGTTGGTGAGAATCCGTTCCGGCAGGGCCATGGCGATGTCGCCGCAAACCACGTTTTTCAGGGTCGGATCGATGTAGCCTTTCCGGACCCGGTTCCAGGTGGAGCGCCGTCCCCGCTTCAGATCGCCGAACCGCTGGAGGATGGGCCGTCCCCCGCCGATGAGCGACGCCAGGTTGCCGATGGCTTCGCCGTAGGCTTGGTTGTCCGTCACCGGCTCCGTCAGCACCACCTTGGAGAGGAACGCGAAGTTGGTGTTTTCGGATTTCCGTTCCCGGTAAGCGTGGCCGTTGACGCAGACGAAGGTCCGGTAGTTCTCCTGGGAGACGAACCCGCCGTGGTTGGTGCAAAACGTCCGGGTGCTGTCGTCGTATTTCTGGGTCTGGATGAAAAACGTCGGGTCGTAGATGACGTCGCACAGATCCTGCATGATCTCGTTGTGGACCTCCACCCGCACCCCCACCTCGATGCCCCGGTGGGACAGGCCGATGCCGTTTTTTTCGGCGATCCGGGCCACCCAGTCGGCGCCCACGCGACCCGGCGCCAGGATGACGTTGTCCGCCAGGTGGGTCCCCTTGTCGGTGGCCACCCCTTTGACGGCGCCGTCTTCCACCAGCACGTCCAGCACGTCCTCGGAGGTCTTGAAGGGCACCCCCTTTTCGACGATATAATCGGCCATCCGGGCGATATACCCCGGCAGGGAGTCGCTGCCCAGGTGCTTTTGCTTGATGATGAGCAGGTCCACGCCGAACCGCTTGGCCATCTTCCGGATCTCCCGGGCCTTTTCCATGTCCGTGGGGTAGACGGGGCCGTCCATGCCGAACCGGTTGAAAATCTCCTCGGTTTCGTCGATAAGTTTTCTGGCGTCGGTTCGGGGCATAAATTGGGTGAGATCGGTTTTGCCCAGCTTGTGGATGTAGTTGAGCTTGCCGTCCGAAAAAAGCCCGGCGCCGCCGATGCCGCAGAGAATGTTGCACGGCGAGCAGTGGACGCAGTCGTTTTCCGTGCTGATGGGGCATTTGCGCTTCAGGGGCGCCCTGCCCTTTTCGATGAGCAGCACCCGCTTGCCCGAATGCTCGCACAGATAATAGGCGGCGAAAAGCCCCGCGGGTCCGCCGCCCACGATAATCACGTCATAAGACGCTTCTTTTTCCGGGGTGTTCATCATCCACTCTCTTTTCCGGCCGTTGCGCCGTTTATGACGCCAACCGGGCCAGAACGGACCGGACGACGGACGACGGGTCATGAAATACCGAGGACGGCTGGGCGGTCTCCCCGCAGGCCGATTCCGCGAACCGGGCGTCCACGAATTTTTCCAGATCAATAATGGACCCGTACCCCATTTTGTCCACCATGTACCGCTGGATCCGGTCGAGGTCCGTCAACACCGGAAAAAGATTGTCGGTCCGGATGCCGTGGGGTTCGCTCAACACGCTCTCCAAAACCGGCGGGGTCAGTTTCAAGCCGCCGTCGGGATCGAGAAAATCCACCGCCATCCGCGCGGCTTCGGTCGGTTTTTCATGGATGAACCGGCCGGCCCGGACCAGCATCTCCGTAAACTCCTGGGCCGCATCGGGATGAGACTCGATAAACGTCTCCTGCATCGCCACCACGCAGCAGGGGTGGTGTTCCCACATCTCGCCGGAGAGAAACAAGAGATCGGCCCCGCCGTCCACGATGGCTTTTTTGCCCACCGGCTGGGCCACCATGAACCCGCAGGCGTCATGGCTCTCAGTCAGAAAGGTAGGCATCTGGACCGGGGGCACCACCTCGAAGGCCACGTTGACCCCCTCGCCGCCCACCGTGCCGGGCCGGAGGCCGATCTCGGTGAGAAACAGGTCCGACAGCATGTGGTGAATCGACAGAATATGAGGAATGAAGAACGTCTTGTTTTGAAAAAACGCGGCCAGATCGTGCGCATCCCCGGCGGTTCGCTTCCGCACGCAAATGCTGCCGTTCTGGTGGGCGAACAGCACCATCCGGATGGCGGCGCCGTATCCGAACAGGTCCATGGCGATGGGCGCCAGCACCAGGGCGGCATCCACCGTCCCCTTCTCCATGGCCTTTTGAACCGGATTCCACCCGCCCATGCAGTGGGTCTCCAGGTCGAAATACCGGGGCTGGCATTCCCCGGTTTCGATCAGGTGCTTCAAAGCCCCCAGCACCAGGTGGTCGGTGATCTGGATGTGGGCCACGCTCAATTTGGTTTTGGACGGCTTGGTTTTGGGGGAAGCGGTCCGTTCCAGGATATCCTCGGTGATTTTTTTCTTGTCGAAGGTCTCTTCGATCACCCCCTTGAGTTCCGCCGATGTGAACGGCTTGGCGATGAAATGGCTGACCCCCGCCATGACGGCCTTGATCAGCTGCCTTTTCTCGCCCCGGGCCGTGGCCATGATAAACGGGATGTCCCGGCATTTCTCATCGGACCTGACCCACTCCAACAGTTCGTAGCCATCCGTGACCGGCATGTTCCAGTCGCTGATGATCAGATCGACATCTTCCTTCCGAAGCGTTTCCATGGCGGCCGCGCCGTCTTCAGCTTCTTGGATATGGTGGAATCCCAGCTCTTCCAGAATGCGAACCTGCATCGCGCGGGTCGCCTTGAAATCCTCCACCAGCAATATGCGAATTTGGGGATCGATAGCCATTTTTCCTCCTGAATGGATCCAAATAGAGTAACGTCAGCTTGTCTTTTCCATATCCCGAGTTCACCCCCGCCGTCAACCATTCACCGTCCTACCCCTCAAATGCCCTTTCGGAAACCCGGGTTTTACGATAGGATTCAGGGTCGATGCGGCTGTTCGCCATGATGCAGAGGCAAGAAAACCGTTGCAAGGTTGCGGAGAAACGATATGAGCGACTGGAAATCGGAAGACGACGCCAGGCCCGGCGAAAACAACGGAACCGGCCCCGGGACGGACCCAACGACCGCCAGGGAGCGATTGGCCGTAAGGATTGAAAACAGGTCCCTTGTGATCGCCCAGACGGCGGAAAACGGCGCCCCTTGTCAACTGCGGCTCACGCCGGGGGACGCCCTGATGCTGCTGGACATTTTACAGAATGAATCCGAAACACTGGAAGCGATGGCCGCGGAAGCGGCGCCGATTCCGATTCGGTTTGATTTCAGAAAATAATTCGGGCGCGTAAATGGTTGAATGGAATCGGCTTTCCGGTCCGGTATGCCAGGGCCTGGCAGGTGGCAATGAGACCGCCCTCGCCGTCGGTCACCCGGATATCGTATCCGGCGGTTTTCCGGGTGCGACTCACCGCCCTGGCTTCGGCCCGCAATCGCGCCCCCGGCGTCGGGCTTGCGACATAGGTCGTGTTGACGTTCAACGCCACGGCGATGGTTCCGTCCGTCTGGCTTACGGTTTCGAAGGCTTCGTCGATAAGGGCGTAAACGGCCCCGCCATGGGCTCTGCTGTAGATATTGTCCATCGCAGCCGGGTCATAGGTCATCTCCACGGCGGAAAAATCCGGCGAAAGTTCCACCAGTTCCATGTTCAGCAATCGGGCGAACGGTTCTTTTTCAACGGCTTTTTGGATGGCTGCTTTGACATTTGAGTTCATGAGTAATCGTTTCTGTCATCGATTTGTGTTCAACAAATCACACCGAGTCAAAATTCAAAATATCCATATAATCCCACTCCCGGTAGGCCATGGCGTAAACCCTGTTTTCGGTGGCAAAGGCAACAATGTCGTCTTCCAGCCGGAGGCTCGCGAAAATGGGCACGATCTCCCTGTCGCGGTATTCTTTGTACAAAGCCCGGAATTTTTCAATACGTTTTATAAAATCAAGGATGTATTGTTTTGTGGCGGTGCTTTTAACCTCTACGAGAAACACCCGGTTCCGGCCGCCTCCTTCCACCGCCACAACGTCGTATTCGCCTTTCAAATCCGAGTCTTTCAGGTGCCTGCTGGACTTAATAAAAAGATGCTCGACATGGACGTTGAAGTATTTTTTCAACACCGGACGCACCGCCGGGGCGACAATGTCCTCCACGATGGTTCCCATTTTGTTGGCCAGATCGCCCCACTGCTTGTTCATGTCGCGACGCTCCTGGCGGTTTTCTTCTTTATACGCCTTAAGATCGTTTTTCATCTCATCTTTGAAGGCGCTCATCTCATCTTTGAAGGCGTTCATCTCATCTTTGAAGGCGCTCATTTCGTTCTTGAAGCTCTTCATTTCTTCAGCAAGAGACTGGACGGCGATGTCTGTTCGCCACTGCTGATGGGCCAGCTCCTTCATGTAATATTCCAGGGTGTCCACCCGTTCTTCCAACCCGGCATCCATGGGTTTCTCCTTTCTTTTTTAGCGTTTACGCTTATTAGAACGACAACTGGTCGAAATTCAAAATTTCCAAATCCTCCCAATCCCTGTAGGCCAAGGCGCACATCTTGTTTTGGGTCGCGAAATCGACGACGTCTCTTTCCATCTCAATGCCCGCGAAAATCGGCACGATCACCCTGTCTTGGTATTCAGGGAATAATTTTCTAAAAATTTTAATTTTTCCTATAAATTCAATAATGTCATCCTTTTCGGGCGAAATGCTGGTTTGCACGAGAAACAGCCGGTTTCTTTCACTGTCAGCAAACAAAATGTCAAATTCGCCCGTCAAATTTAACGAACGCTTGTGTCTCCACACCCAAACGCAGGAACTTTCCAGTTCCGCTTGGAAATATTTTTTCAGAAGATCAGGGAGAGCCGGTGCGATAAGGTCTTTTGCGATGTTCCATTTGTTTCTGACGAGTCTTGCCCATTTCCTGGTCATTTTTTGATGATCGGAAAGGTTTTCGTCCTCATCAATTTTTTCAACCCAGCCCATCTTTGGATTCCCTCCATTTTGGAAAAAAGTTTGAATTGATAAGGGCTTCAACAACAATTCAACGCATCACATCGCGTCAAAATTCAAAATATCCATATAATCCCACTCCCGGTAGGCCATGGCGTAAACC
>CAZZBE010000004.1:0-57079 GCA_964652715.1 uncultured Desulfobacteraceae bacterium
CGGCGGCGAATGGCGGGTCAAACCCTAAAGGCAAAAGATTTGGGGCGAAAGATTTTTCGCCCCTACTGGTTGCCGTATCCGTTCCACTGGCCGCAGTCCGGGCATTTCCAGGTGATGCCGTTGCAGGACATGCCCCAGAAATTTTCCAGCATGCATGCCTGGCACATGGCGAACCCGCAGCGGCAGCGCCAGCAGAACGGGAGGACGGCGTTGCAGCAGTGGCAGACGGTCTCCTTTTGTCGGCGGTTTCTGACGCGGCTCATGTAATGCGGGCTCCTGCTTGTGGTTTCGGGTGAACAATGATAGTCTTTTTCGGCAATCGCCGATCCGGAATCGGGTGATACCGGTTTCCGGCGGATTTGTCAACGCCGCCGCGGCGGAACGCCAACATCTCAAGGTGCGGACGATAAGGAAATGACAGACGGCAAAACAGAGCGACCCACGGTCTTTCTCATCGACGGAACCGCCTATATCCATCGGGCCTACCACGCCATCCGCGGCCTGACCAATTCAGAGGGGCTGCCCACCAATGCGGTCTTCGGCTTCACCCGGATGCTCATGAAGCTCATCGAGGAGAAAAAGCCCGAATACGCCGCCGTTTTTTTCGACGCCAAAGGCCCCACGTTCCGGCACGAGATCTACGAGGCGTACAAGGCCAACCGCCCTCCCATGCCCAGGGACATGGCCGAGCAGATCCCCTACATCCACCGGGTGGTGGCGGGGTTTCGGCTGCCGTTGATCCAGAAAACGGGGTTTGAAGCGGACGATCTCATCGGCACTTTGTCCGAGCGGGCACTGGCCGACGGGTTCGCCGTGGTCATGGTCACCGGCGACAAGGATTTCGTCCAGTTGGTGCGGGAGGACGCCAGCCTGTGGGATCCCATGAAGGACAAAAGCACGGACATCGGCACGGTCCGGGAAAGCTTCGGCATCGCGCCGGAACGCATGGCCGACGTGCTGGGCCTTGCGGGCGACGCGTCGGACAACATCCCGGGCGTGCCCGGCATCGGTCAGAAGACGGCCGTGACGTTGATCCGGCAATTCGGTTCCATGGAGGGGATCTACGAAAACATCGACGCCATCACCAAAAAAAAGCAGAAGGAGAACCTGATCGCCTACCGGGACCAGGCCTTCCTGAGCCGCCGGCTGGCCACCATCGAGACCCATGTGGAACTGCCGCCCGAGGAAAGCCGTCCCGAGACGTTCCGGGTCGCGGCGCCGGACAAGGAGAAGCTCTTCGGGTTGTTCAAGACCCTGGAGTTCAGCCAGCTCCAGCGGGAATTTCCCGGCGAGGCTCCGCCGCCGGCCGAGACCGATTACCGGGCGGTGTTGACCATGGCGGACCTGGAAGCGCTCGTTTCCACGCTGCGGTCCGCCGGATGCTTCGCCGTGGATACCGAAACCACCTCGGAAAACCCCATGGAGGCCGAACTGGTGGGGCTCTCCTTCTCTTGCGAACCCCACAGGGCCTGGTACATCCCCTGCGGCCACCATTATATGGGCGTCCCCGAGCAGCTCCCCCGCGACACGGTTCTATCGACCCTGAAACCCATCCTCGAAGACCCCGGCCTCAAAAAAGTAGGGCAGAACATCAAATACGACTGGGTCGTCCTGTCCCGTTGCGGAATAGAACTGGCGGGGGTCGATTTCGACACCATGGTGGCCTCCTATCTGGTCAATCCGTCCAAGCGGAACCACAACCTGGATCAGATCGCCCTCGATTTCCTCAACCATAAGACCACCACCTTCACAGAGGTGACGGGCGGCGGCGGCAAAAAAGGGATCTTGTTCAGCGAAGTGGACGTGGACAAGGCGACGGCCTACGCCTGCGAGGATGCCGACATCACCTTCCGGGCCTATGAAATCCTCAAGGAGCGGCTGGCGGAGATCGGCGTGGCCCGGCTCATGGAGACGGTGGAAATGCCGCTCGTCCCCGTCCTCATGAAGATGGAGCGACGGGGAATCTGCGTCGACCGGGACCGGTTGAAAACCCTGTCCCGGTCCTTCGAAGACGAGCTGGCGCGGCTCGAAGAGACCATCTGCGACATGGCCGGGGAGCGGTTCAACATCAAATCCTCCCAGCAACTGGGGGTAATCCTGTTCGAGCGGCTGGGACTCCCGGTTCAGAAAAAGACCAAGAAGAAGACCGGCTATTCCACCGACGTGGAGGTGCTCACCCTGCTGGCGGCCCGGCACGAGTTGCCGGCACTGGTCCTCCGCCACCGGACCCTCTCGAAGCTCAAATCCACCTATGCCGACGCCCTGCTGGAGATGTGCGACCGGGAAACGGGCCGAATCCACACCTCCTTCAACCAGACCGTTACCGCCACGGGCCGATTGAGTTCTTCCGACCCCAACCTCCAGAACATCCCTATCCGGGATGAAGAGGGGCGTCAGATCCGCACCGCCTTCATCCCCCGGGAGGGATGGCGGCTGTTGGCCGCCGATTATTCCCAGATCGAACTCCGGATTTTGGCCCATTATTCCGAAGACCCGATCCTCATCGAATCATTTGAAAAAGAAGAGGACATCCACACCCGAACCGCCGCCGAGGTCTTCCAGGTCGCCCAGGAAGGGGTGACGCCGGAACTGCGGCGGCAGGCCAAGGCCATCAACTTCGGCATCATTTACGGCATGAGCGCCCATGGGCTGTCCCAACAACTGGGCATCAGCCGCCAGATGGCCGGGACCTACATCGACCACTATTTCGACCGGTACAAAGGGGTCAAAAGGTTCATGGAAGGGGCCGTCGAAGACGCCCGGAAGACCCGCCGGACGAGCACCCTCCTGGGCCGCATCCGGCTGCTGCCCGAAATCGACAGCGCCAACCGGAACGTCCGCCAGTTCGCCGAGCGAATCGCCCTCAACACCCCCATCCAGGGCACCGCCGCCGACCTCCTGAAGCTGGCCATGATCCGGGTGGAGGACGCCGTCGCGGAAAAGGCGTTCCAATCCGCCATGCTCCTGACCGTCCACGACGAACTGATTTTCGAGTCGCCGCCCGGGGAACTGGATGATCTGGAAACCCTGGTGAAGGAGATCATGGAAGGGGTCTGGGACCTGCGGGTTCCGCTGAAGGTGAATGTGGGCGTGGGGGACAACTGGACGGAGGCGCATTAATCGATGAATGCCAGGAAACCTGAATCAAAGAACATGTGGCGGCTGCATGTCGAGAATTTTGGAAGAATTAAAAGAGCCGATATCGACATCGCGCCCATGTTAATTTTTGTGGGACCTAACAATACCGGGAAAAGCTATCTAACGACGCTTTTATGGGGCCTGCTGGAGCTAAGAACCAGCATCTTTCCATTAGAGCCGCCAAGCATACCCGATTATGTGCTTTGCAGGGATCTTTGGATTTCCCATTGCCAAAATAAAGAGGAATGGCTGTCGGAAGAGATTGTCGAAGCCCTTATCCGATTCTACAATGTCGTTATTGATGAAAAGAAAGATGAAGTTTTAGAAAAAATTTTTACATTCAGTGGCATGAGAATTGGAAAAATTACTGTCAATTTAATCAGAAATGGACCCATTAAACGCGATATGCCCGCCGTATTGCCCGAGGAAAGTGCTACAGACTATGAGAATAAAATTTATCGCCAGCTTCGTCGGCTGATCAACATCTTGTTATTTGATGGTAGAAACAAACCACTTTATCTGCCCGCTTCTCGAACCGGCTTCATTATTTCCTACAAAGCGCTCACCAAAGAACTGATGGAGTCGTGGGGGCTGGAAAAGAGCGCAAAAAGCGATTTTCCTTTGCCTATTATTCGTTTTCTTCAAGCACTTATAGAGGTAGACATACGAAAAGACAGGCAGTTGGATATTTCTTTCAATTCGGAATGCCACAGCATCGCACAATGCATGGAAAAAGAGATATTGGAGGGGGAAATTAGTCAGCATCCTGACCCGATACCGAGTTTTTATTATCAGGCTGAAAAAATCAACCATCCGTTACCTCTTCATGTAACTTCCTCTTTAGTGAGCGAGCTGTCCCCGCTGATTATTTTTCTGAAAGCTAAAACGGACATTGGTACACCGCTGATTTTCGAAGAACCGGAATCCCATTTGCATCTAAAAGCTCAACGAATACTGGCAAAATATCTTGTCAAATTGATAAATCATGGAATGCCGATCTGGCTGACAACTCATAGCGACACCTTCTTTCAACAAGTCAACAATTTGATCGCTTCCAACGAATATCGAAAAGGCAAACTTAAAGAACTCGGCTATTCAGAAGACGAGATGATCGCACCGGACGATATAAGGGCTTATCAGTTTAATGTCCAACATGAAACCGGAATGACGGAAGTCGTCCCGCTGAAACGAACGGAAGCTGGATTCGCCGCGCCTACCTTCAATTATGAGATTTTGAGTCTGTCAAAGGAAAGTATGGATCTGGAAAGCGATACGAAAAGGCCGACAGCCCCATGTCTCTAACATTATACTGGCTCCAGTGCGGCGGCTGCGGCGGCGACACATGGTCGTTGTTCAACGCCCGTATGCCCCATCTTTCCGAGCTGTTCGGGATGCTCGACATCGAGTTGCTGTGGCACCCGTCTGTTTCCGCCCTGTCGCTGAAGGAACAGGACCGGCTGCTGGCGGACCTGATTTCGGGCGAGCGGCCGCTTGACGTGCTCTGCATCGAAGGATCGGTCATCCGGGGGCCCGGCGGGACGGGGATGTACGACGAGGCCTACGGCCGGCCCAAAAAGGATCTGGCGGCGGACCTGGCCAAAATGGCCCGGCATATCGTCGCCGTGGGCGCCTGCGCGAGCTTCGGCGGCATCGGCGCCGACGGGGAGATCGAGGCCACCGGGGTCCAGTACCACAAATGGGACAAAGGCGGATTTCTGGGCCCGGACTTCGAGACCCTGAGCGGAACCCCCGTCATCAACCTGCCCGGGTGCCCCTGCCACTGCGATGTGGTTACCGGCGTCCTCTCCCAACTGGCGGCGGGCGGCGTCATGGAGATGGGGGACTACGGCATGCCGCTGGAATGGTACGGCATGATGGTCCATCAAGGGTGTACCCGCAACGAATACCACGAGTACCGGGTGGAGGAAAAACGATTCGGGGAAAAGGGGTGCATGTTTTTCTACCTCGGCTGTCACGGACCGCTGGTCAAGGGGCCCTGCAACAAGATCCTCTGGAACGGCCGGTCTTCCAAGACCCGGGTGGGGGTCCCCTGTTTTGGCTGCACCCGTCCCGATTTTCCCCAGCAATATCCCTTTTTCAAGACCCGGAACATCGAGGGGATTCCCATCGACCTGCCCGACGGGGTGGGGCGGGCCCATTATCTGGCCTACAAGGGCATGGCGGCGGCGGCCGCGCCCCAACGGCTCAAAAAACGAAAAACCGGGATCTAGGGCGAGGGTTCAGCGGATGCCGCGGGACAAAAAACAGATCCGGATCTTTCCCTTCAACCGCGTCGAAGGGGACCTGAAGGTCCATCTCCGGATCGAGGACGGGGTCGTCCGGGACGCCTGGTGCGCGGGGTCCATGTACCGGGGGTTCGAGAACATCATGAAGGGTCGGGGGCCCCTGGACGGCCTGGTGATCACCCCCCGGATCTGCGGCATCTGCACCACGGCCCACCTGACGGCCGCGGCCCGGGCACTGGACATGGTCTGCGGGGTCCGCGTGCCGGGCAACGCCCTCCGGGTCCGGAATGTGGCGCTTTTGGCGGAGATGATCCAGAACGACGTCCGCCACGCGGTCCAGCTCTTCATGGCCGACTTCACCCGGCCCGGATATGAAGATCATCCCCTCCACGGAGAGGCCCGGCGGCGGTACGAACCCATGAAGGGGGCCAGCGCCCTCCAGGCCGTGTCGGAGAGCCGGTCCCTGCTGGAGATCATCGCGATTCTCGGGGGCCAGTGGCCCCATTCCTCCTTCATGGTCCCCGGCGGCGTGGTCTGTCTGCCCAGCGCCAACGACATCAGCCAGTGCCGGCATCTGGCCCGCCATTACCGGCGCTGGTACGAGGAACGGGTGCTGGGGTGTTCCCTGGAGCGGTGGTCCGGGGTGACCTCCCGGGCGGCGCTCAAGGAATGGCTGGCGGCGTCCGGGGACCACCGGAAGAGCGAGCTGGGGTTTTTTATCCGGTTCGCCCGGACCGCGGGGCTTCACAAAATCGGCGGCGGCCGCGGCCATTTCATCGGTTTCGGCGGACTGGTCATTCCCAAGGACAGCGAGGCGGCCGCCCCCGGCCGGGACGGGGAATTGTTCCCGCCGGGATTCTACCGGGACGGCGAGGCGGCTCCCATGGATCAGAAACGGATCACCGAGGCCATCGACTGCTCCTGGTTCGCCGGCTACCGGGCGCCGCGCCACCCCTTCGAGGGGATGACCCGTCCCTATGCCGCGGGCAACGAAAACCGGCAGTACACCTGGGCCAAGGCGCCCCGGTACGACGGGCTGCCCGCCGAGACGGGCCCCCTGGCCCAGATGCTCCTGGCCGGCGATCCCCTGCTGACGGAACTGATCCGGGAAGAAGGCCCGTCGGTCTTCGCCCGGCAACTGGCCCGGATCGTCCGGTCGTCCCGGACCCTCCCGGCCCTGGAGACGTGGCTCCGGGAGCTGAGTCGGCGCCAGGGGTTGTTCTACAACGACGCCCCGCCATTGGAGCAGGGGAGAGGCTTCGGTCTGGTGGAGGCCCCCCGCGGCGCCCTGGGCCACTGGGTCGTCATCGACAACGGGGCGATCCAGTCCTATCAGGTCATTACGCCCACCACCTGGAACGCGTCCCCCCGGGACCGCCAGGGGGCCCGGGGCCCCATGGAGGAAGCCCTGGTCGGGACCCCGGTCCGGGACCCGGACGATCCCCTGGAGGCCGAACTCGTGGTCCGATCCTTCGATCCCTGTCTGGTATGCACGGTCCATTAGACCGCATATCTTCCCGGCCGGACCCCCGAAGCATCGGGGGAATGGACCCCGACGCCGCGGCGGCGCTGACGGCGGAAAACCGGCTGCTGCGGGAGGAGATCCGGGTGGCCCGGGACGCCGCCGAAATCACCGCCGCCCTGGTGGTCCGGCAGTTCGAAGAGACCGAGAAGATTCTCCACCGGTTTCAATCGGCCAATGCCCAGCGGAAGGCCGTCCTCAATTCCGCAGCCCAGATCTCCATCATCGCCGCCGACGGGGACGGGGTCATCTCCGTTTTCAACACCGGCGCCGAGAACCTGCTGGGCTACCGGGCCAACGAGGTCATCGGACGCCAGACCCCCGAGATCTTCCACGCGGAATCGGAGCTGACCCGGCGGGGCAAGATCCTCGGCGTTCCGGCCTACGCGCTGCTCCAGGAATACGCCGTCCGGGACATGTCCGAGGGGTCGGAGTGGACCTACGTGCGGCGGGACGGCGGCCGTTTCCCCGTCAACATGACCATCAACGCGTTGCGGGACCCGGAGGGGATGGTGAGCGGGTACCTGTGCATCGCCATGGACATCACGGAGCGGAAGCAGGCCGAGGAGGGACTGCGGCAGGCCCACGACCAGCTCGAACGCCGGGTCCTGGAGCGGACCCGGGAATTGGCCGAGGCCAACGAAGACCTGCAAAGCGAAATCCGGGAGCGGAAGGGGATCGAACGGAGCCTTCGGGAGAGCCAGGCCGAAATGGCCGGGATCATGGACTCCATCACCGACCGGATGAGCATGCTCGACGAGACCCTGACCATCGTCTGGGCCAACGACATCGCCAAGCGGTTGTTCGGCCAGGACATGATCGGCAAAAAATGCCACGAGGTCTACCGTCGGCGGTCCGACGCCTGCGAGAACTGCGTCGCCCTGCGGACCTTCGCGGACGGGAAGATCCATGAGCACGAAACCGACGCCGTTTCGGTGGACGGCGAACGGCTGATCTTCTGGTGCACCACCAGCGTGACCGCCTGGCATCCGGACGGCCGCCCGAGGCTGGTGGTGGAAAACGCCCGGGACATCACCGCCCGGAAAAAGGCCGAGGAGGCCCTGCGCGCCTCCGAGGAGAACTACCGGTCCATCTTCGAGAACGCCACCGAGGGGATCTTCCAGACGACCCCCGACGGCCGGATCCTCGCCGTCAACCCCGCCTTTGTCCGGATCGTGGGATACGACTCCGAGGAGGAGCTGCTCGGAAGCGTCACCGACCTGAGAGAGCAGCTCTACGTCAACCCCGAAAAGCGGGACGAATTCAAACGGCTCATGACCCGGCAGGGGGCGGCGACCAATTTCGAAACCCGGTTCCATCGCAAGGACGGCGACATCATCCACATCTCCGTCAACGCCCACGCCGTCCGGGACAAGAACGGGGAGATCGTCTATTACGAGGGGATCCTCGAGGACATCACCCAGCGGAAGCGGGCCGAAGACCTCAAGATCGCCAAGGACGCCGCCGAAGCCGCCACCCGGGCCAAGAGCGATTTTCTGGCCAACATGAGCCACGAGATTCGCACGCCCCTCAACGCCATCATCGGCCTGACGGACCTGAGCCTCCGGACCGATCTGTCCGGCAAGCAGCGGGACTACCTCCGAAAGATCAGCACCTCCGGCCGCACCCTGCTGGAGATCATCAACGACATCCTCGATTTCTCCAAGATCGAGGCCGGCCGGATGGAACTGGAACGCACCGAGTTCAACCTCCAGGACAAGCTGGAAAACCTGGCGGACATGCTGTCGGGCAAGGCCGGCGAAAAAGGCATCGAACTCGTGGCGTCGGCGGACGAGGATGTGCCCCGAACCCTCATCGGCGACCCGCTGCGGCTGGGCCAGGTGCTGACCAACCTGACCAACAACGCCGTCAAGTTCACGGACAGCGGCGACGTGACCGTCCGCGTCTCGCTCTTGCAGAAAGACGCCGACCGGGTGCGCCTCCGGTTCACGATCCAGGACAGCGGCATCGGGATCGATCGGGAGGTGATCCGGAACCTCTTCACCCCCTTTACCCAGGCCGACGGGTCCACCACCCGGAAATACGGCGGCACCGGCCTGGGACTGGCCATCTCCAAACGTCTGGTGGAGATGATGCACGGCGAAATCCGGGCCATGAGCGAGCCCGGCGGGGGGGCCACCTTCCACTTCACGGCCCGTTTCGATCTGCCGGAACAGCGGCCGGAGAAAAAGCCCGAAGCGCCCCGACACCTCAGCGGCAAGGAGATCCTGGTGGTGGACGACAACGACGCCGCCCGGGAAATCATCCGGCAGACCCTTTGCTCCTTCGGATTCCGGGCCGAGGGGGTCGAATCCGGGTCGGCCGCCATTGAAATCCTCAAGGGGAGGGGAGGGGAGGGCGGTTTCGATCTCCTCATCGTCGATTGGATGATGCCCGAAATGGACGGCATCGACACGCTGAAGCGGATCCGCGGGGATCCCGAACTCCCGACGCCGCCGGTTCTCATGATGACGGCCTTCGGCCGGGAGGAGGTGATGCAGCAGGCGGAGAACCTGGGGGTGGCCGGCTTCCTGATCAAACCCATCAAGATGTCGGTGCTGTTCGACACTCTCATGGGGGTCTTCGGCGCCAATAGCGACGGGCCGGCCGCCGACGCCGGCGAGGCGGCGGATATGCCGGTCCGGGGCCGCCTCCGCGGGGCGAAGGTGCTGGTGGTGGAGGACAACCGCATCAACCGGCAGGTGGCCACCGAACTCCTGACGAGCGCCGGGTTGCGGGTGGAGACCGCCGAAAACGGCAAAGCCGCGCTGGCGGCCGTTCAGAAAGGCGATTACGATGCCGTGCTGATGGACATCCAGATGCCGGAAATGGACGGTTACGAGGCCACCCGCGTTCTGCGCCGGGATTTCGGACGCCGCGATCTGCCCATCATCGCCATGACCGCCCACGCCCTCAAGGGGGACCGGGAAAAATGCCTGGCCGCCGGCATGAACGACTACGTCGCCAAACCCATCGACAGAGAGGAACTGCTGACCGTGTTGTCCCAGTGGGCGGCGCCGAAGCCGGGAAGAGAGGAGGGGGAGAAGGGGCCGGATCCCGGCGAGTTGCCCGGGGTTCCGGGGATCGATGTGGCCGCCGGGGTCAACCGCGTCAGCGGCAACCGGCCGCTTTTCCTGAAGATCCTGTCGTCCTTCGCCGAAGAGTACAGCGCCGTTTCATCGACGGTCCGGGAGGCGCTGGACCGGGGCGATGTCCACGAAGCGCTCCGGGAGGTCCATACGGTCAAGGGCGTCGCGGGCAACATTTCCGCCCGGGGGCTGGCCTCGGCCGCTCTGGAGCTGGAAAGCGCGTTGAGAGAGACCGGCGGCGCCGACCGGGACCTGATCGAGGACTTCGACCGGGCGGTCGGGAAGGTGCTGGACGCGATCCACCGGTTGATGGCGATGAAAGACCGGTTCGCGGGCGCGGATGATCCGGAAGCCGACTTGTCCGACAGAATCCTTGGGGCGCCGCCGGAAAAGGCGGAGGTCTATGAACGGTTGATCGCCCTGGACCGGCTGCTCCAGGCCAACGACCTGGAGGCCGAAGAGGCGCTGGCGGGATTGAAACAGTTTTTGGCCCCCTGGCCCGAAGGAAAGGAGATCCTGGAGAAAATCGAAGATCGCATCGACCGGCTCGATTTCAGCGGCGCCAGACAGGAATTGACGGGGATGGCGCGGCTATTGTCCCTGCCGACGGAGGCGCCCTGAGATGACGGATGACCGTCGGAAACAGCGGGTGCTGATCGTGGACGACGCCCCTGGAAATATCCGGGTGCTGGCCCAGGTGTTGAAGCCCCTGTACGCGGTCCGCTTCGCCACCAGCGGAAAAGAGGCGCTGGATCTGGCCATGTCCGGCGATCCCCTCGACCTCGTCCTGCTGGACATCATGATGCCGGAGATGGATGGATACGAAGTCTGCCGTCGCCTCAAAGCGTCCGAAAAGACGCGCCACATCCCGGTGATCTTTATCACCGCCATGAACGAGGAGGAGGACGAGACCAAAGGGCTGGAACTCGGCGCCGTGGATTACATCACGAAACCCTTCAGCAAGGCCATCGTCAAGGCCCGGGTCCGGACCCACCTGGAACTGAAGCGGCACCGGGACATCCTCGAAAACCTGTCCTCCCTGGACGGGCTGACGGGGATCCCCAACCGGCGGCGGTTCGATGAATTCGTCGCCACCGAGTGGCGCAACGGGATCCGGGAGGGGAGGCCGATGTCCCTCATCATGATCGACATCGATTATTTCGGCGCCTACAACAATACCTACAACCATCTGGCGGGCGACGATTGCCTCAAGCGCGTGGCGACGACCCTGACGGGATGCCTGCGCCGGCCCACGGATTTCGCGGCCCGGTACGGCGGTGAGGAATTCTCGGCCGTCCTGCCGAAAACCGATCTGGAGGGGGCCGCGCACATGGCCGAACAGATGCGGGCGTCGGTTGAAGCCCTCCGGATCGAACACGACGCTTCGCCCGTTTCGGACTGGGTGACCATCAGCCTGGGCGTCGCGAGCATCCTGCCGTTCCGGGAGGGTACGGCCCAGTTTTTGATCAAAGGCAGCGACAGCGTGCTCTTCGACGCCAAGAAGGCCGGCAGAAATCAGGTCAAAACCCTTCAATTGTAAAACCACCCAATATGATTATATTGGGTGGTTTTAACCAGGAGCAGCCGGAAAATGAGTGACACTGTGGCGGAAAAACCCAAAATGACCCTCCGCGACGCCGTCGAGGCGCATCTCGTCGAAAAACAGGCCCTGGGACAACTGAGCGACGCCACGGTCTACAACCGGCGTTATGAGCTGACGCGGTTCGCGGAGTATTGCGAAATCCGGAACATCCGCCATCCGGACGAGATCGACAAAGAGTCGATTCTGGGGTATCTGAAAATCCAGAATCTGAAGAAAAGCTCCAGGACGACGCTCATGTATGTCCTGAACAGCTTCATGCAGTTTTTGGTGGATGAAGGCCTGGTTTCGGAAAATGCGGCCGAGGGTCTGGAGAAACCCAAATTCTATCTTCCCAAAACCGATTATCTCACCATCGACGAATTGAACCGGCTGATGGTCGCGGAACAAAATAAAAAGAATCGGAAAACGGTGGCCCGGAATCTGCTCCTGTTCGGCCTGTTCACCGATATCTGTCTGCGGGTTTCGGAGGTCGTCAACCTGAAGCTCACCGACATCCGGCTCGAAGAAAAAGAGATCTGGGTGACCCGGAAGCGCGGCAAAGAAGAAAAAATTCCGTTACATACCGATTTAATACAAAAATTCAAGGACTGGCTGGCCATCCGCCCCACCTACAAGGGGAGCCTGCGGGACTGGGTGTTCCTGTCCAGCCACGGCCAGCGGTTGACCCGCCGGCAGGTGCATGACATCACCCGGTCGGCGCTGAAAAGAGCGGGCATCTTCAAGCGGCAAGAGGGCCCTCACCTCCTGCGCCATTCCGGGGCGAGCCTCAAGGCGCGGTCGGGCGAAAACCTGATCATTATCCAGTACTTACTGGGTCATGAAAACCTGAACACCACCCGCCGCTATCTCCACTTCGACTGGGAGGAATTGAAGGAGATGGTGGACCGGAGCCCGAGGTTGGGGGAAGAGTCGCAATGAAGGTTCCGACCAGACCTGCGAGGTTTTGGAAACCTCGCAGGTCTTAGGGGGACCCCTCCCCTTTCGCCGCCTTATCCGACGTTTTTTCTTCCTTTTTGTCGGGTCGTTCAGGAATTTCAGGCGGCGCGGCGGAGAGGATCTTCAGGGGCGGCGTGTTGACGGTGTAGGGAAGATCCTTCAGATCGTCGCTCATGAGCTGGGCCTCCCGGATACTGAGGGCGGCTTCGGCCGGGGCCTCGACCGCGGCGTTGACCCGGAACTCCAGGGTCAGGATGGGGAAATCGTCCCCCTTGATGCCCCGGGCCGCGGCCATGACGGCGATGAGGGTTCCCGGTTTCTTGTCGTTGACGATGTGCATCATGGAATGGGTGAACTTCGTCTTGTCCGCTTTGGAAAAAGTGAGCACCTTCGGGTCGTAGGTCATCACCAGCTTGACGCCGGCCAGGTTGTCCACATGATCCAGCATCACGGGGATGGTCACCGCCATGCCCGGCGTTGTTTTCAGGTCCGGGATGGAAATCTCCGCGGCCCGGGCCGCCGGGACCATCATTAATATAACCAGCCCTGTTATCATCGCTCGCCAGCCTGTAAAACCGATCATCTCGCGCTTCATCGCTCACCCGTATCCGTTGTATGGTTTTCCATGGTATCCCGGTCCTTTCAACACCCTGTTCTAAATGCCATGAATGGATATTTTTTTCAATATCCCCCCACGATATTTTTCTCTTCAACGGATCGATTGACAGATTCTCGACAATATCTTATAATTATTCGGGTTTTCAAGGATCATGGCCATCGGCGCGCAACGGAGGAAAACCGGACGGATGCGGATCGGATCAGGATATGATATACACCGGCTGGTCGCCGGCCGGAAACTGGTGCTGGGGGGGGTGGAGATCCCCTTCGACAAGGGGCTGCTGGGACATTCGGATGCGGACGTCCTGCTTCATGCGGTGTGCGACGCCCTTTTGGGGGCCGCGGGGCTGGGGGACATCGGTCTCCATTTTCCCGATACCGATCCCCGGTTCAAGGACATCGACAGCATGGCGCTGCTCTCCCGGACCGCCGGGATGGTCCGGGAACGGGGGTACGCCATCGTCAACGCCGATGTCACCGTCTTCGCCCAGGCCCCCAGGCTGGCCCCCTACCGGGACCGGATGCGGGCCAGCGTGGCCCGCGGGCTTGAAATCGAAACGGATCGGGTCAATATTAAAGCCACCACCACCGAGGGCCTGGGACCCATGGGCCGGGGCGAGGGCATCGGGGCCATGTGCGCGGCGCTGATCGAAAAACAACGGACATAACCGAAGATAAAGGGAAAAACGAGCCATGACCATTCGGATCTACAACACCATGAGCAGAAGCAAAGAGACCTTCGAACCCATGTCGCCGGGAAAGGTGAGCGTCTATGTCTGCGGCCCCACCGTCTATGATTCCTGCCATGTGGGTCACGCCCGGTCGGTCGTGGTGTTCGACGTCATCGTCCGGCATCTGAGAGAGCGCGGCTTCGAGGTGATGTACATCCGGAATTTCACGGATGTGGACGACAAGATCATCGAACGCGCCAACGGGCTGGGGGTGGATCCCATGGAGATTTCCGAAAAATACATCCAGGAGTTCTACGAGGACATGGACGCCCTGTACGTGCTCCGGGCCGATCACGAGCCCCGGGTGACCCGGTACATGGAGGACATCAAGGCCTTTGTCCGGAAACTCGTGGACAACGGCATGGCCTACCGGATCGACGGGGACGTCTATTATTCGGTCGAATCCTTCGACGGATACGGAAAACTCTCGGGCCGAAAGCTCGACGACATGGAAGCCGGGGCCCGGGTGGGGATCAACGCCAAAAAACGGAATCCCTTCGACTTCGCCCTCTGGAAATCGGCCAAACCCGGGGAGCCGGCCTGGGACAGCCCCTGGGGACCGGGACGTCCGGGGTGGCACATCGAGTGCTCGGCCATGGCCTGGCGGCATCTGGGGGAGACCTTCGACATCCACGGCGGCGGCAAGGACCTCATCTTCCCCCACCATGAAAACGAGGTGGCCCAGTCCGAGGGGGCTTTCGGCAAGCCCTTCGCCCGGTACTGGGTCCACAACGGCTTCGTCAACATCGATCAGGAGAAGATGTCCAAATCCCTCGGCAACTTCCTGATGATCAAGGATGTTCGGAAGCAGTACCACCCCGAGACGATCCGGCTCTTTCTCCTCTCCAACCATTACCGGAGCCCGGTCGATTTCACCGACAGGGCCATGGACGAGGCCCGGGCCGGGCTGGACCGGATTTATACCTTCCTGGAGCGGGCCGAGGCGTCGGCGGGGGCGCCCGACGGATCGCCGGCGGAACCCGGCGAACACTGGGGCCGGTTCGCCGAAGCCATGGACGACGATTTCAACACGGCCCTGGGCATCGGCGTGCTGTTCGAAGGGGTCCGGGCCGCCAACGCGCTGATGGATGGGTCCGCCGACGACGCCCTCCCCCGGATTCGGGCCATCCGGGACGACATCCTCCGCATGGGGGAAGTGCTCGGCATCCTCAACGAGACCCCGGCGGCCTATTTCACCGGGCGCCGGGCCGGCGTTCTGGCCTCCGAATCGATCGACGCCGCCGAAATCGAGGCCCGGATCCAGGAACGGGCCGAGGCCCGGAAAGCCAGGGATTTCGCCCGGGCCGACGCCATCCGGGACGAACTGGCCGAAAAGAACATCGTGCTGGAGGACCGTCCCGACGGGACGATCTGGAAGGTCGGCGGGTAGCCATGGCGCGGTTCAAACTGGTTACCGACTACACCCCCGCCGGGGACCAGCCCGGCGCCATCGAGGGGTTGACCCGGGGAATCCGATCCGGCGCCGCCCACAACGTCATGCTGGGGGTCACCGGATCCGGCAAGACTTTCACCATGGCCAATGTGGTGGCGGAACTGAACCGCCCCACCCTGGTCATCGCCCCCAACAAGACCCTGGCGGCCCAGCTCTACCACGAGTTCCGGGGCCTGTTCCCGGACAACGCCGTGGAGTATTTCGTCTCCTACTACGATTACTACCAGCCCGAGGCCTACATCCCGTCCAGCGACACCTACATCCAGAAGGACTCCTCCATCAACGAGATGATCGACAAGCTGCGCCATTCGGCCACCCGGTCGGTGCTCTCCCGGCGGGACGCGCTGGTGGTGGCCAGCGTGTCGTGCATCTTCGGCCTGGGCGCCCCCGAGGATTACCTGGGGATGCGGATCAACCTGGAAACCGATGAGGAGCTGAACCGGGACCGGCTCCTCTCCCGGCTGGTGGAGATCCATTACGAGCGCAACGACGTCGATTTCCACCGCGGAGTCTTCCGGGTCCGGGGGGACCGGGTGGAGATCTTCCCGGCCTACGAGGAGGACCGGGCCGTCCGCATCGATTTTTTCGGGGACGAGATCGAGTCCATCGCCGAGATCGACCCCCTGCGGGGCGAGGTGTTGCGGCGGCTGGACGAATTGACGCTGTTTCCGGCCAGTCACTATGTCACCGAAAAGGGGACCCTCCAGCGGGCCGTGGAGACCGTCAACGCCGAACTCAGGGACCGCATCGACTACTTCCGGTCGGAGAACAAGCTCATCGAAGCCCAGCGCATCGAGGAGCGGACCCAGTTCGACCTGGAGATGATGCTGGAGATCGGGTACTGCAACGGCATCGAGAACTACTCCCGCCATCTGACGGGACGGAAGCCCGGCCAGCCCCCCCCTACCCTTCTCGACTATTTTCCCGACGACTTCCTGGTCTTTATCGACGAGAGCCACATCGGCGTGCCCCAGTTGCGGGGCATGTACAACGGGGACCGGTCCCGGAAAGAGACCCTGGTGGAGTTCGGGTTCCGGCTGCCCTCGGCCCTGGACAACCGGCCGCTGCGGTTCGAGGAGTTCAATGAGCGGGTGAAACAGGTGGTCTACGTCTCGGCCACGCCCGCCGACTACGAGCGGGAAAAAGGCATGGACCACATGGTGGAGCTGATCGCCCGGCCCACGGGCCTGCTGGACCCCGCCATCGAGGTGCGCGGCGCCCGCCACCAGGTGGACGACCTCCTGGAGGAGATCCAGAAACGGGTGGCCCGGGGCGAGCGGGTGCTGGCGACCACCCTCACCAAACGGATGGCCGAGGATCTGACGGAATACTACGCCGACCTGGGGATCCCGGTTCGTTACCTCCACGCCGACATCACCACCCTGGAGCGGATGGAGATCATCCAGGATCTCCGCAAGGGCGTCTTCGACGTGCTCATCGGCATCAACCTGCTCCGGGAGGGGCTCGACATCCCCGAGGTCTCGCTGGTGGCGGTGCTGGACGCCGACAAGGAGGGGTTTCTCCGGTCCACCCGGTCCCTGATCCAGACCTGCGGCCGGGCGGCCCGGAACGTCGAAGGAAAGGTGATCCTCTACGGCGACGCGGTGACCCGCTCCATGCGGCAGACCATCGACGAAACAGGCCGGCGGCGGGAGATCCAGCAGGCCCACAACGAGCGCCGCGGCATCATCCCGGCCACCATCCACAAACACATCGCCGATGTTTTCGAATTCGTCAAAACCGCCGGTCCCGAAGGGGAACCGCTGCCGGCCGATCTGGCGAAAGTGGCCGAAAGCGCGGCCGCCTACGGGGACGCCGCCGGGGATAAGGATGTCCGGGAGATGATTCGGGAGATGGAGGCGGAGATGGAAAAGGCCGCCAAGGAACTGGCGTTCGAGCGGGCCGCGGACCTTCGGGACCGGATCGCGGCGTTGAAGGAACTGGCGTAAAAAAAGGGCGCGAACCGCCGCCCTTTTTTTGTCCCAACGCTTAGAGGCTTAACTGGCGATTATTCGCTGTAGCCGCTGCCTACGATCAGGTTGTTGTCCGTCTTCTTGACGTAGGAATGCTTCATGGAGCCCTTCCACATGTAATCGGCCGTTTCCTTGCCTTCCTTCACGGAGGTGGCGATCGCCTCGTATACCGGCGGCGCGACTTCCTTCAGGCTCTTCCCGGTAAGGGAGGGATGAACGACCAGCATGCCGTCTTCTTCCAGGACAAAAACGTAGGGGTCATAGTCGTTGGCGTTGATCGTTTTGGCGTCCTTGCCGCCGTTGATCGCCGCCACCACGTCTTCGACGTTCTTCTTGGCGGCTTCCTTGCCGCCGGCCAGCGCGTTGGTCGCCAGGCACAGTCCAAAGATCAATACCAGCAGTACGATGATAATTCTTTTCATGTTTTTCTCCTCTTTTTGATGAATTAATCCGAACGATTTTTCCTCACCCGGTTCGTGAAACGAACCCCGCCGGTCCTATCACCCCCTTTTTCGATGTCCCGCGCCTTTTCGGTTTGTTTTCAGGACAGGCGCCCGTGTCCTTCGTGATGAATCATCATCCCAATACCACATCGGTGTAATAAAATACAAGAGATAAAATTAAATTTATTCAGGTTAAAAAATGAATATTATTTTTCAGGCTTAGAGCCTATCCGAAAACCTTGGATTTGGGACTGCGCTTTACAGCGGGGAAAAATGGTATATGTTTCTGGCCATGATGACGGAATTAATCGAAAAATTGCCGAGGGTCTCCACCGGGCCCGGCGTCTACCTCATGAAGGACGCCGACGGGAAAGTGATCTACGTGGGCAAGGCCGGCGACCTGAAGAAGCGGTTGACCTCCTATTTTAAAAAAAACAACGGGATGGACATCAAGACCGGCATCCTGGTCCGGAAGATCGCGACCTTCGAGACCATCCTCACCCATACCGAAAACGAGGCCCTGATCCTGGAGTCGAACCTGATCAAGCGGCACCGCCCCCGGTACAACGTCATCCTCAAGGACGACAAGCGGTACCCCTCGCTCCGGCTGGACGTCCGGAATCCGTTTCCGACCCTCTCCATCGTCCGAAAGCCGGAAAACGACGGGGCCCTCTATTTCGGCCCCTTTTCGTCGGCGAATGCGGCCCGGCAGACCCATCGCTTCATCGAAAAGACCTTCGGGCTCCGGAAATGCCGGAACCGGCGGTTGAAGGAACGGACCCGGCCCTGCCTCAACCACCAGATGGGATCATGCCTGGCCCCGTGCAGCAAAAAGGTGGATCCGGAGACCTACGGGGCCATCGTCCGGGAGGTGACCCTTTTTCTCCGGGGCCGGACCCCGGAACTGGTGCGAACCCTGAAGGCCGACATGACGGCGGCGGCCGAGGCCCGGGATTTCGAGGCCGCGGCCCTTCTCCGGGACCGGATGTATGCCCTCCAGCGGACCCTGGAAAAGCAGGTGGCGGTGACCGCCGATTTCCAGGACCGCGACGTGCTGGCCGCGACCCGGTCCGACAACCTTTGCCTGGTGACGCTGCTCTCGGTCCGGGGGGGCTACCTCATGGGGATGCGCCATTTCCGGTTCGAGGAAGCCCTGGCCCCCCGGGAGGAGACCATCGCCGCCTTTATCCGTCAGTACTACGAAGGCAGCCGGTTCATCCCCAACGAGGTGCTGACCCCCTCCCCCCTGGAGGACGCCGACCTGCTGGCGGACTGGCTCACTTCGGTCAAAGGGCGGCGGGTCCATGTGATGCGGCCCCGGCGGGGGGAGCGGGCGGCCCTTTTGCGGATGGCCGAGGACAACGCCCGGGACGGAATGGAGGAGTGGATCACGGAGCGCTCGGCGGACATCGGGCTGCTGACCCGGATCCAGAAACGCCTCCACCTGGACCAGGTCCCGGTCCGGATCGAGTGCGTGGACAACTCCAACATCTCGGGCACGAACCCCGTGGCGGCCCTGGTGACCTTCCAGGGGGGGCGGCCCGACAAATCGGGATACCGGAAATACCGGATCAAGAGCGTCGGGGATTTGAACGACGATTACGCCAGCATGGCCGAGGTGCTGAAGCGCCGGTACGGCAAGGGGCCGGATTCGGAACCTTTTCCGGATCTTCTGATGGTGGACGGCGGCAAGGGGCAGCTCAACATCGCCCTGGCCGTCATGAGGGAACTGGGGATCTCGGACCGGTTCGAAGCGGCGGCCATCGCCAAGAAGGACGAGGAGAAGGGGGAGACCGAGGACAAGATCTTCCGGCCGGGGCGGGCCAACCCGATCCTCTTCGGCAAGGATCGCGATCCGCTGTTTCTCCTTCAACGGATACGGGACGAGGCCCATCGGTTCGCCATTACGTTCCACCGGAAGCGGCGGGCCAAGAGCGCCCTGTCCTCGGTGCTGGACGGGGTGAGCGGGATCGGAAAGAAACGGAAAGCCGCGCTGCTCCGCCATTTCGGGTCGATCCGGAAAATGCGGGAGGCCACGGTGGAAGAACTCCGGGCCGCGCCCGGCATGACGGCCAATGCGGCGGAGAGCCTCAAGGCGGCGCTGGAGGCCGCGGATGGATCTTGAAAACAGGGAAGAGAAAACGGGTGTACGTAGGGGCGAAAAATCTTTCGCCCCTACCAAAGGGCGGAAATTTCGCCCCTACCGAAACGTTTGAAAACGCCTACATCAGCTTTTTGAGGGTCTCTTTGAGTTCCTGGACGGAATCCGCGGATTTCTTCAGCGCGATCTTCTCTTCATCGGTGAGGGAGATCTCGATCACCTGCTCGATGCCGTCGGCGCCCAGTTTGACCGGCACGCCGATGAACAGATCGTTGCAGTCGTATTCGCCCTGGAGGTAGGCGGCGCAGGGGAGGATCTTTTTCTTGTCCTTGAGGATGGACTCGGCCATTTCAACGGCCGCCGAGGCCGGGGCGTAGTAGGCGCTGCCGGTCTTGAGCAGGCTGACGATCTCGGCGCCGCCGTTGGCGGTCCGTTTGACCAGGGCCTCGATCCGTTCCTTGCTCATGAGTTCGGTGATGGGGATGCCCGCCACGGTGGAGAACCGGGGCAGCGGCACCATGGTGTCCCCATGGCCGCCCAGGACGAAGGCGTGGGTGTTTTCCACGGAGACGTCGAGTTCCATGGCGATGAAGGCCCGGAACCGCGCCGAGTCGAGAACGCCGGCCATGCCCATGACCCGGTTTTTGGGGAACCCGCTCGCGTCGAAGGCCACGTGGCACATGGCGTCCAGGGGGTTGCTGACGATGATGAGGATGCTGTCCGGCGAATGCTTGACCACCTGCTCGGTGACGCTCTTCATGATCCCGGCGTTGGTGCTGATGAGGTCGTCCCGGCTCATGCCCGGTTTCCGGGGGATGCCGGCGGTGATGATCACGATGTCCGATCCGGCCGTCTCCTCGTAGCCGTTGGTCCCGGTCAGATGGGCGTCGTGTTTTTCAATGGGCGCGGCTTCGGTCAGATCCAGGGATTTCCCCTGGGGGATCCCTTCCACCACGTCCACCAGCACCACGTCGCACAATTCTTTTTCCGCCAGCCGCTGGGCCGCGGTGGCGCCCACGTTGCCGGCGCCGACAACGGTTACCTTCTGTTTCATGGAAAACCTCCTTTTAAATTGAGAGTTAAACTGTTAAGAAAGCCGTATAGACGGACGGCTGTGAAAACTTCATTGAATCCAAAGGGAATAGATAGCACACTCGCATGGGTTGTCAATTGATTTATCAGATATTGACAGGGCGATCATAAATAGAGTAGAGAGTATAAAATATTGGTATATCAATGCATAGGGTTACGCGCCAAACAGATGCTCCCGACGGCCGATGCCGGAAGCGCGAACGAGGGGACGGATGGACATTAAAAAAGAGATCAAATCCCTGCTGCGGCACGCCGAACTGTACAAGTCCCAGGGACTCCTCAACGAATCGTTGGAACAGTACGTCCAGGCCGGCCGGATGCTCAAAAAGCATGCCGCCCGCATCGGCAACAAAAAGCTCCTGCCGGCGGTGGCCGGGCGGATCAGGGACCTGAAAGCGGAGATCGCGCGCATCGAAGCCTCCCCGGACATGTCGGAGGTGCCGGAAAAAGCCCAGAACATCATCAAGGAGAAGTTCGCCTTTGCCGAAAAGGAGGAGAGCCGGGACCTGGAAGGCGCCGTCGCCCTGGTCAAGTTCGGCCAGTTCGAACGGGCCCTGCGGGAATTTCAGCGGTTGATGGGCCGGGAAGAATTCAAGCTCGACGCCGCCAAAAACATCATCCGCTGCCACGTGACCCTTGACACCCTGGGCGACGCCGCGGCCCAGTACCGGGAATGGTTCGACAACGAGAGGCTCTCCGCCGAGGAACTCAACAGACTCCGCGTCTTTCTCCAGTCCATCCTCGACAAAAAAGGGGTCCGGGAGACCCTGCCGGTCCGGGAACCCGCGCCGGCGGTCCGACCGGCCGTGGTGGAGGATCAGGGCGTCATGGACGGCGAGATCATCATGCCGGAGCTTGTGGAGGGCGAGGTCATGGGCGAGGAGATCTCCGAGGAGGAGATCATCGACATCAGCTCCGTGGAGATCACTTTGGAGGAAGGGCCGGGCAAAGGCAAAACGGTGGAGTACGACGTCAGCTTCCAGTCGGGTCGGGTCATCAACCTGCTGATCTCCTCCTCGGACAAGACCCTCATCGAAACCCTCCGGACGGGGCTCGAACTCAAAAAGGTCCATTTCTATTCTCCCATCGCCATGTTCAACGGCGAGGGGGTGGTCTTTTCCAAATCGCGCATCGAATCCGGTCCCAAGCAGGGCGACTACAGTCTGGATATCCAGATACAGCGCATCCGGTAACCTACCCACGGAAAACGGATCATGGCCAACATCAATCTGAAAAAGCGGGAAGTCGAGTGCAAGATCGTTTACTACGGGCCGGGCCGGTGCGGAAAAACCACGAATCTCGAGTATATCTTTCGAACGTTCCAGAAACAGGTCGCCGGAGATATGGTCACCACTGAAACCGACGGGGACCGGACCCTCTTCTTCGATTTTCTGCCCATGGGGCTGGGCAGGATCCGGGGCTACGACGTCCGGCTCCAGCTCTACACGGTGCCCGGCCAGGTGAAATACAGCGCCACCCGGAAGATGGTGCTCCGGGAGGTGGACGGCGTGGTCTTCGTGGCCGACTCCCTGGCGGTCCGGCGGAAAAAGAACGTCATTTCCCTGAAGGATCTCCACGAAAATCTCAAGGAATACGGCCTCAGCATCTCTAAAATTCCATTGGTCCTGCAATACAACAAACGGGACCTGGCGGAACAGGGCATCCCGCTCATGCCCCTCAAGACCATGGAGCGGGATCTCAATCGCCAGCTCAAGGCGCCCTCTTTCCCCGCCAGCGCCGTCAAGGGCGTCGGCGTCGGGGACACGTTGAAGACCTGCATCAAGCTGACGCTGAAATCTCTTAAAAAACAGATGGGATGGTAAGGTCAATAATCCATGGGCGCACCCGTACTATCCGGCAGTCTCGATTTTCTCGCCCTGGGCGACCTCATCCAGGTCATCGGCCCCAACGGCGGCACCGGCGTGCTTCGGATCATCTCCCCGTACGCGCCGGAGCCCGGCCTGCTTTATTTCGTCAAGGGCAACATCACCAACGCCAAAGCCCGGGACAAAAGCGGACTGAAGGCGGCCTACGCGCTTTTCGGCTGGCTCGAAGGGACCTTCGAATTCGTCGAAGAAGAGGTCGCGGTCCCCAAGGTCATCAACGAAAACCGGATGGCCATTATCCTCGACGGCAACCGAATGCTGGACGACGGGCAGATCGAGAAGCTGGGACCGATCTCCTTCGAAGAGCAGATGGCCGCCGCCGCCGACGAGGCCGCCCACTACGACAAGCCCCTCTCCCATCCCGTCATCAAGGGGCCGCTGGTGGATTACATGTACGTGGTCAGCGAAGACGCCTTTTCCGAGGGGCAGACCATCGTGGAGGAGAACACCCACGGCTCCTGGAACTGGACCGTTCTGGAGGGGCTGGTGGACATCGTCAAGGAGACGAGCAAAGGGCCCATCAAGCTCTACCGGATGGGGGACGGCGCCTTCCTGGGGAGCCTCGACGCTCTTTCTTTTAAAGGAGGCCCCCGGAACGCCACGGCGGTGGCGGCCTCCAACGTCCAGCTGGGGGTCCTCGACACCCAGCGCCTGACCTCGGAATACGCCGCCCTGTCCCCGGCCTTTCGCAAGCTGCTGTGGAGCCTGGAAAACCGGTTGCGGGAGGTGACCGAGTACGCCATCGGGGCCCGCCAGAACGCCCACGACACCAAAGAACTGCTGAAGAACGCCAAACTGGTGATCCGCCAGAGCAGCAGCGAACTCCGCAACTTCTTCACCATCGTCGAAGGCGGGGCGTTCGTGGTTCAGCACACGGACATCGGCCAACTGCTGCTGTCCAAACTCGGGCCCGGGGATTTTGTGGGGAAAATTCCGTTTCTGGACATCGGGCACGAACCCCTCACGGCGTCGGTCTTCGCCACATCGACCTTCAAGGTGGACAAGCCGGACATCACCCGGCTCAAGGAGGAGTACGAAGGGCTTTCCGGCATGTTCCGCGGATTGATCGACAATGTCTCCACCAGCGTCATGGTCGCGACCCGGCTGGCCTACGACTTTCAGCGGCGGAACGCGGCCGACCGGGCCAAAAAGCAGCCAAAATCAAAAAAAAGATAAGGATGCCAGGACGATATGAGCATTGAAAAACGCAGACACATCCGGATCGATTCGGAAAACCTGTCCCACGTCGCCGTGGAAGACAGGGAAGGACCCGTTGCCGAGGGGATCGGCAAGACCCTGAACATATCGGAGTCGGGCATCCTGCTGGAGACCCATTTCCCCATGGAAAGCGGGCAGGGAGTGGATCTGACCCTGGCCCTGGAAGAGGAACTGGTGACGGTGAAAGGCGAGGTCGTCCATTGCCGGATCGACGACCGGGGCGCGGCCCGCACCGGCGTCCGGTTCAGGGACCTGGACGATGCCGCCCTGCGGGTCCTGAAGCAGTTCGTGGTGCTGTTCAGACAACAACGATCTTTAAACGAATTATAGGAGCAAAGCGCGTGAGCACAGCCGTTTATGAGACCGATTTCAAGGAGTTGACGTTGATCAAGCGGGGCAAGGTCCGGGATCTCTACGATCTGGGGGACGCCCTCCTCATGGTCGCCAGCGACCGGATTTCCGCCTTTGACGTGGTGATGCCGGATCCCATCCCCGACAAGGGGAAGGTGCTGACCCAAATCTCTCTTTTCTGGTTCGGGAAGATGGCCCCTTTGGTGAAAAACCACGTCATTTCCGGCAACGCGGCGGATTTTCCCCCGGCCTGCCGGCCCTATGCCGACATTCTGGAAGGACGGAGCATGCTGGTGGAAAAGACCGACCCGCTGCCCATCGAATGCGTGGCGCGGGGCTACATATCGGGGTCGGGATGGAAGTCCTACCGGCGGGAAGGCTCGGTCTGCGGCATCCCGCTGCCCGACGGACTGGTGGAGTCGGACCGGCTGCCGGACCCGCTTTTCACCCCCTCCACCAAGGAGGAGGCCGGGGCCCACGACATCAACATCGATTTCGAGGAGGCCGCCCGACGGATCGGCCGCCCCGCCGCGGAGAAGGCCAGGGATCTGAGCCTCCAAATCTACAACCGGGGGGCGGAACTGGCCCGGGAGAAGGGGATCATCATCGCGGACACCAAATTCGAATTCGGGCTGAAGGACGGCGATCTCATCCTCATCGACGAAGTTCTCACCCCCGACTCGTCCCGGTTCTGGCCCCAGGACCGCTACAGGCCAGGGGGCGGCCAGGAGAGCTTCGACAAGCAGTACCTGCGGGATTACCTCGACTCCGTTGAATGGGACAAAACCCCGCCCGCTCCGTCCCTCCCCGAAGCGGTCATCGAAAACACCCGGAAGAAATACCTGGAAGCGCTGGAGCGGCTGACCGGAAACACCGATGGCGTTTGACGACGCCGTCGTCGACCTGACGCGCATCGATGCGGAAGACAACGCCTTCCGCATCACCACGAACACCGGGAACGCCGCCCTGGCGAAATCGATTCTGGGGGTGGGGCTCATCGCCCCTCCCCTCCTGCTGTCCAGGTCCAAAGACGGCGGCGACGCCGGGTTTCGGATCGTCGCCGGGTTCCGCCGGGTGGCCGCCTGCAAGGCGCTGGGCCGGCGCCGGATTTCGGCCCGCGTTCTTCCGCCGGAGACGCCGGGGCTGACGTGCGCCCGGCTGGCCGCGGCGGACAACGCGTTGCAGCGGTCCCTCAATCCCATTGAAATCTCCCGGGCCCTGACGTTGTTGTCGCGCCATCTTTCGGATTCCGCCGACCTGGCGGCGACCGCGGGAGACCTGGGGCTTCCCGACGCGCCCGATCCCATCCGGAAGCTGCTGCCGCTGTGTACGCTGCCGGCCGAACTTCAATCGGGCATCCTGTCCGGGGCGATTTCGCTTTCCATGGCCCGGACCCTCTCGGTCCTGGACAGCGACCTGGCCGTCGCCCTCGTCCGTCTTTTCAGCGACCTCAGGCTGAGCCTCAACAAGCAGCGGGAGGTGCTGACCCTGCTGCAGGAGATCGCGTTGCGGGAGGAGCGGACCGCGGCGGACGTTTTAAACGATGCCGCGGTGCAATCCATCCTCGGGGACCCCGAAGCGGATCGGAACCAGCGGGCCGCCGCCCTGCGCCGCTGGCTGCGGCGTCGCCGGCGCCCGGCCGTCAGCAGGGCCGAGGCCGCCTTTACCGAAGCCGTCCGGGAGTTGCCCCTGGGCGAAGGCGTCCGGTTGATCCCCCCCAAAGACTTCGAATCCCCGGTGTATACCCTCTCCCTGGCGTTCAAATCCCGCTCTGAACTGTCCGACCGGAACCGCCGCATCGGCGAAATCCTCTCACATCCGGCCCTGGGTACGATCCTTTCCTGATCGCCCCCTAAAAATTTTCACCCCCCAGGCTGCATTCAACCCCCTGTAATACAATTAAATAGTGTTGTTTTAGAAAACAATTCTTTAATAATTCCTATTTAAATGTCAAATAAATGAATTTTTTTTCTTGACTAAAGAAAAAGTATATCCCATAGTGTGCTCAAACAAATAAATTAGATTCATTAAATTATGGGAATCCAGGAACGAAAAAAGCGGGAAAGAGAACGACGACGCCAACAGATCATGGTGGCGGCAAAGCGGGTTTTTTCCGAAAAAGGCCTCAACAAGGCGACCATGGAAGACATCGCCAAAGAGGCGGAATTGAGCCCGGGGACGCTGTATCTGTATTTCAAGAACAAAGACGAACTGTTCTCATCGCTCTCGATCCGGATTCTTCAGTACCTCAATATCCGGCTGGAGCACATTACCAACACCGAGGGCGGGAAAAAGCCCAGGGACCGGATCGAGGCCCTCAAGGAGGCCATGTACGATGTTTACGAATTCGATCCGGTGATGCTCATCAACATGTTCCACCTCCAGTCCAGCGAAACCCTCAAAAACCTCTCCCCCGAACTGCTCGACAACATAAAGGAACTCTCCCAGAGTTCCATCCAGACCACGGCGAAGCTGTTCGGGAAGGGCATCGAGGAGGGGGAATTCATCGACGAACATCCCGTGGCCCTGGCGGGGATCGTGTGGGCGATCTTCTCCGGGGTCGTGCTGTGGGAGGAGAGCAAACGGATCATCAACGACGAGAAAAACTACCTGAAACAGACGCTCGGAACCGCATTCGAGATCTTCGAACGGGGGATCCGGAAAACGCCGGCGAAACAAGGCAATTCGAGGGAGGCAGATGGTTCAACATAAACCCGTAAACCCGTAAACCCTGAGAAACAAAAAAGGAGGAGGTAAGAAATGGCGGAAGAAAAAGAATATGGCGGATCGGAAGCTGAAATCGCGGTACACTGGCAGGAAGAAGGGCTGTTCATGCCGTCGGTGGATTTCATCGCCCAGGCGAACATGACCGACATGGGCATCTACGACCGGTTCAGCCTGGACAATTTCCCCAACTGCTTCAAAGAGTACGCGGACATGCTCGACTGGTACGAATATTGGGATGAAATCCTCGACACCAGCGACGCGCCGTGTTTCAAGTGGTTCAAGGGGGGCAAGCTCAACGCCTCCTACAACTGCGTGGACCGCCACCTGAAGAAGAACAAGAACAAGACGGCGCTCCATTTCGTCCCCGAACTGGTAGAAGAAAAGACCGAGCACATCACCTACCAGGAACTCTATGTGCGGGTCAACGAGATGGCGGCCGTGCTTCGGGACTACTGCGGCCTCAAAGCGGGCGACCGGGTGACGCTCCATCTTCCCATGACCCCGGAACTGCCCATCACCATGCTGGCCTGCGCCCGGCTGGGCGTCATCCACTCCCAGGTGTTCGGCGGGTTCAGCGGCAAGGCGGCGGCCGACCGCGTCGTCGACTCCGGATCGGATTACCTCATCACCATGGACGCCTATTACCGGGGCGGCAAGCTGCTCAGCCACAAGGAAAAGGCGGACGAAGCCGCGGCCGAGGCGGAAAAGGAAGGGCAGAAGCTCAAGAAAGTCCTGATCTGGCAGCGGTATCCCGGCAAGTATTCCTCGGAAGTCCCCATGGTCGACGGCCGGGACGTGTTTGTCAACGACATCCTGAAGGACTACTACGGCGTCCGGGTCGATCCGGTCCCCATGCCGGCGGAAGCGCCCCTGTTCCTGATGTACACCTCCGGCACCACCGGCAAACCCAAGGGGTGTCAGCACGGCACCGGCGGCTATCTCGCCTATGTGACCGGCACCTCCAAATACGTCCAGGACATCCATCCCGAAGACGTCTACTGGTGCATGGCCGACATCGGCTGGATCACCGGCCACTCCTACATCGTCTACGGGCCGCTTTCCCTCTGCGCCTCGTCCGTCATCTACGAAGGGATTCCCAACTATCCCGACGCCGGACGCTGCTGGCGGATCGCCCAGGATCTGGACGTCAACATTTTCCACACCGCCCCCACCGCTATCCGGGCCCTGCGGAAGATCGGTCCGGACGAGCCCGCGAAGTACAACTACGACTTCAAGCACATGACCACCGTGGGCGAACCCATCGAGCCGGAGGTCTGGAAGTGGTATTACAAAGTGGTGGGCAAGGGCAAGGCCGCCATCGTGGACACCTGGTGGCAGACCGAAACCGGCGGGTTCCTCTGCTCCACCCTGCCGGCCCTCAAGCCCATGAAGCCCGGCAGCGCCGGCCCCGGCATGCCCGGCATCCATTCCATCATCTACGATGAAGACGGCAAGGAGATCCCGCCGGGCGTCGGCAAGGCGGGCAACATCTGCATCCAGAACCCCTGGCCCGGCATGTTCCAGACCATCTGGGGCGACCGGGACCGGTTCGTGCGCCAGTACTTCGAACGCTACTGCAAGGATCCCAAGTCCACGGACTGGCGCGACTGGCCCTATCTGACCGGCGACGCCGCGGTGATGGCCGAAGACGGCTACGTCCGGATCCTGGGCCGCATCGACGACGTCATCAACGTCTCCGGCCACCGGCTGGGCACCAAGGAGATCGAATCCGCCGCCCTGGTGGTGGAAGAGGTCGCGGAATCGGCGGTCGTCCCGGTCAAGCACGAGATCAAGGGCAAGGAGCCGGATCTGTACGTCTCCCTCAAACCCGGGTTCGAGGCCACCGAGGCGCTGGAAAAGAAGATCATCGACGCCATCGTCAGGGAAATCGGCGCCATCGCGAAACCCCGAAAGGTCTGGATCGTGCCCGACATGCCCAAAACCCGGTCCGGGAAGATCATGCGGCGCGTCCTGGGCGCCATCTCCAACGAATCGGATGTGGGGGATGTCATGACCCTGGCGAACCCCGAAATCGTCGAGCACATCAGCGAAATGGTGGGGAAGAAGTAAGCGCCGGATAAAACCCGCATCCCCGGGGCGGCGGAAACCCAAGCGGTTCCGCCGCCCCGGGGACAACGAGAGGGGGTTCACCGATATGTCAACAATACGAGGCAGCCCGGAAAGGGGGTGAGAACCAAGAGACGATACAGGCGCATCCAAAGACTTCTCGGGATGCATTGGGTAAGTTTGCCGGTCAACTTCTTGCACTGATGGCACAGGAGGATTAGAAAATGCAAAGCAGCACCATATGGGTATACATATTCCTTGGGCTTTATATCATCTATTGTTTCTACTGGGGGCTGAAGGGGTATTTCACGGAAAAGACCTCTTCGGGGTACTCCATCGCCGGCCGTTCGATTCCCTTTGTCGCCTTTCTCATGGCGGCGACGGCGGCCTCGTTCTCGGGCTGGACCTTTATCGGCCACCCGGGGCTGATCTGGCGGGACGGGTTGGCATACGCCTTTGCGTCCTTTTACGTGTTGACCATTCCCATCACCGGGACGTTTTTCTCGAAACGGACCTGGCTGCTGGGCAAGCGCTACGGGTTCATCACCCCCGGCGACATGTACGCCTATTACTATAACAACGAAGTGATCCGCTGGCTGGTGGTGGTCACCGCCGTGCTGTACTCCATTTTCTACTCGGCGGTGCAGCTCATGGCGGCCGGCGCCCTGTTCAACGTTATCGCGGGCGTTCCGTTCACCTTCGGCGCGCTTTTCCTCGCGTTCATCGTATGGTTTTACGTCTGCACCGGCGGTCTGAAAGCGTCAACGTGGGTGGGGGTGATCCAGTTCATCCTCCTTGTGGGCGGCATCATCATCCTCGGGTTCTTCGTCATCCAGGCGAAACAGTTCGGCGGATGGTCCGGTTTTTCCGAGGCTGTCGCCAACCTGGAGAACAAGCAACTCCTGAAAGTGCCCCGGGTGATCAACTTCGGCCTGGGCGGCGCCGAAGGCGAATCCGCCTGGACGGCGGTGATGATTCTCACCTATATGTTCGCCCTCATGGGGATTCAGTCCTCCCCGGCGTTCACCATGTGGACCTTCGGCATCAAGTCCCCGAAGCCCCTGGCCTGGCAGCAGGCCTTCATGTCCACCTTCGTGGTCGGCTTCGCGCTGTTCTTCTTCACCGCTTTCCAGGGCATGGGCGCCAAGATCCTCGAAATCCAGGGTGTCGCCGAATTCGCCGGCCTAAACAATAGAACCGTCGTGCCGCTGCTGATGCAACACTTCTTGCCGCCGGTCATGCTGGGGCTGGTGTTCATGGGCGCCATCGCGGCCATTCATTCCACCGCCGCGCCTTACATCGGCACCGGCGGGTCGATCCTGCTCCGGGACGTCTACTGGCGGGTCATCAAAAAGCAGAACGTGAGCGACGCCGAGCAGATCTGGGTCAATCGTCTTCTGGCCACCCTGCTAACCATTCTGGCGCTTGTCGTCGGTCTCACCTCGAAGGCGGCCCTCGTTATTCTGGGAGCGCTGGCGACAGCCTTCGGTTTCGTCATGTACGTGCTCCTGGTGGGGGTCATCTGGGGCTTCAAGTTCCCCTCCAAGGGGGCCATGCTGGGCGTCCTCGCGGGCATGATCGCGGTGTTTCTGGCCTATAAGATCTGGCCGAACCCCCTGTCGATGCACGCCGCTTTCTGGGGCACCTTCACCGGTCTGGTCGTCGCGTATCTCGTTAAGGCCGCCGGAGTCAAAGACGACCAGGAAACCACCGAACGGCAGGCCGAAATGCGCAAGTGGCTCGACGACGTGGACGAACCCACGGAAAACGGCAAGAAGTGGCGCAAGATCATGAAGATCGCGGTCCCCGTCTGGTACCTGTTCGCCATTGGCCCTTTCTGCGTCATCGGCAACAACGCGCCCTCCGTGTTCGGTTTCTCCCCGCTCTGGTCCTATCAGATCTTCTGGTGGATTCTCGGCATCATCATGATGTGGGGCCTTTGCTTCAAGGCGGAAATGTCCACCACCAGCGAGACCCAGATCCAGCGGGCCGACACCGAGCAGAACATCGTGGTCAAGGAAGTCTAAACAAGCATTATTTAATTGCCGGGGGGCCTTCCCCCGGCAGGTTAAGGAGGCGTTATCATGAAAAAAGAAGATTATTGGATGGTCGGTCTCGTTGCCTTCTCCTGCCTGTTCTGGGCATCTTTCGGAATGGGCGTTTGGGGATAACCTAACCTGAACCGGTACAGAGACCCGCCGATCCCCCGAGGGTCGGCGGGTCTTCTGTCATGACCACCGGCCGGAGGCCGAATTTCCCATGAGCCGAAAGATATTGATCGTAGACGATGAACCGAGCATCGTCGTTCCCCTTCAGTTTTTGATGGAGCAAAACGGTTACGAGGTGAAAACCGCCGCCACCGGAGAGGAAGGAATCGAGGCCCTGTCGACCTTTCGGCCCGACGCGGTGCTGCTCGACATCATGCTGCCGGGCATGGACGGCTTCGAGGCGTGCCAGCGGATCCGGGAGATCCCCGAGGGGCGCGACGCCCGGATCATCTTCCTGACGGCCATGGGCCGGGAAATGGACATCGCCAAAGGCATGTCCCTGGAACCGGACGACTACATCACAAAGCCCTTTTCCAACGCGGACGTGGCGGCCCGGGTCCGGAAGCTCTTTTCCGACTGAGACCGGGCAAGGACGGATCGGCAGGTTTCGGATGAATCCGCGCAACAAATTCTGGTGGTTCGCCGGCGTCTCCATCGGCATCACCGCCCTCATCATCGCCATCCTCTTCATTGTTTTCTGGCGGCAACTCTCCCCCAGCGAAAAAACGCTGCTCTTCAGCCTGTTCAAAAACCATTTCGCTTACATCTTCATCGCCCTGTTCCTGATGCTGACCGGGTTCGTGTTCGCCATGGACGCCATGTTCCACAACTACATCATCCCGGTCTCCAAACTGGCGGAGGAAGTGGCGGTGATCCATTCGGTCAACCCCTCCCACCGGATCCGGATGGAGGGCAGCCGGGATATCGGCCGGTTGATCCGGGCTCTCAACGAGGGCGCCGACAATGTCGAAGCCCTCCGGCGCAACGTCTCCCAGAAGATCCAGGCGGCCAAATCCGAGGCCGAGGAGGAGAAGAACCTCCTGGCGTCCTTCATGTCCGAATTGCCGGAGGCCGTTCTCATCTGCAACGCCGACGGCAGGATCCTTTTCTACAACAAGCGGGCCCGGGAGTTTCTCGAAGCCAACGGCGGCCCGTCGCAAACCGACGGCGCCGACGGCCGGTACATCGGCCTGGGCCGGTCCGTCTTCAGCGTCGTGGACGAGCACCTGATCCTCCACGCCCTGGACGAGATCGCCGAAAAGCTCGAACGCCAGGAGGCCGGCGTGGCCGCCTATTTCGTTCTGGTGGGCAAAGAGGGGCGGCTGCTGCGGGTCGAGGCCGTGCCGATTCTGAACAAGGAAGATCCCCGGCGGGTGGACGGTTTCATTCTCATCCTCTACGACATCACCGACCGGATCGAGACCGAACGGCAGGTCGATTTTCTGCTCCAGACGCTGGTGCGACGGTTCCGGTCCTCCCTGGCCAGCATCCGCTCGGCCATCGAGGCCATCATCGAGTACCCCCGGATGGAAGAACGGCAACTGGACAATTTCCGGAAAATCATCCACCAGGAAACGGTGGTGCTGGGCGACGCCCTGGACAAGACGGCCGAAGAGTACGACCGGTACGCGGAGACCCACTGGCCCCGGGTCCACATGCGGGTGGGCGATCTGTTCACCACCATCCAACGGAAGGCCAAAGAAAAACTGGACGTCGTTCTCAAGGTCAAAGCCCCCGAGGCGACCTGCTGGGTGAAGATCGACTCCTACGCCATGGTGCTGGCCGTCCTTTACGTGCTGAAACGCCTCAAGGAGAGCACCGGCGGAAAAAAATTCGAATGCCGGTTCGACCGGAAGGAGCGGTTCGTCAACGTCGATCTCGTCTGGAAGGGCGAACCCATCCCCATCGAGACCCTCCGGAAATGGGAAACCGATCCCCTGGTGCTCAAGGCCGAAGGCCTCGGGCTTTCTCTCCGGGAGGTCATGGAGCACCACGACGCCCAGCTCTGGTGTCCGTCCTGCAAGGAGGATCGCAAACGGTCCGCCCTGCGGCTCTTTCTTCCCCTGACCCAGGCGCCGGGCGCCGAAATCTCCGGCGGCGCCGGCGTGGTGCCGGAGGGGCGGCCCGAGTTTTACGACTTCGACCTTTTCAACCAGCCCGGTCAGACCCCCGAGCTGGACAACCAGCCCCTGGGGTTCCTTACCTGCACGGTCTTCGACACCGAGACCACGGGGCTCGATCCCAAGGGCGGGGACGAGATCATCTCCATCGGCGCGGTACGCATCGTCAACGGACGGCTGCTCACCGGCGAGATTTTCGATCAATTGGTTGACCCCCGGCGTCCTTTGCCGTATGAATCGGTCAAGGTGCACGGCATTCAGCCGGAGATGCTCAGGGGGAAACCGACCATCGACAAGGTGTTGCCGATGTTTCACGGGTTCGCCGAAGAGACGGTGCTGGTGGGGCACAACGCGGCCTTCGACATGCGCATGCTCCAGGTGAAGGAGCGCCGGACCGGGGTGCGGTTCATCAATCCGGTTCTCGACACGCTTCTCCTTTCAGCGGTGGTCCACCCCGCCCAGAGCGATCACAGCCTGGAGGCCATCGCCCGGCGGCTGGGGATCCGGATCAAGGGACGCCACACGGCACTGGGGGATGCGGTGTCCACCGGCGAGATCTTTCTGAAGCTCGTCCCCCTGCTGGAGAAGGCGGGGATCCGAACCCTGAAGGCGGCGCGCCAGGCGTCGGAAAAGACCTATTACGCGCGCTTGAAGTATTAGTCACAGCGGCGCCGGCAGAGACAGCGATGAAGAGAGCTTGGAATTATGAGCAAGGAGATTTACAAATATCTGGCCGGCGTGCCCCCTTTTTCCGAACTGCCCAGGGGGGAGCTGGGCAGGATCATCGACAAGACCGCCGAGGTCGTCCATCCGGCCGGAACCACCCTGGCGGTCCAGGCCCGGACCCGGATCGAGAACGTGCTGGTCATCCGGAGCGGCGTTCTGAAGCTCTATTACGACCGGGACGGAGAAGAGATCCATGTCCGCCGTCAGAAGCGGGGTCGGATTTTCGGCGGCATTTCGATTCTCATGAACGGCGGGTTTTCGGTGCGGACCGTGGAGGTGGAGGAGGAGGCCACGGTCTATGCCATCCCGGCGGACCTGTTCCAGGAGATCTGCGACCGGCGCCGGCGGTTTTACGAGTTTTTCGTCCGGGACTTCAGTGAGCAGATGGACGACGAATCCTACGCCGACATCGTCGCCGCCAACCAGGCCTTTCGGTTTCTGCGGGACGTTCCCCCCTTCTCCTTTCTGGAATCCGACGAACTGGAACGGGTCGCCGAAAAGGCGATCCGGGCGCATTACCCGGCCGACACCGTGCTGTTCGTCCAGGGACGGTCCAGGGTCGATCACCTCCACGTCATCGAAAAAGGGGCGGCCGAACGCTACTACGAGGAAAAGGACAAGAAGACGCTGCGCGGCGTGATCAGCGAAGGGGACCTGTACGGCGGCATTTCCATGCTCATGAACAACGGCGTGGCGGTCCGGACCCTCCGGACCAACGAAAAAACCTATTTCTACCTCATCCCCCGGTCGGTTTTCCTCGACCTCTGTCAGCGGTTCGAGGCGTTTTCCGAGTATTTCTCGGACACCTTCGGCAAACGGATGCTGGATCGCTCCTACGCCGAGATCGTGGCCAAAACCATCGAGTCCCGGGAAGAGGCCCTCCAGTTCTTCAATCGTCCTGTTTCCAGCTGCTACAACCCCCATGTCCTTTCCTGCCGGATGGATCTCTCCATCCAGGAGGCGGCGCGGACCATGAGCGAACAGAAGTGCTCCTCCATTCTCGTTCGGAACGCCGAAAGCGACTATGTGGGGATCCTGACGGACAACGATCTGCGGCGGAAGGTGATCGCGGAAGGGTACGACATCCGGAAGCCCGTGAGCGACGTGATGACCGCGCCCCTCAAGACCATCTCCGCCGGCGCGGAAATTTTCGAAACCTTCATGACCATGATGCGCGACCATATCAAGCACCTGGCCGTGGTCGACACCGACGAGCGGGTGGTGGGCGTGGTCGGCAACCGGGACCTCCTGACCGCGCAGGGCCGGTCCCCTTTCTTTTTCATTCGGGACATCAACGACACCGAGGGGGTCGAACCGCTCCGGGACAAATACCGGGAACTCCCCGAAGTGGTTCAGAACCTGATCCAGAGCGGCGCCAAGTCGGACAACATCAACAGTTTCATCACCAGCATCTCGGACAGCATCCTGGAGAAGCTGGTGGCCGATGCCGTCCGGGAGGTCGGAGAACCGCCCTGCCGGTTCGTCTTCATGATCATGGGCAGCGAAGGCCGCAAGGAACAGACCCTCAAAACGGACCAGGACAACGCCATCGTTTTCGAAGACGTCGAAGAAGACAAGGCGAAGGAGACCCAGGCCTATTTCCTGAAACTGGGCGAGACGGTCTGCGACTGGCTCAATGAAGTGGGATACGCCTTCTGCGAGGGCGGGGTCATGGCCAAAAACCGCAAATGGTGCCAGCCCCTGGCGGTCTGGAAAGGCCATTTCAGCTCCTGGATCCACGCGGCCGAGGCCGAGGACCTCCTCCAGGCGTCCATTTTTTTCGATTTTCGCACCGGCTACGGCGACGCGGCCCTGGTGGAGGACCTGCGGGCGTTCCTCTTCAGCTCCCTGGGGGGATGGTCCGGGTTTTTCCGCCACCTGGCCGAAAACGCGCTCCATTTCAAACCGCCCCTGGGGTTTTTCAGGAGTTTCGTGGTGGAGTCCAAGGGTCGGCACCGGAACAAATTCGACATCAAGAGCGCCATGACGCCCATCGTCGATTTCGCCCGGATCTACGCTTTGAAACACAAAATCCCGGAGACCAACACCCTGGAGCGGCTCCACGGACTTTATCTCAAGAAATTCCTCAGCTGGGACGAGTACAACGAACTGGATCAGGCCTACGGGTTCCTGATGCAGATCCGGTTCCTGCGCCAGACCACCGCCGTGCTGGAAGAGGAGGCGCCGCCGGACAACTATGTGAATCCCAAAAAGCTTTCCGTCATCGAACAGACCATGCTCAAAGAGATCTTCAAGCGGACGGAGAAGTTTCAGGGAAAATTAAACTTTGATTTTATTGGAATCATCTGATAAAAAACCCCGAGGGACAAAGGGACAAAGGGACCGAGGGACAAAGTAAGAATCCAGGCAAGCGACTTCCAAGACCCTTTGTCCCTTTGTCCCTTTGTCCCTCAGTCCCTTTTTTTTACTTTTGAAAGGAGGCCATTGATGGCGGTGATTACGATTTCCAGGCAGTTCGGCGCCGGCGGCAGAACCCTGGGAAAAATGGTGGCGGATAAACTCGGATACGGCTTCTACGACAACGAACTGATTCAGATGGTGGCGGAAAAGGCCAAGGTCTCCAAGACATGGGTGGAGTCGATGGAGAAAGAGGCCGGCGGCGCCTTCCAGAGGTTTATCACCGGCCTGGTCTCCAAAAGCATGGTGGATCGGATCCTGAGCGGCGAACGGGGATACATGGATGAGGAAATCTACGTGGACATGCTCCACAAGGTCATCGCCAAGATCGCCGAAGAGGACAACGCCGTGATCGTCGGCCGGGGCGGTCAGTACATCCTTCAGGGCCGTCGGGACGTCTTTCACGTCCTGCTGGTCAGCGCCTTCGATGACCGGATCGGCTTCATGGAGAAGCATTACAATATGTCCCACAAACAGGCCCATCAGGCCGTGTCGGCGGACGACCGGCGGCGGGTCAACCTTTACCGGAAGTTCGGCCGCCAGGATTACGAAAAACCGGGCCTGTACCACCTCATCCTCAACATGAGCCTCTTCGATCTGGACAAGGCGTGCAGCCTGTTGCTCAAACTCGTCCGGTCCCGATGACCCTTTGACGCCTTGGCGATCAGGAGACTTTTCGTCGACAGAGCGGTGGCCCGCCATCCCCGGACCGAGGCCATCCGCTCCCGACTCCGTCTGCCGGCCGAACCGGTTTCCGACCCCCGGGAGGTCTATCAATCGGTTTCGGCCGCGGACGATCCGGCCGCCCGGGGCAAATCGGTCCTCTACCTGACCCGCAACAAAGGCCCCTTTATCCGGAAGTGCCCCGGCACCCGCTCCTACACCTGCTGCGATTATTACATCCTCCATATCGGAACCTATTGCGTCATGGACTGCGCCTACTGCATCCTCCAGGCTTATTTCCATCCCCCGGTTCTCCAGTTTTTCGTCAATCTCGAAGAGATGACCGAGGCCCTGGACCGGCTTTTCAGAGGCGATCCGCCGGTACGCCGGATCGGCACCGGCGAGTTCACCGACAGCATGATCTGGGAACCCTGGACCGGTCTGTCCGAGCTGCTGGTCCCCCGGTTCGGCCGTCAGTCCCGGACGGTTCTGGAACTGAAAACCAAAACCACGGCCGTCGACGCTTTGGAGGGCTTGGACCACGACCGCAAGACCATCATGGCCTGGTCCCTCAACACGGAACGGGTCATCCGGTCCGAGGAACGGGGGACGGCGTCCCTGTCCGCCCGGCTGGCGGCGGCGGCCCGTTGCGGGGAATGGGGCTATCCCCTGGCCTTCCACTTCGACCCCATGGTGATCTACGACGGCTGCGAGGCGGAGTACGACGCCGTGGCGGCGCGGCTGTTCGACAGCGTCTCCCCGGACAATGTGGTCTGGATCAGCCTGGGCACGTTCCGGTTCATGCCGGCTCTCAAACCCGTGATCCAGCAGCGGTTCCCCGACTCCCGGATCGTCTACGGCGAGTTCATCACCGGCCTCGACGGCAAAATGCGCTACTTCAAGCCGCTGCGCATCGCCCTCTACCGGAAAATGGCCGAGGCCATCCGGCGCCGGGCCCCCCACGTCGCCGTGTATTTCTGCATGGAGGACGACGAGGTGTGGAAAAAGGCGCTGGGGTTCACGCCCGAGGAGCGGGGGGGGCTGCCGGGGATGCTCGACGAGGCGGCGCGTCGGTGTTGCGGCCTTACGGTGGACTTTTGAAACCCATAAACGCCGGTTCTGGATATGGCATAGGAGGATAAGCAAAATAATGGTTTCCGACGAAATGGGCGCTCGGCTGCACGACAGAGCAACGCGAGGCCACACACTGACGGCCGAGGAGCGCCAGTTGCTGGAACAATGGTACCAGCAACTGGATCGCGCGGAAGCTGCCGCTCTGAATATCGCTATCGATGAGAACCTGCCTGAAGAACACAAATTGCAAGAGCAGATTGACGCCGTGTTAGCCCGGATTGGGTCTGTTTCTGAACAAATCCAAAAATTAACTGAAGAAAAAAATCTTTGAAAAACGATATTGCGCGTCTTCATGAACAGTTGTCAGAAAAATCGCTGACACAGTCCGCACAATTTTAGACAGTTTGGTTTGATTTCACACTCAATTGGTTGTTGCTGAAGGTTAACCAAAGATATGGACACATTGCCGCCATTTCTTAAAAATAAGCTGCGTGACCGGACGCCCGCCGATGCAAATCCGCTTGCATACGCTCTTGTGAAACAGGCTTTGTCAGCTCAGGCATCGGAAGGTTCCCTTTCGGAACGCCTTGCGGCCGCGTTTGATCTAATCGTGGCAAGCAAATTCTATCAGTATGTCGAACCAGAGGGGTGGCTATGGTGCGGCAACTCTGGAAAGGATTTCTATCCGATTCTGAATGTTTGCCCCCATTGCGTCCTCGATAATCAATTTGTGCAAACCGAAGGACACAAACCAGGATCGGGACAAATCGGTCCGACAACTGCTTTGGCCCTACGGGAAATAATCGCCGCCTATTTTCATCTGACAGGGAAATCAGATTGTTTTGTGTACAGGGCAAGTGAACCGATAGATCTCGCAGTGGTGGACAGAGAAAACAAGATTCTTTTCATTGCGGAAGTTAAGGCGGCGCCGTTGTTTACACCTCCCCTAGTTCGGCAACATGCAACAGCGTCAATGCAAACCCAACTCGCAATGCCGCTGAAGCATTCCCTGGGCGTCGCTCGTGGATTGCATAAAGCAGAAGTGGGTTTGTATATCCCTGGTCTTGAAGCGCCTTTTGAAATTTTCCTGGCCCCCGGAACCGTTGGCCAAGCAATGCCTTTGGATCAACCGTTGGCGGCTGTTGTTGAGCGCGATTCCGCCATCGCCAATCGCTTTTTTAAGACTTGGCGTCGCATGTGGCGTTCGTATCAATGCAAAGATTCCACGACGCCTCTTTACTGGTTTTGCGGCGCTTGTGGCCGTCCGTCCAATCCAGGGGAGGGCTGGCCCCGGCAAGCGAATGGACGACCGAGGGGAACCATTTCCGATGGCAAGACAAGTGTCGGAATCGACAGAACGGATGACATAAAAAAAGCGACATTCCAGGCCCTAAAACTTGGCGTGGAGAACAGGCGCAAGGACCCGTCCCCTTGGAGACTGCTCATTGGACTGGCAAGCAATCTTCACGCTTCGCGCCATTATGACGGTTATCTACGTCCTTATGAAGACTTAATATGGGGTTGGGCTGACGCTGCTGAAAATGACCGCGATCTTTACAATCTTTTCGACGGGATTGTCTCGTTTACGCGCAGCCACATGCGGGACAAATGGCTTGCGAGCACGCTAGACTGGCACGGGAGTCGGGATGCGTAAAATATCAATTTCACTGAAAGCGTTCAGCCATGTGCCGAGGAATGTCGGGCCAAAGGTTCAACAGCGCATCGACGCGCTCAAGGTCGGCCAGAAAATGCAAGATTTGCCGGAGGAGCTGTGGCATGAAAGCTTTCGGTATTACGTTAAAGAAGATCCAACGAGAAAAGGCGGCCCTAATCTTCGCCTTGTCAGACTCGACCCTCGAAGACCTTCTCTTACCGTCACTGGGTTTATTTTTAATAAATTCGTGCATCCGGTTGAAAACAGACATATTACGCCGCGCGAGGCGGCTCGACTACAGGGATTTCCTGACGATTTTTTGTTCCACGGCGCCTTGACGAGCGTGCAACGTCAGGTCGGAAACGCGGTGCCGGTGCAGTTGGCGACCGTCGTGACCGAATCTGTTTTGGCGCATCTGGAAAAACATCATCCTCTGGGCCTGGGCTCTCAAGTATTTTCTTCCGGCTGTTTACCTTCAATTAGCTTGTTTTCCGGGGCAGGCGGGATGGATCTCGGCGTTCTTAATGCGCAGCGTGGCAAATGGATTTTCGATTTGAAGAGATGCGTGGAACTCGATCATGATTGCTGCGAAACCCTTCGGAAAAATTTTGGATCAAAAGTGAACGTGGTTGAAAAAGATATCTCGACAATTGATCCCGATGAAACGCTGGCGCTATGCGAGGCGGACAACGCCTTGCTTCCGCTTGTGATTGGCGGTCCTCCTTGTCAGGCTTTTAGCCAGGCCGGGAAGCAGAAAGGCAAGCAGGATGACCGAGGGAAGCTCATTTTCGAATTTTTAAGGTTCATTCAGGAATTGCGGCCCGTTTATTTCATCATGGAGAATGTGTCAAACCTGCGGGGCGTGGCAAAAGGCGAGCTGCTTCAAGAGATACAGGATCGCATAAACGATATGGGATACAACTTCACCTGCAACCTGCTTTGCGCTGCAGATTATGGCGCCGCTCAGTTGCGGCGGCGGCTGTTTTTTATTGGCGTCCGAAAACCCTATCCCGCGGTTCGGCCGCCTCTGCCAACCCATGGAAAAACCGGGGACATTTTTTTTGTCCATAAACCGTATGTTGGCGTCGGTGAGGCATTTAAGGGCCTGCCTCCTTTAAAAAACGCTAATTTTGATTCCAAAATTGTGGTCCGCCCGGTTATGCGAGAGGCGCTCTTAAAACGTCATCTATGCTGTTAGAGGAAGCTTCATGCCCACCGGAAGCCCCCGAAATCGCCGGTTGTCGGCCCTGTTTTGGCTGGGGCTGCTCCTGTTCAACTACCCTCTCCTCTCCCTGTTCGACGCCTCGGTCGTCGTCTTCGGCCTGCCGCTTCTTTATGCCTATCTTTTCGGCGTCTGGCTGCTGCTGATTCTCTGCCTGGCCCTGACGGCCCGGCGCCGCCCGACCCCGCCCCCGCCCGACGCCCCCATGCAGGACGACCCGTGCTGAACGCCGGGGTCATCCTTTTTGTCTCCTTCGCCTACATGGGGCTGTTGTTCGCCATCGCCTATGCCGGCGACCGGCGGGCCGACGCCGGGGCCAGCATCATTTCCAACCCCTACATCTACTCCCTTTCGCTGGCGGTCTACTGCACGGCCTGGACCTATTACGGCAGCGTGGGACTGGCCGCCCGAAACGGCCCCGATTTTCTCCCCATCTATCTAGGCCCCACCCTCATGTCGGCCCTGGGATGGGTGGTGCTCCGGAAGATCATCCGGATCAGCCGGGTCCACCGGATCACCTCCATCGCCGATTTCATCGCCTCCCGGTACGGCAAATCGACGGTCCTGGGGGGCGTGGCGACCCTCATCGCCGTGGTGGGGGTCATCCCCTATATCTCGCTCCAGCTCAAGGCCATCTCCGTCAGCTTCCTCATCCTCAACCGGTACCCGGACATCGCCATGCCCATGCATTTCACCGAAGTGCCGGTTTTCCACGATACCGCTTTTTATGTGACCCTGTTGCTGGCGATCTTCGCCGTGCTCTTCGGCACCCGGCATCTGGCGGCCACGGAACGGCACGAAGGGCTGGTGGCGGCCATCGCCTTCGAGTCCATCGTCAAACTGGCGGCTTTTCTGGCGGTGGGGTTCTACGTGACGTACGGTCTTTACAACGGCTTTGGGGACATCATGGAAACGGCCATGGCCGATCCCGCCATGAAGGAGCGGCTGGTCATCCCCGACCGGAGCGGCGCCTGGGCCGACTGGGGGCTGTCCATCTTTCTCTCCATGATGGCCGTGCTGCTGCTGCCCCGCCAGTTCCAGGCGGCGGTGGTGGAAAACGTCAACGAAAACCACCTGGAAAAGGCCATCTGGCTCTTTCCCCTCTACCTGCTGGCCATCAACCTGTTCGTCCTGCCCATCGCCCTGGGCGGGGATCTCCGGTTTCCCGGCGGCGCGGTGGATCCGGACACCTTCGTGCTGACGCTGCCCATGGCCCACGGAAAAAAATTCCTGGCCCTGCTGGTCTACATCGGCGGCATGTCGGCGGCCACCGGCATGGTCATCGTGGAGACCATCGCGCTGTCCACCATGATCTGCAACGATCTGGTCATGCCGGTCCTGCTCCGGCCGACGTTTCTGTCCCTCTATCACCGCTCCGACCTGAGCCGGCTGCTCCTGACCATCCGCCGGTCCGGCATCGTGCTGGTGCTGCTCCTGGCCTACACCTACTTCCGGTTTATCGGCGAGTTTTACGGACTGGTTTCCATCGGGCTCGTCTCGTTCGCGGCCGTGGCCCAGTTCGCGCCGGCCATCCTCGGCGGCATCTTCTGGAAGGGCGGGAACCGGGCCGGGGCCCTGACCGGACTTCTCCTGGGGTTCGCCATCTGGTTCTACACCTTGGTGGCGCCCAGCCTGGCCCAGACCGGGTTCCTGCCCATGTCCCTTATCAGCGACGGACCTTTCGGCATCGGCCTGTTGCGCCCCTTCTCCCTGTTCGGCCTGACCGATTTCGACCGGATCGGCCACGCGGTCTTCTGGTCCATGCTCTTCAACGCGGGCGCCTACATCGGCGTCTCCTCCTTTACCCGGGCCACCGCCATCGAACACACCCAGGCGACCCTTTTCGTGGATGTGTTTCGGTACTCCGAAGAGGGGGAGTCCTCCTTCTGGCGCGGGACGGCGTCGGTACCGGACCTTCGGTCGCTCCTGGAGCGTTTCTTAGGCCGGGACGGCGCGGAAAAGGCCCTGCGCCGGTACGCCAAGCGCCATCACATCGACTGGGACAAGGCCCCAAGGGCGGACGCCGGGCTGGTGGATTACGCCGAAAAGCAACTGGCGGCGGTCATCGGATCGGCCTCGGCCCGGGTGATGGTGGCCTCGGTGGTCAAGGAGGAGCCCCTGGAACTCCCCGATGTGATGCGGATTCTGGACGAAACCCGGCAGGTCATCGCCTACAGCCGGGAGCTGGAAAAGACCACTTCGGAGCTGAAGGCGGCCAACGCGCGGCTCCAGGAGCTGGACCGGCTCAAGGACGAGTTCATCTCCACGGTGACCCACGAACTCCGCACCCCCCTCACGTCCGTCCGGGCCCTGGCGGAGATCCTCCGGGACAACCCTGAACTGCCCGCCCCCCGGCAGGAGGAGTTCGCCGGCATCATCATCAAGGAGAGCGACCGGCTGACCCGGCTGATTACCCAGGTTCTCGACATCCAGAAGATCGAATCGGGCCAGTTCGACTGGCAGTTCGGACCGGTGGACCTCAAGGAGGTAATCGGGGACGCCGTCCACACCACCCGCCACCTGATGCGGGAGAAAGGGATCGACCTCTCCCTGGACCTCCCCGAAGGGACCCCGACGGTCTCCGGCGACCGGGACCGGCTGATCCAGGTGCTGGTCAACCTCATCTCCAATGCGGTCAAGTTCAGCGACGACGGCGCCATCGCCATCCGGCTGGCGTCCGACCCGGAGACGGTCCGGTTCGAGGTCCAGGACAGCGGCATCGGCATCCGCCCCGAGGATCAGGACACCATTTTCAACAAATTCCATCAGATCAAAAGCAGCGGCCGGGGACGCCCCGCGGGCAGCGGGCTGGGACTGGCCATCACCCGCCGGATCATCGAACACCACGGCGGGACCATCACCGTCCGCAGCGAGCCCGGAGAAGGATCGACGTTCCGGGTGACGCTGCCCGTGTCCCATGGGGCGGACGCGTCCGACCTTCAGGCTTGACAGCCGATTTTAGAGGGTGATATTGGTGGCTTAACCTTGGGATGGTCTGGATTCCGGATCAAGTTCTAAAGAGAAAGGGGCGGATATGCACCGGTTAATGATGGTTGTGGGGGTGGTCATCGTACTCTTCAGCGCCTTTTTAGTGGTCTCCGCTTCCATCGATTTGATCGGCGGCGAGTCGGACACCGAGACGTCGGTTCTGGTGGGACTGCTGGTCTTTTTCTCCCTCGCCGGCCTCGGCGGCCTATACATGACGGCGAACAGCCGGAGAAGGGGCAAAAGGCGGGCCGAACAGCGGATGGAGCGGGAGATCCTCCGGGTGATCGCCGCCAGGGGCGGGCGGGTCACGCCCTTCGAGATCGCGGCCGAGACCGATCTGAGCACCGCCGAGGCCCAGGCCTATATGGACAAACTCTGCAGCGACGGCATGGGCGAACTCCAGGTCACATCCGAAGGCTATCTGGTCTATGTATTCAGGGGGGCGGCCTCCAGGGCTGAAAAAGCAACCGCCGCCTCTCCTCTTTGATCCATTATATTATCAATAAGGTCGGCATTCCATGAAAGACAGTTCCAAAAAAATTCTCGCGGCCCTGGCGGCGGTTTTCAGCATCGGCGTCGTCGCCTGGTGCATTTACGATCTGATCACCGGGTATTCCCGGGAGAAACCCTCCATTCTGGCGACCCTTGCGGTTTTTTACGCGGCGGCGGCGGGCTGGGCCATTCACTGGCTGGTCCAAAAAACGGCCCGGGAGCGGCGCACGCCCGAGGACAGTGAACAGATCCTGCTGCGGTTGATGACCGACAAGGGCGGACGGATCACAGCCACCGAAGCGGCGGCCGAGACCGGCCTGCCCCTGGCGGCCGTCCGGGACCTGCTCGGCGGACTGACGCGCAAGGGACTCTGCGAACTCCGGGCCACCGTGGAGGGCGCCGCGATCTATGTGGTCAGGGAACCCGTTTCCGGCGGTCTTTGACGGCGGCGGCAGGGGACTGAATCTTCCTTCATCGTGGTTTTATCCCCATAAAATTCCCCCAATCCCGCCTCTTCGACCATAATCCATCGAAACCAAAAGAGATGCGCCGATAAATCCGGCGCATTTTTTTCTTGACACGGAAATCCGTTCCCTGTTAATGAATGAATACTCATTCATTTTGACGGCGTTCCGCGTGGGCGCCCACGGAGGTCGGTCATCAGCGCAAGAGGAAAGACAAACGGGAGCAAATACGGGCTCATTTTACAAGCCGCCATCAAGGTCTTCGCCAAGCGGGGCTTCTACCAGGCGACGATATCGCAGATCGCCCGGGAGGCCGGGGTCGCCGACGGCACTATCTATCTCTATTTCAAGAACAAGGACGACATCCTCGTCCAGTTCTTCACCTATAAGACCAAGCAGGTTTTCTCCGGCTTCCAGGAGGAGTTGAGCCGGGGGGTCAACGCCGTGGAAAAGCTGCGCAACCTGATCCGGCGTCACCTGGAGGAATTTCAGCGGGACCGCGATATGGCGCTGGTCTACCAAGCGGTGACCCGGCAGCACAACCGGCTGGTCAAAAAGGAGATCAAGGAGATGTCCAAAATGTATTTGGACATCGTGGCCGAGATCGTGGAGCAGGGGCAGGCCGAAGGAACCATCCGCAAGGACCTCTACCTGAGCCTGGTCAAGCGGTACATCCTGGGCGCCGTGGACGAGATCATCAACACCTGGCTCCATTCAGGGGGAAAATACGACCTTGTCTCCATGGCGGACCCCCTCATCGACCTGTTCATCCGCGGGATCGGCAACATCGATGCTGTCGAACCGTTCCAATACAGCAACGCCGCCGAAGGGGCGAGCGCCGCTTCGGACACCACAGAAAACCCATAAGGAGAAACATCACCATGGCACAAGTCATCGCAGATCGAAGAGACGTCGATTTCGTCCTCCATGAACAGTTTCAGGTCGCCGACCTGAGCCAGCACGAAAAGTTCGCGGAGTTCAACAAGAAGGTGGTGGACATGATCGTCACCGAGGCCCGGAACCTGTCCATCAAAGAGATCCTGCCCACCCAGAAGGTCGGGGACGAGGAAGGATGCCGGTTCGAGGACGGCAAGGTGACCGTGCCCGAGCCCTTTTACCGGGCCTACGACCTCTTCGTCGAGGGGGAATGGCTGGCCATGCCCGAAGATCCGGAATGGGGCGGTCAGGGCATGCCCAAGACCGTGGCCCTGGCGGCCAGCGACTATTTCAACGGCGCCAACTACGCCTTCATGATGTACCCCGGCCTCACCCACGGCGCCGCCAAGCTGGTGGACGCCTTCGGCACGGACCTCCAGAAGAAGATGTTTCTCAAGAACATGTACACCGGCAAATGGACCGGCACCATGCTGCTGACCGAGCCGGAAGCCGGGTCCGACGTGGGGGCCCTCACCACCACCGCCAAAAAGAACGACGACGGCGCCTATTCTATCAACGGCGCCAAGATCTTCATCTCCTCCGGCGAGCACGACCTGGCGGAGAACATCATCCACCCGGTCCTGGCCCGAATCGAGGGCGCGCCGGAAGGCACCAAGGGGATTTCGCTGTTTCTCGTGCCCAAATACTGGGTGAACGAAGACGGGTCCATGGGCGACTTCAACGACGTGGTCTGCACCGGCATCGAAGAGAAGATGGGGATCCACGGCAATTCCACCTGCTCCCTTTCCCTGGGCAGCAAGGGCCAGTGCAAGGGCCTTTTGCTGGGCGAGGAGAACAAGGGGATGCGGGCCATGTTCCTGATGATGAACGAAGCCCGGCTGCTGGTGGGCATGCAGGGATTCGCCTGCGCCTCGGCGTCGTATCTCAACGCCCTCAACTACGCCCGGGAGCGGATCCAGGGCCGGAGTCTCCTCCACATGAAGGATCCCGACGCCCCGGCCGTCCCCATCATCCAGCACCCCGACGTGCGGCGGATGCTGCTGACCATGAAGGCTTACGTGGAAGGGATGCGGAGCATCCTCTATTACATGGCCTATTGCGAAGACCGCAAGGAGACCACCGACGACGCCGACGAGCAGGCGTACTGGCAGGGGCTCATCGAACTCCTCACCCCGGTGGCCAAGGGGTACGTCACCGACCGGGCCTTCGAGATGTGCAGCCTGGGCGTCCAGGTCTACGGCGGGTACGGCTACATCAAGGAATACCCCCAGGAGCAGCTCCTGCGGGACTGCCGCATCACCCAGATCTACGAAGGCACCAACGGCATCCAGGCCATGGACCTTTTGGGCCGGAAGCTGGGCATGAACAAGGGAAAGCCGGTCATGGACCTTTTGGGCGAGATGAACAAGACCATCGCCTCGGCCAGGGAACACGGCATGGAAGAGCTGGCCGAGAAATTCCAGAAGGCCGTCAACAAGCTGGGCGAAGTGGGCATGCATATGGGCGCCATCGCCATGTCGCCCCAGATGCTCACCGCCTTTTCCTACGCCCATCCCTTCATGGAAGTGACGGGAGACGTGGTCACCGCCTGGATGCTCCTGTGGCGGGCCGCCATCGCCAAGGCCAAGCTGGGAAAAAAGAAAAAGGACGACATTTACTACGGCGGCCTGATCAAGAGCGCCGAATACTACATCAATACCATGCTGCCGGCGACCACCGGGAAGATGATCGCCATTTTGAACGGGAATGCGGCGGCGGTGGAGATTGAAGAAGACGCGTTCGGGGGGAAATAAAGCCCAGCTCCTTCCCCCATCGTTCCGAGACTTCCCCTACCCTGCCCCCCTCTTTCTTTTTTGGAATGAAGAGGGGGGCTTTATCTATCCAGGCGCCTCCGCCAACCACCCCGCCAGTTCTCCCGCCTTAATGAACGACACATGGGTTTTTCCCAACTGATCTTGCCCGGACAGGTCCCTGTTGAGAACAGCGAATCTTTCCGGCGCATAAGCGTCGATGAAACTCCTCGACGATCGGCTGACCTTCGGCGCCCGGAGCGGGCCGGTTTCGACCTCCAGTCCTGCGAGACCGCTGGCGGTTTCAATGACGAAATCCACTGCCGCCTTGCCCTTGCTGCGCCATAATTTCACATCGGCTTGAAATGGCATGGCTTGGGGATTTCAGTGAAAGCCCAGTTTTCGGTTAACGACCCGGCGTCCTGGCGGGTGGTCAGATCGTAAATATATACAGAAAAGTCATTCGCTGCGCCAGTCTTTAAGCCCGTATTTCTTCAAAATATCCGCCAGTTGCCCCGACTTCCTCAGCTCTCGAATGCCGCGGCTCAACTGCTTGGCGTAACGGAGAGAATCTGGATTGTTCGGCGCAAAAGCGATGTAGATGAAATTGGGCTCGCCGGTTTCCCCATCGCTGCCTGCGAATTCCAACCGGTCCATCACACCCATCTCGGAGGCGGTATTTCGAAAGACTGCCTCGGTTTCCAGCACCACATCGACTCTACCCTTCAGCAACATCTTAATATTCAACTCAAGCGCGTTTTCCCCAGCCGTTGTTATTACGCGTGGTGTGTTGCGATGGGTTTCAATATAATCGTCAAGTCGGCCGTACCCATAGTCCTGAATCACGGCCAGCGCGACATCATCCAGAGATTTGTCCCCCGCGTACCGCCACCCGAACCCTCTGCGAATAAAAAAGGCCCCGCCGGCATATCCGGTTTCAATGTCCGGAAATACTAAATCGGGCGTCTCGGATTTCGACGCTCCGATGATGCCGTGAATCCTGCCTGCACGCGCCAACATGATTGACCTGGACCAATTGGTAGTCTCGTAATCGATCATATGACCAAGCGGACGAAAAATTGACTGTGCAATCTCGACCATGTATCCCGGTTTTTCGGCGCCGGGTTGGCAGTTGTACGGGCACCATTCATCAGCGTGCAGTGAAATGGTCTCGGAAAAAACGGCTGCCGGACACCAAACAACAATGAAAAGCAGGGCGAATACAAACCACACGTTTTTTATCATCTATCCTCTCCTTTTATTTCAGTCGGCTCATACCGCTCACTATGAGAAATCGCTTGAAAGGGCATCAAGGCATTTTCTCTTCCGTTTCGTCTGCCATTTCCGTGGATGATGACCGATAAATGGTAAATGATGGTGTTCAACGCCGAAACCTGCTCATTCAAGGCAACTGACGCCTCGGATGATTCATCCGCGATGGCTGCGACCTGTTGCGCCATCCGGTCAATATCGCCAGCCGTCGAACTGACGGCGCTGATCACCGAGGACTGTTCTTTGCTTGACTGGGTTATCGCGTCGGATTTCTCCCCGATGATGGAAGACGATTCAACAATCCCTTCGAAATCCCGATTCATCCGGTTGATCGAACCAACCGCCTCGCCCACCTGACGAATGGTTTCGCTCAAAAGCGCCTGCGTATTCCTGGATGCGTCAGCCGCCCTTTTGGCAAGTTGGCGAACCTCTTCAGCAACCACCGTGAACCCGTTGCCCGATTCACCGGCCCTGGCCGCCTCCACGGCCGCGTTCAAAGCCAGAAGATTCGTTTGAAATGCAATGTCGTCTACGCTCGACATGATTTGTTCCATTTTCTGGCTGTCGCGCTCAATCCGCGTCATTCGTTTTGACAAATCCACGAGCGCCGCGAGGGATTGCGCCGACTTATCCAGGTTTTCATTCATCAGCGCTTCAGCGCCGGCGGTCAGTTGATATGACTGAGCGCTGCTGGCGGCGATCTCCTCAAGGGAAGCCGATGTTTCCTGAACCGCGCCGGCCTGGCGGGCGGCATTTTCAGCCAATATGGCACTTCGCTCTCCCATCCTGACCCCGGCTTCGCATAGTGTCTTCGCCCCCCTGCGAAGCTCGCCGATGATGCGTTTCAGCGGCCTTATGGCAAAAACCCGCAGGCAGACAATGTTCGTGATCACGAGGGCTGCAACGATAAGACCGACTGCGCCAATTTGGTTGATCGTTTCTTTATAGATTCGACGGCTGACGTTCTCTCTAAGCTCATGGATTTCTGCTTCTGTCTTAGCCCTGTCCTTCTGCAATCTCTGTGTGAATTTTTCGTCTGAATAATAGATGCGAATGGCGCCCATGAATTGGTCTCTATAACGGGCATCGGATTTAAAGGACAATTTTTCGTCAAAGATCTTGGAGTGTGGCATCACTTTGCCTGTTCTGACATCATCCTCTTTCCACAAGGCGCAAAATGGTTTTTCCATATCATCTGTTGCTTCGATCCCTTTGATCTGATCCATTTCCATCAATGGCCTCAACGCTGTTGTTAAACCATCTGCGTCCAGATTAAATAGAAACGGTGCGGACATGTCGGCTGCGACCCGATTTTGCACAGTGAGCATCCGGGCAAGCATCGCGCGTCTTTCTTGATTCTGGTCTTCGATGATAGCATTGGCCTTTTTCATGTAGGCGTCCATAATCAGTGCAACCAACGCAGACTGATGATGATAGAGTATGAAACACGCCCCCACCAAAATCAACAGCGTCACCAAGGCGCTGAAAAACGTTGTGAGGGCGGCTACCCCATATCGGCGGGCGATGCTGCTCTTGGATTTCATCATATTTCCTCTGAATATTTCAAGCATGTCTCACTGCCGTCGAAGATGGAAAGGCTATCATCATGGCGAATCGAGATCAATGAATTTTAGATGCTTAACGAAAATCTAACATTTCTTAATACAGGACCTTTACACTCTTTGGAAAAATGGACATGCCGATTCTTTTGATTTCAACGAGTTATGACAAAAAGCGATGTCCATTTTTATTTATCGTAAAATCAAATTGTTACGCCAATAATTGCCAAAAGATGTCAGGGTCCTGTAATAGAAATTTGAAAGTTGAAATTTCATATTGTTCAAAATGATATAGACCTCTTTTGACTTGACGCTCTACCCCTGATTGGGCATAGTTTCCACCTGAACGATTCGAGGCGTGTTCTGGGCAAGGTATGACGAATTGCACGGTTAAATGGGAATTCTCTTTTCTCTAAACCGATATCGACGCTTGAGCTTCTGCTGTCGTGGGCTTAGCTCGTGAGAATAGACGTTTTGGGATGGTCGTCGTCCCCCAACGGCCGCCGCCGGTCGCACACATAGGCGTTCCCTTCTTTCGACTTGGCGTATTTTTTGACTTCCGCCACCCGGCAACTCAGCTCTTCCATGCTGAAGGGCGACTGGAACCGGCAGGAGACCACGCCGATGGACAGGGATGCGAGGGGGTACCGCCGTTTGACGCCGTCCCGGCCGGTCCCGAAAATGCAGCCGGCCTCGCGAACTTCCTCTGAATACAGGTCGCCGACCCCCCCGGCGAATCGGTTCAGGATCTCCTCGCAAAGGGTCGCCGCCTCGACTTTGCCGGTGATGACCACGAAGTCGTCGCCGCCCACGTGGCCCACGAAATCGCCGGCAATGCCCGCGGCTTCCGCGGCCGCCCTCAGCACAGTCGCCGTGAACAGGATCATCCGGTCGCCGTTTTCGAACCCGAACACATCGTTGTAGACCTTGAAATTGTCGATATCGACATAGAGAAAACTCGACGGGCGTTTTTCCTCGGCCCGGCGGTTGATCTCCTGTTCAATGGCCACGTTTCCCGGCAGGCCGGTCAGGGGGTTGGCGCCTTTGGCCATCTCCACCTGGACTTTGGCCAGGGTGTCGAGCATTTTCTGAACGGAAATCGTCCCCTGGACCCGCCCCTTTTCCACGACGACGATGTCGTCGTAGATCTTTTCATCCGTCCGGTTCATGGCCGCCTTGGCGGCTTCTTCCACCGGCGTGGCGTTTTCGACCACCAGCGGGGCCGTGTCCATCAGCCGCGCCACCTCCCGGCCGTAGTAGAGGGCGACGCCGTACCGGGTGCTCAGTTTCCGGTCGAGGTTGTAATTCATCAGCAACCCGGCCGGGCGGCCCTTGCCGTCGACCACCACCACGCTGCTCATGGGCGGCTTGTCGGCCAGCAGGTTTTTGACGTCCTGGATGCGGTCGTCGGGGTGAACCTGGAGGGCGTCCTGCACCAGATGCGTGATGGGGGCCATGCATTTGATATCTCCCGCGGCGGCTTCATTGGCCGAGATTCTGGGCGGCAATTGAATGGGTTTTTCGGACTTCGGGCGGGCCGGACGACCCAGACAGTACCCCTGGCCGCAGTGGACCCCAAGGGAGGTCAGACACGACAGTTCGGTGTCGGTTTCAATGCCCACGGCGATGACCTTCGAACCGATCTTTTCCGACAGAGTCGCGAAGCTCTCCACCATGATGCGTTTGATGGGGTTGTAATCGATGCCCCGGGTCAGGGTGAGATCGGTTTTGATAAAATCGGGCTTGAGGTAGGACAGATAACGGATGCTCGAATGACCGCCCCCCACATCGTCCACGGCGATCCGGAACCCCTGGCGCCGATAGTGGTCCAGGCTTTCCATGAGAAGGTTGAAATCCCGGACTCCCTGGCCGATGCCGAATTCCAGGACGATGTCCTCGGGCCGGAGACCGGCCGAACGAGCGAGATTCCGGGTGGCGCCCGGCGTGAATTCGGGGTCATTGAGGGTTTGAAGGTGGATATTGATGAAAAGGGACTGGCCGTCGGCCATCGGGCCCAGGTTCCCGAAGGCCAGCCGGCGGCACGCGTGCTCCAGCGCGAACACCTTGCCCACTTCTTCTGCGTAGGCGAACAAAGTGGGGGCGGCGTGGAACCGGCTGCCTTCGGGTCCCCGGACGAACGCTTCCCACCCCAAAACGGCCCCCGTTTCGAAATTAACGATGGGCTGGTAACGAATATCCAGGTTTTGATGTTCGAGAATCCCGACGAAATCGCGGTGGAGACCGGGGTCGCGGGCATCTGGCTGTCGCCCCGCCATTCGCTGGGCGTCGCAGAACGCCTTGAAGATGGTCCGGTAAAACCCGTTTTTCCGCTCCCTGCCGATCCAGGCGTGCCCGACCCGAAGGTCGAACATCCCGTTTCCTGTAAGATCGGCGCGTGCGGCCACAGCGTCGCGAAGATGGAGGCGAAAGCACAGGGCGGTTGCCGCAAGATCTTCGACGCGGCCTTCCGACAGGACGAAAAAAAGGGTGAATTCGTTGACTTTCACCCGCTCCTGGCAAATCATCCGGCTCCCTTCGAAAACCGCTTCGAACGACGGGATAACGGCCTCCCGGACCGCCTCCATCAATCGCAGTCCGGTTTCTTCGCTGCTGATCCCCACCAGGGTATAGAAATCGGCGATCTCGATGCAGAGCACCCCGATGTCGGACCGGCCGACGGCGTCTTCGAGCCGCGGCAGATTCCGTTGCGTGATCATCCGAACGACGTATTCCGAAAAGAATTCGGGCTGGTGGTTTTTGGTATCGACATTCATCTTTTCCCCCTACTCGTCTCCCTGCGCGAGGAATGACAAATCCGGCCTGTAAATCGGGAGATCCGTCGCCGGAATAGGCCGTGAAAAATAAAACCCCTGCCCATAGGGACATTTCACCTCCCTGAGACGCCGGAGCTGCTGTCGGGTTTCGATGCCTTCCGCAATGACGTTCATCCCGAGATGGGCGGACAACGACATGATGGTCTCGATGATCTTGGCGTGTTTGTCGTCGCCGGATCGGACCTCCTGGAGAAAAGACCGGTCGATTTTCAAGGTGTCGAAGGGGAAGCGGTGAAGATAACTCAGGGAAGAGTACCCGGTGCCGAAGTCGTCGATGGCCAGCCGCACCCCAAGATCCTTGACGCGGTTTAAAAGGGGGAGGAGCCGTTCGCTGTCCGTCATCATGATGCTCTCGGTCACCTCCAGCTTCACCCATTCCGGCGGGCAGCCGGTTTCCCTGAGCACGGCGTCGATTTCGCCGGGCATGCGGCCCCACAGCAGCTGTTTTACGGAAACATTGATCCCCAGAATGAAAGGCCGCTCCGCCAGGCGCGGTTGGAACATCCCGACAACCTGGCGGCAGGCCTGGCGCAGGACCCAGTTCCCTATGGGCGCGATCAGGCCCGTTTCTTCCGCCAGCGGCAGGAACTCGCAAGGGGCGAGAAGTCCCCGCCGGGGATGACGCCACCGTATCAGGGCTTCAACGCCGGCGACCGCGCCGTTTCTCAGGTCCACGATGGGCTGGTAGAGCAGCACGAATTCGTTTCGGCTTAGGGCTTTTCTCAGATCCGTCTCCAGACGCATTATGGCCACGGTGCGCTCGTGCATGTTTCCCTGGAAGACGCAGTACCCGGAATCCTTGTCGTCCTTGGCCTGGTACATGGCGGTTTCCGCGTCGCGGATGATGTTTTCGGCGGTCCGATATTGGGGACCGCCGCAGGCGATGCCGATGCTGGCCGACAGGAACACTTCGCGCCCATCAATGACCACTTGACGGTTCAGGTCCGAGCGGATGCGCTCCGCGACCCGCAGGGCGTGCCGGTCGTCTTCGACCTCGTCCAACAGGACCACGAATTCGTCCCTGCCATACCGGGCGACGGTGTCCACCGACCGCAGGTGGCGCTTTAACCGGCCGCCGACCCATCGCAGCACGTTGTCGCCCGCGGCCCGTCCCATGCTCTCGTTGATTTTCCGGAACCGGTCGAGGTCCACGAACAGCAGGCAGAACCGGTAATCCGGCCGTCGGTTCATCCGCTGGATGGCGTGACGGCACCGGTCGAAAAGCAGTGTCCGATTGGGCAGTTCGGTGAGGGCGTCGACGACGATTCGGCGCTGGAGCCGCGCTTCCATTAGCTTTCGGTCGGTCACGTCGCGCCCATTGACGACGATCCCGCCGACGGCCGGATCATCCAGGAGATGGGTGGCCCAGGCCTCCATGTGAATCCACCGTTTGTCCGTATGGCTGATCCGCACCTCGAACAGCGGCGCATCCGGAGGGGATGCCCCCAGCGAGGCGAGGACGCCCCCCAGAACCGCCTCGTCGTCCGGATGGAGGAACGCCGCCAGCCGCTTGTCCAGGTACTGCCGCGGCGGACGCCCGGTCAACCGCTCCACGGAAGGGCTCATGAACCGAACCACGCCCTCCCCATCGATGAGCGCAATGACGTCGGAGGATTTTTCGATGAGGGACTGGAAATAGCGTTCCCGGTCCTTGGTGTGGGTGATGTCCGTCAACACCGCGAGCACGGTCTCGTCGGTCAGGGGCGACACGACGCAGTCGAACCAGATCGCTTCCGGCCCGGGGAGGCTCAGTTCCAATTGTTCGGCGCATCGATCCAGCAGCACGCGGCCGATCAGCCGTTCATAATCGGCGGCCTTATCGCCGGGAACAATCTCCCGGAGGGATTTGCCCTTCAGCGTCTCCGGGGAATGGCGCCTGAATTCGTATCGCGTCGGGATGATGGACAGGATGCGGCCGTCAACGCCGACTTCAAGAACGAGGCTGGTCATTGAGGAGAGGATGGTTTCAAAACGGGCATCGGCCGTTGATACGCCGGAAAGACCGTTGTCTGTTGCCAGTGCGCGCATTATTTCGAAGTATAGAGCATTTGTTTGTTAACGTAGCGTTAACGTAGTGTTAAGGATTCGCTCAATGTTGCGCCCCGAAATTTTTCGAGCCGCCGATGCCGCCGTTCCGCCTGTCTCATGATTCGTCGGGCCTCACGCAGGGTCTTTCTCAGATCCCGGACCAAATATCGCGTATCGGCCTTGAGGGTTCGACCGGTTTGTCTGAAAAACGCAAGATGGGACTCAATGGTTTCGCGGGTGTCGTCGTCAAAGGCAGAGCGATGACGCCAGGAGAACACGCCGACTTTCCTCACCTGCCGGCCGATGGTTTTGAATCGGTTCATGCGGCGGCGGGCATCCTTGAGGGTGGCGAAAAGACGGTTCCGCCGGTCCTTTAAAACGTCGATGGCCGACCGGATCTCATCCGCGTTTCGACGCCGCTTTGCTGTTCTCACCGCGCCAACGGCGTCGGAAAGGCCGTTGTGCTTTTCCCGCACCCCGGCCAGCAGATCGGTGTACTGCCCTGTCCATTTTTCGACGCGCTCCCGATACCGTTCAAGGATCCCCGGAATTTTGGGGATCAGTTCCGACCTCCGCGCGTCCCGCCACCGGTTCCAGTCCCGTTCCGCTCTCGGCGGCGCCGGTTTAGCGGTCACCGATTCGGTCGATGCGTCGAGTTCGGCCATCTCGCCGGCATTGATCGCGCGGACATCCCTCTCGTTGTCCAGTTCCACGACGCCCTCATCCACTAGGACTGCTGTTTCACCGCCAAGAGAGACAATGGTCTCGAACGTCGTCCCGCGAACGCCGATGACCGCTGTCGCCGTATGGACCACCGGCTGTGCGTCGCCGCCGGTTACGGAGATCAGGGACCGCAAATACCCCAGCGCCTGCTGCAAGACCGGCTGATCGTCGCCCTCTCCTTCCAGCCCGGACAACTCGTCGATGGTCGCCTCGGATCGTTCGCCCATCTGAAAATAACCGCCCGCGCCGAGGGAGAAGCCGGCGGCGCTCTTTTCTCCCGTGGCAATGGCGTCTCCGGGAAAAAGCGCCGATCCGACTTTCGCCGCGATGGTTCGGCCCGTCAGCCGGGTGATCCGGACATCGTTGCGGACCTCCACGATTTGACCCACCGAATCGTCCGCGCCGTGTGCGAGCCCTGCCAAAAACAGGCCCAGAAATGCCATCACGCCCATAGACTTCCGTATCATGCGCTCTACCTGCCCTTCTTTCTCTTCCTGTGCGGTCCCTGAAAAGGTTTCGGGACCACCGGGTTCGGGTCCGTCCGCCGCAACCCCGGCAGGAGGCCGTCCTGGCGAAATCACAGCAGGGTGTTATCTGCCGTCTTGCGCCTCAAATATGGTCTGGCGGTCAAGACGGTAGATTTTAACCCGATCAGGATAGACGCCTTTTGTTAGGGAATTGTTAGCTCCCGGAACCCCCCCGATATAGACCTCTTGTTTTTTTTTATGCTACCGGCAGCCTTTATCGGGTCCATCTTGAGGGTCAATTGCCCCGGATGCCGCAACTCAGCATGAGGCGATATTGGTGTGCGGTCGTCCATCAGGTCCGGAAATGGTGGAAATGACGACCGACAAGGAGATGCCGGTTGCAGGGGGGTCGGTTTGGATTAATGGGATGAGGGGAATTGCCGGGT
>CAZZBE010000005.1:0-51315 GCA_964652715.1 uncultured Desulfobacteraceae bacterium
GCGTGGTGATGATGGGTTGCCCCAAATTCGACGCCGTGGACGAATACGTGGAAAAGTTCATCCAGATTTTCAAAACGGCCGGGCTCAAAAGCGTCACTTCGGTCTACATGGAAGTCCCTTGCTGCTCGGCCCTGCCCATGATCGTCAAAAAGGCGATGAAGGATGCCGGCCGGGAGATCCCCTTCGAAGAGGTGGTGGTCGGACGGCGGGGCAACGTGGTGGGGCGGCGGAAGGTGGCGTGATCCTCGTCAACATATGCAAACAAGAGAGGCCGTGTTCCAGTTGCCGTGGAATGCGGCTTTTTCGTAGGCCAATCATTCCTTGATTCATTTTTCGATCTGGAATATAAAAACAGATGTTTCCAGGGGCTTGTATGGGATGGTGTCCATCTATCCTGATTGCATCGCCTCGGAATGAATTCCGAGGCTGAATCAAGAAAACCGGCTGAAAGCCGGTTCCGGCCATATCGGCATGGCCATGCGGAGTGAGGAATGGAAGAACTTTTTGAATTGAGATCCTGCATTGAAGAGGGCCGTTATGCGGACGCATTGGTGCTGCTCGGGGAAATGGAGGAGATGAGCCGGGACGACAAGATCAACAAGATCGGCGGTTTTCTGGAGATTCTGATCCTCCATTTGATCAAAAAGCACGCGGAAAAGCGCACGACCCGGTCATGGGAGACATCGATCTTTAATTCGGTTTATCAAATCAATAAGATCAACAAGCGGCGGAAGTCCGGCGGCTTTTATTTGCAGCCCGATGAAATCGCAATGGCGGTAAAAGAAAGTTATCCCATCGCCCTGAAGTACGCTTCCCTTGAAGCCTTTGAAGGCATGTACACCGATGAGGAATTGTCCGGGAAAGTGGATGAAGACCGGATATTGGAAGAAGCTTTGGATCTTGTTTTAAAAGCCCAACGACAATAGAAAAAACCGGCTCAAAGCCGGTTCGGATTGCAAACCGCCATCTATGCCACGACAGCCATAACCGGCTTCCAGCCGGTTTTATGGGTTCAGCCTGGGGTTTCAACCCAAGGCGGCGCGGATGTTCGACTTGAATGAGCCATGGTCTCCGCCAGGGCGGCGGCCCGATCTTCGACCTTTGCGAAGGTTTTATAAGGGGCGTCGTGACCTGGTCGAGCCATGCCGAGAAGAACGAATAACAAAAACCGTTTAAAAACAACAGGGGTTTGTGTACCTGTTGGGCGTGATGGGGGGCGGGGTGCGAGCGCCGGAGCGGCCGGTTTTGAAAACTCTGTTTGACAGCCCGAGGCCCTTTGTAATAAGAATTACGGTCAAGCGGCTCGGTTTTATGAGCGAATGTCAGTCACCACCAATTTTTTTCCGACAGCGAGAAGACCATATGAAGACAGCAAAGAGTGAACACCGGCGTTTGGAGCGTTTCGGGCTCGGCCTTCCCTCTCAGGTTCATGTCTCAGAGGAGAAAGAAGGGGAAGGGGTGATGGCCCTGGAGACCCGCAACGTTTGTTCCGGGGGCGCTTTTTTCAAAACCGAAGAATTGCTGGCGGAGGGAACGGAGGTCGCCATCGACTTGGTGCTGCCTCTGGACGAGTTGAAGAAGATGGACGGGCGGCGCACCCTCATCAAGGTCTCCGGCGTCGTGGTCCGGACCGAGGACGAGGGCATGGCTGTTCAGTTCAACCGGCGGTTCAAGCTGGTTCCCATGAGCAGCGAAGACAACGGGAGCGAGCCGGAGACGCCCTAAATCCCTCCAATTCCGCCCGGCGGCGATGCACCGCCGCATTCTATTCAGACCCACTCAATTCGGATCTGCTATGGCCGTCGTCAGGCTTCCTGGATGCGGCCGCCGCCCTGTCCGTCGGCGAAATGGCAGGCCACGTAGTGGTCGGGCAGGACTTCCCGGTATTCCGGCGTCTTGTCGGAACAGATGTCCTGGGCGATGGGGCACCGGGTGTGGAAGACGCATCCCGGCGGCGGATGGGCCGGACTGGGGACCTCGCCGGTGAGGGTGACCCGGCGGCGGTCCCGCTCTTTTTTCGGATCGGGGATGGGCGCCGCCGACATGAGGCACTGGGTGTAGGGGTGCAGCGCGTCGTCGAATAGCGCGTCCCGGTCCGCCAGTTCCATGATGCGGCCCAGGTACATCACCGCCACCCGGTCGGAGATGTGCTGGACCATGCTCAGATCATGGGCGATGAACAGATAGGTAAGCCCCAGTCGCCGCTGGAGATCCTTGAAGAGGTTGACCACCTGGGCCTGGATGGAGACGTCCAGGGCCGAGATGGGCTCGTCGCAGACGATGAACTCCGGGTTGAGGGACAACGCCCGGGCGATGTTGATCCGCTGGCGCTGCCCGCCGGAAAACTCGTGGGCGAACCGGGAGATATGGTTGGGGTTGAGCCCCACCAGGTCGAGGAGTTCCGCCACCCGGTCCCGCATATGCTGTCTGGAGAGGGTCCCGTTCTGATCGCCGTGGATGACCATGGGTTCGGCGATGATCCGGCCCACCGATTGGCGGGGGTTGAGGGAATCGTAGGAGTCCTGGAAGATCATCTGCATCCGGGGCCGCAGCTTCCGCAGAACCGGCTCGGGCAGGGCGGTCAGCTCCTGATCGCCAAGGAAAACCTTTCCGGCGGACGGCCGCTGCAGCTGGAGAATGGCCCGGCCCGTGGTCGATTTGCCGCACCCGCTTTCCCCCACCACGCCCAACGTCTCGCCCCGCCGAATGTCGAAGGAAACATCGTCCACGGCCCGCACCGCGCCCACCCGCCGCTGCCAGATAAGGCCCCGCATGATGGGGAAGTGTTTTTTGAGGCCCGCCACGCGGACGAGAACATCCGGTTCGGTGTCGGGAGCGTCCTGTGGGATGGGATCAGCCATCGGTCCGGGGCCTCCCGTTTTCCAGGTCATAGAAACACTGGGTCGTATGGCCGTCGCCGACCGGGTAATGGGGCGGCACGGCCTCCCAGCATCGCTCGAAAGCGTAGGGACACCGCCACGCGAACTGGCAGTGGCGGGGCGCCTCCATCATGTCCGGCGGCGCGCCTTCGATGCTGGCCAGGTCCCGGCGGGACCGGTCGTCCAGCCGGGGCAGGGCGCCCAACAGTCCCTGGGTGTACGGGTGGCGGGGCGATTCGTACAGGTCGTCCACCGGGGCGATTTCCACCGGGCATCCGGCGTACATGACCAGGACCCGGTCGGCGATGCCCGCCACCACCCCCAGGTCGTGGGTGATCCAGACCACCGTCATGCCCCGTTTTTCCTGGAGTCGTTTGGCCAGTTCCACGATCTGGGCCTGGACCGTCACGTCCAGGGCGGTGGTGGGTTCGTCGGCGATGACGATCCGGGGGTTGCAGGCGATGGCGATGGCGATCATGGCCCGCTGGCGCATGCCGCCGGAAAACTGGTGGGGGTAGTTCCGATAGCGGGATCTGGCGCCCGGGATGCCCACATCGTCCAGGAGGTCGATGGCCCGTTGTTTGGCGGCCTCGGCATCCAGCCCCAGATGGGATACGAGGGATTCGCTGATCTGGCGTCCCACGGTCATCACCGGGTTGAGGGCGCTGAGGGCGTCCTGGAAGATGTAGCCGATCCGGGCGCCGCGGACTTTGTGCATGTCGGCCCTGGAGAGGGTCAGCAGGTCCACCGGCTCGTCGTCGTCATGGAACAGGGCCTCCCCGCCCGCGATCCGGGCCGGGGGCATGGGCAGGAGGTGGAGCAGCGACATCAGGGTCACGCTCTTGCCTGATCCGCTTTCCCCCACGATGGCCAGGGTTTCCCCGGCTTCTACATCAAAGGTGACGCCGTTTAAGGCGTGGACCACGCCGTCGAACGTGTGGAAGCGCAGGTGGAGGTCCCTGACGGACAGGATCGTGGGCATGTTATTTTTTCACCCGCCGCAGACGGGGATCGATGACGTCCCGGAGCCAGTCGCCCAGCAGGTTCATCCCCAGGCCGGTGAAGACGATGGCCAGTCCGGGCACCGTGGCGATCCAGGGGTAGATGGTCAGGTATTTCCGGCCCCCGGCCAGCATGTTGCCCCAGCTCGGCACGCTGGGAGGCACGCTCAGCCCCAGGAATCCCAGGCCGGCCTCGTAGAAGATCATGGCCGACATCTCGAATGTGGCGATGGTGATGAGCGGCCCGATGAGGTTGGGGAGGATGTGGCGGAAGATGATCCGGCGCTTTTTGGCGCCGATGCTCAGGGCCGCCTCCACGAACCCCGATTCCCGGATCCGGAGCACTTCCCCCCGGGTGATCCGGACAAAGATGGGGATGTCGGTGAACCCGAAGATCAGGATCACGATGAGCAGGCTCCGGCCCAGGATGGCCGCGATGAAGACCACGAAGACGAGGTAGGGGAGGGAGAGGATGAGGTTGACGCCGCCCATGATGATGTTGTCGGCGCGGCCCCCTACGTAGCCGGAGATAAGCCCGATGGTCAGCCCCAGGCCGCAGGCGATGAGGACCCCGAAAAACCCCACGGTGAGGGAGACCCGGCTGCCGTAGATGATCCGGGAGAGGATGTCCCGGCCCAGGTTGTCGGTGCCCAGGGGGTGGTCGAGCGTGCCTTCTTCGGTCCACGCCGGGGGGGTTTTGGCGGCCCGCAGGTCCTGGTGGAGCGGGTCGTAAGGCGCGAGCCAGGGGGCGAAGATCGCGGAAAAGACCACGGTCAGGAACATGATCAGCCCCACCAGGCCGGTTTTGTCCCGCCAGAAAAGCCGGGCCACATAGATCAGCGATTGCCGGAGGGTTCGTTCCGGGGTCTCGTCGACCAGCAGGCCGGTGGCGTCGGCGCGGGCGTCGGTCATGGGAGGGTCAGTCTCCATACCGGATTCGGGGGTCCGCCAGTCCGTAGGCGATGTCCGTCAGCAGGTTGAGGGTCACCACCGTCAGGCTGGCGAAAAAGGCGATGGCCTGGACCAGGGCGAAGTCCCGGTTCCCGATGGCCTCGGCCAGCAGGTTGCCGATGCCGGGCCAGGAAAAGATAGTTTCGATGTAGATGGAACCCGACAGAAGATACCCGAACTGGACCCCGATGATGCTGATGAGCGGAATGGCCGCGTTGCGCAGAATGTGGCGGATGTAAATTTGCCGGTCCCCGATGCCCTTGCTGTAGGCGGTGCGGACGTAATCCTCGCTTTTGATTTCCAGCACCGCCGCCCGGGTGAACCGGACGAGCTGGCCGGTGGTGAACAGGCATAGCGCGAAGGCGGGGAGCACCACCGACCGGGTGGGCAGGGGAATCCCGAAGACGGTGAAGGTCTCCCGGCCGAAGGTGGGAAACCAGCCGAGGCCCACCGAGAAGAAGACAATGAGAATCAGGGCCAGCCAGAAATTGGGGATGGTCTGCCCGATGAGACCGGCCAGCCGGCAGAGGGTGTCCCAGAACCCGCCGGGATTGGAGCCCCCCAGAAGCCCCAAAGGAATGCCGATGGCCATGGCCATCAACAGCGCCACCGCGGCCAGCTCCACCGTGGCGGGCAATCGCTCCAGGATCAGCTTCATGGCCGGCCGCCGGTGGCGGAGGGACATGCCGAAATCCCCCACCACGGCCCCGGCCATGAAATCGGCGAACTGGACGACCATGGGCCGGTTGAACCCCATCTCCTCCCGGACCCGCTCCACCTGATCCGGCGTGGCGTTCCGGGATACCATCAAAGAGACGGGGTCCCCGGTCAGCTGGAGCATGAAGAAGACGATCAGCAGCACCCCGAACAGGATGAGCAGGGACTGGATCAGGCGGGAGAGGATATAGCGCTGCATGGACGTGTTATTGGCATGAAAATAAGATCAAAGTGTATAGGGGCGAAAAATTTTTCGCCCCTACACGCGGATAGATTATTTATCAAAAAATCCCACTATTCGATGGACGTATATTTCAAATAATAATTCTCCGCCGCCCGCGGCCGGTAATCCTTGACCTTGGGGTTGATGGCCTCGAAGGTGACCGGTTCGTAGAGATAGATGAAGGGCGGGTTCTCCTGCATGTAACGCTGGAGTTCCACATAGAGTTTGGCCCGGGCCTCGTCGTCCACGGTCTGGCCGATCTCGGCCAGCAGTCGCTTGATTTTGGGGTCGGACCAGGCGGAGAAGCTGGCGTCCATGCCGCCTAATGCGCCTTTGAGCCGGGGCAGGGCCTCGCCGGTGGCCTCGGACCAGGAGTCGCCGAAGAGCGGCGGCAGTTGCTTCTTGCCTTCCAGATCCCAGTATTTCCCCGATTCCATCAGGTTGAGGTCGGTTTCGATGCCCACGGCGCCCAGATAGCCCTGGATGGCTTCGCAGACCTGCTCGAAATTGGTGTAGGCGCCCGAGGGGCAGGCGAACCCCATGGAAAAGCCGTCCGGATGACCCGCGGCGTCCAGGAGTTCCCTGGCCTTCGTTGGGTCGTAGCCGAAGGGTTCGATCTCTTCGTCGTATCCCCAGTCGCCCGGCGTGATCAGGCCGATGGCCTGCCGGCCGTAGCCGTCGAACAGGGCGTCGATGATGGCCTGGACGTCCACCGCATAGTTCATGGCCTTCCGGACCAGCGGGCTTTCGGTGGGTTTGCCTTTTCCGGAGGTGAGGTTGTTGAAGGCGATGTAGTAGACGCGATCCACCGGATAATTGATCATCTTGACCTCGGGGACGGATTTCAGGACCTCGGCCTCCTCGGAGCTGAGCCGGGTGACGAGATCGACTTCGCCGGTCTGGATGGCGGCCATCCGGGTGGTCGATTCCGGAATGGGCCGGAAAATGAGTTCCTTAACCTTGGGGTATCCCGTTTCCCAGTAATCGGGGTTGGCCTCGAAAATGATCCGGTCGCCCTTTTTCCACTCTTTGAACATGAAGGGGCCGGTGCCGATGGGACGATTGAGAAAGCCGTTTTCCCCCATCTGCTGGTAATACCGGGGCGGTATCATGGCCCAGTATTCGGCGATGACCCTCAGCAGCAACGGGCTGGGGCCCTCGGTGCCGATCTTGACGGTGTATTCGTCCACCTTCTGAACATATTTGGCCAGGGCGAACTTTTCCTTCCACTGCATCTTGTCCTGCTTGCCCCGCTCCCAGGTGGCCACCACGCTGTTGGCGTTGAAAGCCTCGCCGTTGTGGAACTTGACGTCTTCACGCAGTTTGAAGGTGTATTCCGTACCGTTTTGGGACACGGTCCAGCTCTCGGCCAGGGCCGGCACGACCTTGCCCTCGTCGTTGATCCAGGTGAGGGCGTTGTACATCTGCCAGGCTACGTTATGGGCGTTTCGCTCCGCGCCCATGGGCAGGTCGATGGCGTTGGGCATGGTGGTGGTGGCCACCCGCAGGGTCCCCCGGGGGGCGGACATCCCCGCGGCGGGCATCAGCGGGATCAGGGCCAGGGCCAGCAGGATGGAAAGACAGCGTTTTGTCATGGGATTGCCTCCTTAAGTTTGGTTTTCGGTTCTTTCCGGATTCAGGCGCGTTATCGCTGTAATCAGCAATTCAGCTTAGATCATCGCCGTTCGACAATCAAGGTTTTAATGGTCGGTATCGGGGGCCTCAAGGTTTTGACGCGTCGGCGGCATTGACATGAGGTCCTTTCCGCTGTAAGTTCATAACTTATCGAACCTTTGACGGAAAATCACTGGACAGCGTCGGCGGCGGGAGTCTAACATCATTTCCATGGAATGGTCCCCATTCAAACCCATCGGGCGTAAATTCGGCAAAACGCCGCCGGTCCTTTCCTTTCCGGCGGCCCTCCATCGCCGCAATGTCTACGTCCTGCCCACCCGATTCGGTCTTCTGTTCATCGCGGTGTTGACCGCCATGCTCCTGGGCGCCCTCAATTACAACAACAACCTGGGGTTTTTGCTGACCTTTTTGTTGGGGAGCATGACCTTCGTGTCCATCCTTTATACCGTCCGAAATCTGTCCGGGCTGACGGTTCTCTCGGTGCGGTCCCGGCCGGTGTTCGCCGGCGAGACGGCCGCCTTCAGGTTCGTGGTGCGGGCCGAGGAACCGGTCCGGCCGGCGGTTCGGTTCAACTTCCCGGAAACGCCGGAGATTCAGCAGGATCTGGCGCCGGGGGCCGACGCCATGGTTGTCCTGAAGCGGAAGGCATTGGCCCGGGGCGTTCTGCGACCGGGGCTGCTGACCGTCAGCACCCGCTATCCGCTGGGCCTCTTCCGCTCGTGGGCCCGGCTGAACCTGCCGGCGGAATGCCTGGTCTATCCGCGGCCCCTGGCGGGTCCCCTGGTGCTCACCGACGGGCCGTCGGCGACCGGCGAGGAGGGAACCCGGCCCATGGGGCCGGGATCGGAGGATTTCCAGGGATTGCGGCCCTACCAGCCGGGGGATCCCCTCCAGCACGTCTCCTGGAAGACCTATTCCCAGGGGCAGGGTCTCTTCACCAAGCGGTTCACGGCCCAGCGGGGGGCGGCCGTGGAACTGGATTGGGGGCGCTTGCGGGAAAAAGATGCCGAAGACCGCCTCTCCCGGCTCTGCCACATGGTCCTCGACGCCCATCGCCGCCATCTCCTCTACGGATTGCGGCTTCCCGGCGTCGAAGTGGCCCCGGACTGGGGGGAGGCCCACAAGCACGAATGTCTGCGGGCCCTGGCCCGATACGGCCGCCCGGAGGACCGTCCGTGAAGTCCGACGCCGGACAGGCGCCGGCGGTCATCGGGGCCCTGGCGGCGGCCCTCTTTCCCCATGCGCTGCGGCTGCCGCCCTGGATCGTGATCTGGTGCGGCGGGCTGTGGGGGTATGGGGTGCTGGCGGCGAAGTACGGCTGGCGCCGGCCCGGCCAATGGACGCGGACCGGGCTGACCCTGGCCGGAATCTTTGGCGCCATGGTTTCCTTCGGCCATACCCTGGGCGGGGACGCCTTCGCCGGGCTGCTGGCGGTCATGGCCGGCCTCAAGCCGCTGGAGATGGCCTCCCACCGGGACCGGATGGTCACCGCGTTTCTGGCCTATTTCATCGTCATCACCAGCCTCTTCGTCTACGAAAACCTGGCCATGACGCTGTACATGGGCCTTTCCGTGCTGGTCACCACGTCGGTGCTCATCCGGCTGAACCATCCGGAAGGGGCCCTGTCCCGCCATTTTCGGCTGTCGGGGATCATCATGGCCCAGGCCCTGCCCCTGACGGTCATCCTCTTTTTTCTGTTTCCCCGAATACAAGGCAGCCTGTGGGGCGTGCCCCAGGATTCCCAGGCCACGTCCGGGTTTTCCGACACGATGAGCCCGGGCGGGGTCTCCCGGATGGTCCAGAGCGACGAGATCGCGTTTCAGGCCCGGTTCCAGGGGGCGGTACCGGAAAGGCGCCGGCTGTACTGGCGGGGGATCGTGTTTTACGATTTCGACGGCCGGAGCTGGCGATGGAAGCTGCGGGCCCCCGTGCCCATGGACCCGCTGGAAGGGGAGGACCCGGCGACCTACACCATCGGGCTGGCGCCGCACCGGGATCGGTGGCTTTTCGCCCTGGATCTGCCGGCCACGGACCCCGACATCGCGCGGTTGTTCCCGGACTACACCCTGATGCGGCGGGGAAAGGTCCGCCGGAAGCTCCACTACCGGCTCACCTCGCTCATGACCTACAACACGGGGCCGGCCCACCGGCGGGACCGGGCGGCGGCCCTGGAACTCCCCGAGGGGGGCAATCCCCGGAGCCGCGACCTGGCCCGGCGGTGGACCCAAGGGGGCGACGATCCCCGGGAGATCGTGGATGCGGCCCTTCGAACCATCCGGGAGGAGAATTTCGTCTACACGCTCTCCCCCCCGACCCTGGGCGCGGACCCCATCGACAGCTTTTTGTTCGATACGCGGCGGGGCTACTGCGAACATTATGCGTCCGCCTTCGCCTTCCTGATGCGGGCCGCCGATGTGCCGGCCCGGGTGGTGGGGGGCTACCAGGGCGGAACCCGGAACCCCTACGGCAGCTACGTCACGGTCCGGCAGTCCGACGCCCATGCGTGGGTGGAGGTCTATCTGGAAGCGGAGGGGTGGGTCCGGGTGGACCCGACGGCCGCCGTGGCCCCGGATCGCATCGAGCGGGGGGTGGCGGCGGCCCTCGCGCCGGGGGAGGCGCCCGCTTTTCTCGCCGGCGGCCGTTTCGGCGAGGATTTCCGGCTGTGGCGGGCGATCCGGGACGGGTGGGATGCGGTCAACATCGGCTGGGACATGTGGTTCGCCGGCTACGCCTTCGAACAGCAGCAGTCCCTGCTCCGGAAGATCGGCATCGATCTGCGGTCCTGGAAGGGACCGGTCCGGGCCCTGATGCTGGCCTTCGGGCTCATTGCCCTGATCGCCCTGGGATTCGGCATCCGGATCTTCCGTAAACCCCGGGAAACCGCCGATCCGGTCCGGGAGATCTACGCATCGTTCTGCCGGAAGCTGGCCCGGGTCGGGCTGGAGCGGGATCCCCATCAGGGGCCTTTGGCCTTCGCGGACCGGATCGCGGGCCGGCGGCCGGATCTGGAATCCGCGGCCCGCGGGATCATCGATCGCTATGTCCGGCTCCGGTACGGCGGCGCCGGCGTCGGCGAAGCGGACGTGGAGGGGTTCCGGCGATCCGTGCGGCGTTTCCAGCCGGACCGGCGGTCCGAGCCCAGGGATCAGTAGTGGGCCTCGATTTCGAAGGCCGGCGGCTGGTGGAGGTGTTTTTTGACGAAGCACATGTCCATGGCCCGGATCAGGGCCTTCCGGTACCGTTCGGGAAACTCGGGCGGCAGCGTCATGTCCGTGCTGATGCGGGTGTACCGCTTTTGGTCTTCGTCGTAGTGGCAGGTGGCGCGGATGCGGAGCCGGGACGTATCGATTTTTCGGGACTCGCAGAAACTGTAGGCGTACAGCCCGGCGCAGGTGGCCAGGGAGGCGAGAAACAGATCCGACGGGGTGGGGGCGGTGTCTTCGCCGCCGTCTTCGGGCGGTTGATCGGTTTTCACGAGGTGGTCGCCGAATCGGGCGTTGAGCTTTTGGCCCCCTTCATATTCCAGTTCGATCACGGTGCTCATGGCAATATTCCCTTTTTTAAGTGAAAATCGGCGGTATACTGACATAAACCGGGTTCAGGGGCAAGCCCAAACCGGCGATGGGCGGGAAATCCTACCGAAAACTACACCGGCCGCCCCATTGCCCGTTCTAGCCGAATGTGAGATAAAAAAACCATGCGGAAACAGACCCGGATCCATCAGATCTTCAGAGGAGGGGAGGGCGCCCATGTTTTTCCAGAAAAACCGTCGGCAGATCGATCGGTACACCGTCCTCTGGGACGCGGTGCTGGAAGTTCGTTATCCGGATTATGAGACCCGAATGGGGATCACGGTGACCAATTTCTCCGGAAAAGGGGCGCTGGTCTACGCCGACCGGATGTTCGTCAACGACCGGCTCCTGATCTCCGCCCACCACCGGCCCCGGCTGATCTTGAAGGCGTTTTCCCCCAAGGGGCTCTTCCAGGCCGGGGTCAAAATTTGCTGGTACCGCTGGGATGTCGAGGAAAACCGGTTTGAAATCGGGCTCGAATATCTCGAGCCCTCCCCGGAAAACCAGTTTATGGCCAGTCAGATCCTCAGCTTTCTCCATGAAGAACACCGTCGGGTTCCCGCCTTTCATCGGCGCAAGGAAACCGAAAGCCCATGCCCCATCCCCTTCCCAACCGCGCCGAATCGATCGCCTGCTTGACCTTTCACCCGATTGTCTGGTAAAAATAATTCATTTTCAGAATGAGATTCTGGACGGCGGACGCCTTCCGCCGCCGGAATCCGCTTTCTGACCCCTGTGCGCCGCGAAGTTTTCGAGATCGGCCTCCTGTTCACCCACACGCCGAAAGAAAGCCGGGACCGGATCGACCGCCTGATCGCAGCGCTGAAAAACTCGGGCGCGCCGCCGATATGATGCGCGGGTCCGAAAAACGGGTTCGATTGATATGGGATTTGATTCAGGCGAGCTGGATCGGAAAGACAGCATGATAGAACATATTCTCACCCTGGGGCTGACCGGCCCGGAGCGGGCGGCCCTGGACATCGCCGGGGAATTCGAGATCGATGTCCAGGACGGCGAAACGCGCCTCGAACTGGCGGCGGAAGGAGACGGCACGCTGATCCTGTCGGAGGGGGCTTTGACCGACGCCGACGAGGCGATCCGCGAAGCGGCCGAAACCCATGGCCGGCCCTGCCTCCACATCGACCTCATGTCCATCGCCGCCTTTGGCGCCGCCCGGCGCATCGCCGCCTGGCTCCGGGATCACAATATCGGGATCCTCCACATCACCGGTCCGGACGGGGGGACGGAACTGCCCAGGGCCGCGGCCGACGTCCTGGCCACCGCTCTGCGGCTGGAGCATGTGGACGCCGCCATGCCCGGGGCCCTTTCTCTTTTCCGGGGCGACCGCCAGTCCGCCGAGATGCCGGTCACGATTCCCCGATCGGTGCATCAGGCCGTTGAAATCCTGAGCAAAAAGCTCAATTTTAATGAACGAACCCGAATCGCCAATATGTCCGATCCTCAGTTGCTGGCGTTCGCCGCTTCCATGGAGCGGTATTTCATGAACGAATTTCGACTCTGGACGGGCAACGAGGAACTGGCGGCGTCATGCCGCCGGGTCGGCGAAGATAAAGACCCGTCGGTCGTCATTCTGGAGTCATTGCGGGAAAAGCTGCGGTCCACCAACATCCTGCGGGTCGTCAAATAGCCCGAAGGAGGGCGGAATGAAAAAACTGGGATGCCGGTGATCCTCCGGCTCACCACCCATGTCTGCCACGCCAAGGAGAAAGTTTCATTCGGCGGATAGAAAATATTTGAGCATATGCAAGTTAATTTGAGGATTTTCAAATCTAATATTTTGCCATCAACAAGTGGAAATACCATGTTAGCAGAAATTCAAAGAAAAAAATTCACCACCGACGAATACCACCAGCTAATAGAAACCGGCCTCTTAAAAGAAGGCGACAGGGTCGAACTCTTAGAAGGAGAGATCATCAACATGGCGGCCATGGGCAGTTTCCATGCGGGATGCGTGAACCGATTAACCCATTTGTTCACCAAAGCCTTCTCGGGCGAAGCCGTCATCTCTGTCCAAAATCCCATAAGTATCTCCAAATATTCAGAACCCGAACCGGATTTTACGCTGTTAAGACCCCGTGAAGATTTTTACACCGAAAGCCATCCCCGGCCTGAAGATATATATCTCATTGTAGAAATATCGGTTTCTTCCCTTGAGTACGACCGGGGATTTAAACTCCCCCTGTACGCCAGAGCGGGCATCAAGGAAGCCTGGGTTGTGAATCTGGATGAAAGCTGTGTTGAGGTTTATGCAAAACCGTCGGAACATGGGTATGATATGATGGAAAAGTTCAGGAGAGGGGATGTTGTCAAATTGCAAATGTTTCCGGATAATGCACTGGATGTGAAAGATATAGTCGGATAACAAATTGTCCCGCATTTGAACATAAGATATAGATAAATAAAAGAATATAAGTATTTATGGCTTGTGAAGCATCTGCGAAAACTTCGTCAAAAATAAAGGATGCCGAGGGGCATGTTTTCAAAGCGGGGCGCTAAAAGGAAGATCCGCACAAGACCGGCATAGCTTTTCGGGTTAGAATAAAAAAGGGGATGTCCCAATGGAACCATGGGTCCCATTCGCTGAAGGAGAGTATCTCGTGGAGGAGGCCTTCCTGGCCGCGCCGGACAACACGGCGCTGGACCTGGAAAACACGACCATCGAGGTGTTTCAGGACGCCGGCGGCCGGCGGCGCCTTCGGGGGGTCGCCCGGGTGCGACCTTATTATATGGTGCGGCTGATGGAGGACAGCGACGCCGTCGATTTGATCCTGGATCTGGGCGGGGAATTCAAGTACCGTTTGCCCAGACCGACCTTGCGGTCCGGAAAGGTTTTTTCTCCGGACGTGAAAGCCGTCCTCCAGTTTTCGCCCACCGTCCCCTGGGAGCCGCTCTCCGGGGAGACCTATGGGGAGATGAAGCGTCAGCTGGCGTTCATATCCCCTTGATCCATTCCATTTCACGCCCGCGGTGTTCCCTCCGGTGGTTTTGAGTCCGTTACCGCATCATGAGGATGATCCCAATGTATGACCCGTCGCGTTTTATGAGTCGATCACTTCTTTTGCTGGCGATCGCCGGTCTAATGCTTTTCGGGGGGTGCGCCGTATCGCGAAAGGTCTGCGTCACCGGGGATGTCGCCTATTGCGAGGCCAGGGGCAATTTCACGGGCCGCTGGTACGATTACTACGAGCGGGCGCTTTCCTGCATGGATAGCGGTTGCAACCAGGCGGCCCTTGAGGATCTGCAAGAGGCCATCCGACGCCGGGAGGGGGATCAGCGTCGGGCCCGGACGGTGGGGATGCACTTCATCGATTATTTTCCCCACCGGGAGAAAGGGCTGATCCATTATCTGGAGGGCGATTACGCGGCCGCCAAGACAGAGCTGGAGCGGTCGCTGGACCAGTATCCATCGGAAAAAGCCCGGTTTTACCTGGACCGGGTCCGGGCTCAACTGTTCCGGCGGGCCGACCGAATCCCGACAAAACCCCGTCTGACCCTGACCCTTCCGGCGTCCCCGGCGGACGGCATCGTCTGGACCCGGGATGATCCGGTCCGAATCGCCGGCACGGCGGTCGACCGGGACGAGTTCATCGCCGATATCGCCATCAATGGATCGCCGGTATTTGTGGCGGCGTCCGGGCCGGAGGTCCGGTTTTCCGAAGATCTGGTTCTGGCGGAGGGACGGCGCGAAATCGACGTTCAGGCCCGGAACCTGCTGGGGGGCGTGGTCTGGCGGCGGGTGACGCTGCATGTGGACCGGTCCGGCCCCCTGATCGCCGTGGACCGGTTCGTTCCCGGAAAGACCGTCTCCGGGAATCTCCTGGATCCCGCCGGTGTTTCCGAGTTCCGGATAAACGGGCAAAAGGTTTGGCTATCGGGCCACGGAACGATCCCGTTCAGGGGCATGCTCCATTCCAGAACGGTCGCGTTGACGGCGGTGGACCGCCTGGGCAACGAAACCCGAATCCAGCTGGGCGATGGAGCGGGTTCCTATCGGTCATCCAGGGGATGGCTGGCGATGGCGGGAAGCGATGAAAGGGCTGACGACGGCACGGGAATTCTTCGGACCTCCCGGGCGGCCGACGCGCCGCTGGCGGTGGACATCCGGGGCCTGACCGATCCCCAGGTCGTTTTCAGCGAGACGCTGCGGGTCCCCGTCGAGGTGCGAAGCGAGGCGCAGATCCGCCATCTGAGCGTCAACGGAAAGGCGGCGACCTTGCCCCAGGGGCGGATCATCTCCTTCAATGCCTTTGTCCGTTTAAATCCGGGGGAGAATCGGGTGATGGTGGAGGCGACCGACGCCAAAGGCCGGAATGTCGAAAAGCGCCTCCGGATCATCCGGCGGATCCCCGAAGCGTTTCAATTGCAGCACCGGTACGGCATTTCGGTTCATCCCTTTGATTTTACGGAAGAAGATCCGGAAAGAATCCGGTTCCAGCACGACCTTCTGGACAGCCTGCTCCAACCCCGACGGTTCCGCATCGGGGTGTCCGAAGACCTTCAGGTTCTGCTGGACCGGCAGGGGTTGGTTCTGGGAGAAGACGCCGACTGGGCGTCGCCCCACGCGGTGTTGCTGGGGGTGATCCATGAGACCCGAAACGGGATCGAGGCGGCGGCCCGGATGGTGAACGTCGAGACCCGGGAGACCCTGGCGGTCGGGGACGTCTACGCGCCCGCCCCGGACCGGGACGCTTTGGCGGCCATGAGCCGGCGGTTGTCGGAGAAATTCCTCCGGCGGTTCCCCCTTATGACGGCCGAGATCGTCGATGTCTCGGAAAACCGGGTCCGCGTCGCCCTTCCGGGCCGTGAGACCCAAGGGGCGTCGCTGCCGCGGTCCTGGCCGTTGCTGGTCTATCGGGTATTGGAGACCGGCGATGCGGCGGTGGGATCGGATGCCCGGATCATCGGGGACGCCAGGGCGGCGGACGCGCCTTCGGGGAACGTCTTCACCGCCATCGTGGAGGCGGGCGCCGCCGGCGACATTCGCCCGACGGACCGTGTCGTCGCCCGATGACCCGGTCCGAAGAGCGGAAAATCTTCAAACCAATCGCATCGCTCAACTTCTTGTTCAACAAATTAAGAGCCTATCCGAAAACCTCATCTTTTGGCCCCATGCTGCGTTCTCGCTCTTTTTCAATCCTCGAAATAGGCCCGCTATTCCTGCGGTTGAAAAAGCGCCGCGGCCTTGCCTGGAACCAAAATCTAAGGTTTTCGGATAGGCTCTAAATGGTGATCACCTTGTCAGCCAACTGCATGGCGGTGACGATGTCCAGCATGTTGGTGGTTTCTCCAACCTGCTTCTGATCCAACAGGTTAAAGTGATCCAGACACGTTCCGCACACGAGGATGCGCAGGCCGTCGGCCTCATAGGATTTGAGTTCGGCCAATACGGCGGAGTCTTCAATGGCGAGTTTAACCCCGTTGTTGACAAATACAAGCCGCCACAAGGTCGACCCCATTTCCTTGAGGGTTTTGATGAAGTTGACCATCAATTTCAAGCCGAGTTCATCGTCTCCGTATCCCACCCGATCCGTGGCGATCATCACCATGGTTTTCAACTCCTCGGCATGAGCCGAAGGCGCTTCAACGGCCGATTGAGGGACAACGCCGGATCGTTTCCCATAGATTTTAAAATCGCCTTCTTCAACATCCACGCTCGTATCGAATCCCTGGGCGTCGAGGAAACGGAGGACATTTTCTTTGGATGCCTCGTTGTCTACAACCACATGTAAAAGATCGACGCCGTCGTCGATGGCCGCTTTGGTTTGCAGCACCGGCGCCGGGCAGGCCAGGCCCCTGGCATCCACTTCCTTCATATATTCTCCTTTTGGATGTTCAGATAACATGAATCTTTTCAGTAGGTTCGGAAATGATTTTGCCGATAATCGCCGCGTCTTCCACGCCTTTTTCACGCAACGAAAAGATGAGGGCGTCGGCGCAGTCGGCGCCTATACAGATCAGCAAGCCACCGGACGTCTGGGGGTCGAACAGCACATCCCGAACTCCGCGATCCACCGAAGCGGCGATGGCGACCATGGATTCCCTATATTCGCGGTTTTTGTAGGCCCCGCCGGGGATCAACCCCATGGCCGCGTATTCCAGCGTCTGTGGGATGATGGGAAGCGTCTTCGCCTCCACTTCCGCGCTCAATCCGGAGCCGACGACCATTTCGGCAAGATGGCCCAAAAGCCCGAAGCCGGTAATATCCGTGCAGGCATGAACCGGATGGCCGGCCATGGCTTCGGCCGCCTCCCGATTCAACCCCGCCATCAACCGGGTGACGTATTCGGTGATTTCCGCGGAAGCCAGACCGCCCTTGATGGCCGTGTTGACGATCCCGGTTCCCAAAGGTTTGGTCAGGATCAGGCGATCCCCTGTTTCCAATGCGCCTTTCGTCAGCGCCTTGTCCGGATGAACGAACCCGGTGACGGAGAGCCCGTATTTCAACTCGTTGTCCTCGACGCTGTGGCCGCCGACCAGCACGACGCCGGCCTCGGTCATCTTGTCCAGCCCGCCCTCCAATATCTTTCGCAGGATGCCGATATCCATGCGCTTCAGTGGAAAGCTAACCAGATTCATGGCGGTCCTGGGCACGCCGCCCATGGCATAGATGTCGCTCAGGGCGTTGGCCGCGGCGATCTGGCCGAACCAGTAGGGATCATCCACGATGGGCGTGAAAAAATCGACGGTCTGGATGAGGGCGATCTCGTCCGTTACTTTGTAGACGCCCGCATCGTCGGCCCGATCAAGCCCTACGATGACGTTTTCATCGGTTGGAAATTTCAACCCGCACAGCGCCCGGTCCAGGTCCCCTGGCGGCAGCTTGGACGCTCAGCCGGCGCCGGATACGGTCTGGGTCAGGCGAAACGCCTTTTCTTTGATCCCGGGCATGTCTTTGTTGTCTGTCATGATAAATCCCGTGGCCGTGATGATTGAGATAATTCAGTTACCTTGTCAGTACAGTCAGCGTACCGTTAGTGAACAATACGTAACGCTCAACGACAAAAATGTCAAAATGGTTCTCTCTATCGGCATTTTAATAACGTATAGGAAAAATCTATTGATAACGGAATGCTTTACACAACATTCGGTTGCCTTTAAGATATGGGATGTGATAACAGAACCGAACATTCTGAATTCAATGTGGCAAAAAAATGGAACGCATTCGACGATTAAAAAATCCGGTTCAGAAATATGCATGGGGTTCTCCAACCGCGATCCCTCGTTTATTGGGCCTGGAAAATCCCGATAACGGCCCCTGGGCGGAACTCTGGATGGGGGCGCACCCGAAAGCCCCTTCCCTGGCGGCAACGGAAAAGGGGTGGGAATCCCTCCAGACGGTGATCGGGAAAGATCCCGTCGGTATGCTGGGGCAACGGGCCTCCCGGCGATTCGGGGGACGACTCCCTTTCCTGTTCAAAGTGCTGGCGGCGGCGGCGCCATTGTCTGTCCAGGCCCATCCCAATAAAGCTCAAGCGGAAAAGGGGTTTGCCGAGGAAAACCGACTCCGAATCCCCATGGACGCGCCCAACAGGAATTACCGGGACGACAATCACAAGCCTGAATGCATCTGCGCGGTTGAGCCTTTTCTGGCGCTGTGCGGGTTCCGAAGGGTCTCTGATATCCTGGCGTATATGGAACCCCTTCGGATAGAAGAGTTGACGGCGCCGCTGTCGGCATTGCGGCGCCATCCGGATCGGAACGGGCTTAGCGGGTTTTATCAGGCGTTGATGACGCTGTCGCCCGGCGTTCGAAGAAAACTGGTTTCAAAGGCGGTGGAGGGCTCTGAAAAACTCGCCGACGACGACCCGGCCTATGGATGGGTGATTCGGCTGGACACCGCATATCCGGAAGACATCGGCGTGCTTTCTCCCTTGATGCTGAACCTTGTCCGCCTGGAACCGGGCCAGGCGCTTTTTTTGCCGGCGGGCGAACTCCATGCCTATCTGGAGGGGGTGGGGATCGAGCTGATGGCCAATTCCGACAACGTTCTCCGGGGCGGGTTGACGCCGAAACATGTGGATGCATCCGAACTGATGTCTGTCCTCAATTTTGAACAGCGGGACATTCGTATCCTGTCGCCCCGAATCGTTTCCGCGGTGGAAAAAGTCTATCCCGCGCCGGCCGGCGAGTTTCAGCTGTCGGTGATTCATCTAGAGGGAAAAAACGGCGATTCGACGTTCAGGAATGATGGGTTGCAGATCCTGCTTTGCGTGGAGGGCGGAGCGACGTTTACAGAACCCGGCCGGGAAGGTGAATTGAAGGTTGAAAAAGGAGAAGCGATGCTGGTCCCCGCGGGCGTCGATGCGTATCGGATTCGAGGTCGCGCTGATTTTTACAAGGCGTCGATCCCCCGGGGTGCGGATGGCCCGGAGGACGCCGGCCTCTCCATGGAGTCCACATGATTACAGCCAGTTGCACCCATAAAGGATACCGCCGGGAGAACAACGAAGACAGTTTTTTTGTCCGCCGGTTTTCGGACAATGCCTGCCTTCTGGCGGTCGCCGACGGCATGGGCGGGGAGGCGGGGGGCGATCTGGCATCCCGGATCACCGTCGACTATCTGGGGGATTGCCCGGAACCCAAAAAAAACGATGTCCGCTCCGCTTTGGACGACTGGGTTTTGAACATTCATTCGGAGGTTTTGCAGGCGGTTGAAGAACGGCCCGAGCTGCAGGGAATGGGCTCGACGCTGGTGCTGGCGTATATCAAGAAGCCGTTTCTCTACTGGGCCCATGTGGGGGACAGCCGTCTCTATCTGTTTCGGGACGGGAACCTGATCCGGACCACCGAAGATCACACGGTGCCCGGCAGACTCCTCGCGTCGGGGGACATCACCGAGGAGATGGCCCGGGTGCATCCCATGCGGAATCTGCTGCTCCGGTGCGTGGGGTGCAAACGGTGCGAGCCCGATTCGGGAAGCTTCGCCATCAAGGCGTCCGATATCGTTATGCTTTGTTCGGATGGATTGTACGGCGAAGTGGCGCCGGAGGCGATCACAGCGGTTTTGGGGAAGGAAAAACCCCTGGCGGGGAAGTGTCGGGATCTCATCGACGCCGCTCTGGCCGCCGGGGGCCCGGACAACATTACAGTCGTGACCGTTCAGATATAGCCGCTTCGCCCATCAGGAAGCCGGGCCGCTTCCTTTTTTTCTGAAGCGGCGGGTATAGGGGCCGCGGCGAAGCAGGACATAGGTCGCCCCCGCTCCGCCGTCGCAGGGTCGGGCGCTGGAAAAGGCGATGACCCATTTCCGCCGGGGCCCCCGGGTCAGCCACTCTTGAACCAGGGCTTTCAAGACCGGCTTTCCCGGAGAGGAAAGCCCCCTTCCGTGGACCACCAGCACGGCCCGCTTGCCGCCGGCGATCGCCTCGCTGATAAAAACGTCCAGGGCCTCCCGGGCCTCCGCCGTTATCAGCCCGTGGAGATCGATGTGGCTCTGGATGGAAAAATCCCCGCGGTGGAGCCGTTTGGCGACTTCCGGATTGTCGCAATAGCGGGCGCCTTCGATGTATTCCGACGTATCGGCGACCACGAACCCTTTGCCGCGCTCCACCAGGTTTTTCAACCGATTTAAGGTCTCTACGTCGCCGGTGTCGCACCCATCGGCGCTTTTTCGGCGTTTGGGTTTGACGTTCATGCGTCCCTTGCGGGGCAAAGGAATCACGTCCGCCATGGCGTTCCGAAACAAAGCGTCGTCGTCTCCGCCCTCTATGACGGGTTGAAAATATACGCGCCCCCTCTTTTCGGGCGCGTCCGCCGGCAACGATATCGCCTTTTCCCTGAGCATCTCCTCTAAATGGCCGAGCGGTTTGAAGGCGTCCTTCGGCCCCGATGTCTTCCTGGCTTTGGCAACCGGTTTTTTTTTCTTGGGATGCCCCATGATCAGGCCTCCTCTCAGCCGTTCAGCTTAAAAATTTCGGCTCTGGGGGTTCCCTCTTTCCAGGAGAAGTAATCCCTCAGGATGCATGCATGGTCGAATGCCAATCGAGAGGGGATGGAATCTTCGGGGAACACGTCGATATTTTTTGCATCGTCTTTTGCAGAGGGCGTTCCCCGGGCGCTGGCGACGAAGACGGTGGTGATGGTGTGCCGCCTCGGGTCGCGATGGGGATCGGAGTACGCGTGGAATTGTTCCTTCAGCGTCACATCGAGGGAGGTTTCCTCCCTGGCTTCCCGGATGGCCGCGGACTCCAGGGATTCTCCGTAATCGACGAACCCGCCGGGCAGCGCCCATCCGAAAGGCGGATTGCGCCGTTCGATCAAAACGATTCCCTCCCCGGTTTCAATGATAATATCCACCGTCGGGGTCGGATTCCGGTGGGTCTCTTTCGTTTTCATTGGCTCGCTCCCGGCTTCATTCCGTTGGCGGTGCGATGGTTTCCGAAAGGCATAACAGACACACAGACGATGTCAAGTCCGGATCTGCTTTTCCCATTGCCTCCATGCCGTGGTATAATACGACGACAGGCAACCGGCATAAAAGGAGAATCGTATCATGGTCCGAAATCTGGAAAAGAGCGCCGCCCGCGGAAAATTATATGTCGCCGTTTTGGGGGTCGCGATGGGCATTGCATTGTTCCAACCCGACGGGGCTTTAGCCGGAGAAACGCAGCCGGTTGAATCCATCCCGGTCGAGACATTCGATAAAAAAATAAAAGCATCTCACGACGACGCGCTCATCCTGGTTCTGGCGGCCTGGTGCGCCCCCTGCCGGAAGGAGTTGCCCCTATGGGTCGATCTTTACAACCAGTACAAATCAAAAGGGTTGAACCTCATCGGCATGAGCATCGATTATGGCGGCGTCGATGCGATTCAGCCCATGATCGACCGTCACGGGGTTTCATTTCCGGTCTACTGGGTCGGAGAAAAAGGGATCGAGACGTATGGGATCTCCGCCATTCCCCTGGTGATGGTTGTGGAAAAGGGGGAAATCTCCGACCGAATCGCCGGCATCCAGACCAAAGAACAGCTGGAGGCCCTGGTGCGCCGGGTTATCGACTGACCGTTTCCCGCTGATCGACGGGAATATAGGGCTTCTCCGTCGGGCCGATGTAAATCTGCCGGGGCCGATTCAGTTTTCCGTCGGGGGATTCGATGCTTTCCTTCCACTGGGCGATCCATCCCGGCAAGCGGCCGATGGCGAACATCACCGTGAACATGTTGGTCGGGATGCCGATGGCCCGGAGCACGATGCCGCTGTAGAAGTCGACGTTGGGATAGAGGTTGTGATCGATGAAATACTCATCTTCCAGAGCGATCCCCTCCAGCTCCTTGGCGGCATCCAGCAACGGATCGTCGATGTTTAATTTTTCCAATATGGTGTCGCACATTTTTTTCATTATTCTGGCTCTGGGATCGTAGGTCTTGTAGACCCGGTGACCGAAACCCATGAGCCGGAACGGATCGGTTTTATCCTTGGCCCGTTCGACGATCCGTTTGAGGGAGATGTTGTTTTTGACAATATCGTTCAACATTTCGATGACCGCCTGATTGGCCCCGCCGTGCAACGGCCCCCACAGGGCGGCGACGCCGGCTGAAATGGCGGCGTAGAGGTTGACCCGTCCGCTGCCCACCACCCGGACCGCCGCGGTGGAGCAGTTTTGCTCATGATCCGCATGGAGGATCAGAAAGATGCTGAGGGCCTGAACCACGTCCCGATCGATTTCATAAGGTTTGACCGGAGAATCGAACATCATATTGAGGAAATTTTCGCAATAGGTCAGGTCCGGACGGGGATAGACCACCCTGTGGCCCCGGGAGATCTTATAGGACATGGCGGCCAGGGTTCGGATTTTGGAGATGAGACGGGTCACCGTGATGTTGGTCTCCTCCTCCAGCTCTTCCAGATAGGGATAGAAGCTTTTCAACGCGGTGACCATCGAGGAGAGAATCCCCATGGGATGGGAGGCCCTGGGAAAGTTCTGGAAAAAAAACTGCATGTCCTCGTGAACAAGGGACTGGTCGTTGAGAAACACCGAGAACCGGTTCAGCTCTTTCTGGGTCGGCAGGACGCCGTTGATCAGGAGGTAGGCCACCTCTCTGAAGCTGGAGCGCTCCGCCAGCTGATCGATGGGGATGCCCCGATATCGCAGAATCCCTTTTTCGCCGTCCATAAACGTGATGGCGCTCCGACAGCTGCCGGTGTTGGCGAATCCGGTGTCCAGCGTGATATAGCCGGTTTGCTGACGCAGTTTCGAAATATCGATGCCCTTTTCCCCCTCGGCGCCGACAATGATGGGGAGTTCGTAGGTTGTTCCGTCCAAAATCAGTTTCGCGGTATCCGTCATGGTCGTCCTCTCGTATAAATTTTTGATGATCCCTCTGGAATGATACAGAATAAGGATGCGGAACGCTTGGGATGCGGCGTGGCCGTTCCGGGGGATTATAGTCGAACGCGCCCGTTTGTCAATCGGATCTGCAAGGCGTCGTCCACGGCATAAGCCTTTCTGACACGAGATTCAGAGGGCATGGCGCCGCTGAAATGGACTGTACGATGAATCTGAGGCTTGACGAGACCGCGGAATGTTTTGTATGACATCATCATACTCCGATACGGAGAACAGGCAGCGCCGGATTCAACCCTGACAACCGCCCAAAGGAACACCGTCTCTGAATATGAAGCCAAGGATTTTCAACAGAAATTTTTTCTTAGTGTTGTTTGCGGACGCCCTGCTCATCTTCGCGTCCTGGTACGGATCCCACCTTTTGCGGTTCAACTTTGAAATTCCGCCCAAAAGCCTCGATGTCGTCGCCCGCACCTTTTTCGCGGTGCTGATGATCAAAATCGGCGCCTTCTACTTTTTCGATCTGTACCGGGGGATGTGGCGGTACGCCAGCATCAACGACCTGTTCCGGATCATCATGGCCGCGTCGCTGGCGTCGATCCTCATCTTTTTTTACATCCTGTCGGCCCATGGGTTCGTCGGTTTTGCCCGATCCGTTTTTATCATCGACTGGCTCCTGACGGTCCTTCTGATCTCCGGATGCCGGTTCAGCGTCCGGTTCTTCTTTCAAGTGATCGGCAAGGACGATTCGGTCAAGGCCGTCGCCTCCCGTTTTTTTCCCATGCACAGACCTAGAAAGGCCGACGCCAAAAACCTGCTGATCGTCGGCGCCGGCGATTTCGGCGAGAAGATCTACCGGGAGATCCAGGACAATGCCGACCTTCGATACAACATCGTCGGATTTGTGGACGACGACAAATCCAAAATCGGAAAGCAGATCCATGGGACCCCGATTCTGGGACCGACGGGCGAGATCGGGCATATCGCCCACCGGCTCCATGCCGACGAAGCCCTGATCACCATCTCTTCCATCTCCTCCCAGCGGATGCGCGCCATCGTCTCGACCTGTGAAAACAGCGGCATCACCTTCAAAACCCTTCCCGGCATGGGGGAGTTGATCGGGGGAAAGGTGAGCATCAGGGCGATCCGGGATGTGGCCTACCGCGACCTTTTAGGCCGGGAGGTGATCCACCTGGAAGAGAAGCGTATCGGATCCTACCTCCGGAACGGGTGCGTGATGGTGACCGGCGCCGGCGGGTCCATCGGATCGGAGCTGTGCCGGCAAATCTGCCGCTTCAGGCCGGCGGCGCTGCTTCTGTACGATCAGGCCGAGAGCCCCCTTTACGACATTGAAATCGAACTCAAAAAGAACTTTCCGGATGTCGAGATCATCCCCCTGCTCGCGGACGTCCGCAACCGGGTCCATCTCACCTATGCGTTCAAGACCTACGGCCCCCGGGTCGTTTTCCACGCGGCGGCCTATAAACATGTCCCCATGCTGGAGATGCACCCCTGGGAGGCGGTGACCAACAACATCATCGGCACCCGGAACATGATCGATTTCGCCAACCGGTACGAGGTTGAAAAATTCGTGCTGGTCTCGACGGACAAAGCGGTCCGGCCGGCCAACGTCATGGGCGCCAGCAAGCGGGCGGCGGAACTCCTGGCCCAGGGGCAAAATTCCTGCGATCTTTCCGGGACCAAGTATATCACGGTCCGCTTCGGCAACGTCGTGGGAAGCGTGGGGAGCGTGGTGCCGCTGTTCAAAAAACAAATCGAAAAGGGCGGCCCGGTGACCGTGACCCACCCGGATGTCATCCGCTATTTCATGACGATTCCCGAGGCCTGCCAGTTGATCCTCCAGGCGGGCGCCATGGGAGATGGGGGGGAGATCTTCATCCTCGATATGGGCCGTCCGGTCCGGATCCTGGATATGGCGAAGGACCTGATCGCGTTTTCCGGATTCGAGCCGGACAAAGACATCAAGATCGAATTCATCGGGCTGAGGCCCGGTGAAAAGCTCTATGAGGAATTGATCACCGAGGGAGAGAACATCGTCCCCACCCGGCATCATAAGATCATGGTGCTCCGGGGACAGTCCTGCAACCAGCACGTGCTCAACGGGATCATCGACGCCATCCACCGGCTGGCCAGGAACCAGGATGGGGAGGGCATCCGGTTGAAATTGAAAGAGATCGTGCCGGAATACATGCCCATGGGCATCCCCTCCGTCGGATCGGAAGCCGGGAAAAAAGCGGAACCCGCTCCCGCGGCCGACCCGCTCCTTTCCCCGCTCCGGAAGACGGGCCTGCCCATGTGACGACTCTCCCGGCGGCTTAAGACTGCTGAAATGGATAAACTGACAAAACGAACGGAGGAAAACATGAATATGGCTTATGAGAACATCCTCTTCGAGATTCAAGACGGGATCGCGACCATTGCGTTCAACAGACCCAAGGCGCTCAACGCCTTGAATGGGGACCTGTTGTCGGAATTTGAAGACGCCCTGGAAACGATCGGAGGCGACGAATCGATTCGCGTGCTCATCCTGACCGGGGCTGGTGAAAAGGCCTTTGTGGCGGGCGCCGATATTTCCGAACTGGCCACGTTCGATGCGTTGCAGGGAAAGTCGTTTTCTGGAAAAGGGCAGCAGGTTATCGGGAAGCTTCAGGATCTCGCCATCCCCGTCATCGGAGCGATCAATGGATTCGCCCTCGGCGGCGGCAGCGAGATCGCCCTGGCCTGCGATTTCGTCTATGCCGCCGACACCGCCAAATTCGGATTGCCGGAGATCAACCTGGGCATCATCCCGGGGTTCGGCGGAACCCAGCGGCTGCCCTCGGTCGTCGGCCCGGCCCTGGCCAAGGAGATGATCTTCACCGGTAAAATGATCTCGGCGGAAGAGGCCCGGGAGGCCGGCATGGTCAACCGGGTGTGTTCGGCGGACGCCCTTATGGACGAGGTTCGCGAAACCGCCCAAACCATCGCCGGGAAGGGCAAGGTCTCCCTGAGGGCGGCCAAGCAGGCCGTCAACGGCGGGCTTAAGGTGGACATCGGGACCGGATGCCATATCGAATGCGACGCCTTTGCCCTCTGCATGGCCAGCGAGGACGCCAAAGAGGGAACGACGGCCTTTCTGGAAAAACGCAAACCCGAATTCAAAGGCCGGCGCCCCTAAGAGTTCATCCGATTCACCGACCCGATTCAGAGGCCGCGGAACCCCGCGGCCTTTTTTGCGCGCCAAAAAGAACCGTCTTGCAACGATATGGAAATTCAGAAAAAAGATTGAGAGGAGCGTGCCGTCATGATCTATGACATCGAATATGAAACCCTGCCCCGGGAGGCGCTGGAGGCCATCCAGCTTCGCCGGCTGCGGGCCACCCTGGAACGGGTTTATGCAACGGTCCCGTTTTACCGGAAGCAGTTCGCCGCGGCCGGCGCGACCCCATCGGATATCCGGTCCCTAAAGGATTTGAGGGAGCTTCCCTTTACCACCAAGCAGGATCTCCGGGACAATTATCCCTTCGGCATGTTCGCCGTGCCCATGGACAACGTGGTCCGCATCCACGCCTCATCCGGAACAACGGGACAACCCACCGTGGCGGGCTATACGGCCAGAGACATCGATACGTGGGCCACCCTGATGGCGCGGTCGCTCATGGCCGGCGGCGCCAACCGGGGCGACATCATCCACAATGCCTACGGATACGGGCTGTTCACCGGGGGGCTGGGGGTCCATTACGGCGCGGAAAAGCTGGGCGCTTCCGTCATCCCCGTTTCAGGGGGCAACACCAAACGGCAGATCATCATCATGCGGGACTTCGGCCCCACCGTCCTGACCGCGACCCCTTCCTATGCCCTCCACCTGGCGGAGGTGGCCGATGAAGTGGACGTCGATATCCGGCGGTTGCGCTTCAAATTCGGCATATTCGGCGCGGAACCCTGGTCCGAGCGCATGAGAACCGAGATCGAAACCAAACTCAATATCACGGCGGTGGACATCTACGGCCTGAGCGAGGTCATCGGGCCCGGCGTCGCCGTGGAGTGCCGCGAGGCCCGGAAGGGACTGCACATTTTCGAAGATCATTTCATCCCCGAAATCATCGACCCGGAGACCGGCGGGGTCCTGCCCCATGGGGAGACCGGAGAGCTGGTGTTTACGAGCATTTCCAAGGAGGCCTTCCCCATCGTCCGGTATCGGACCCGGGATATCGCCGCATTGCACCCGGCGCCCTGCATCTGCGGCCGCACCCTGATTCGGATGGACAAGGTGAGCGGACGAACCGACGACATGCTGATCATCCGGGGGGTGAATGTGTTCCCTTCCCAGATCGAAAGCGTGCTGATGGAGGTGGACGGGATCACCCCCCATTATCAACTGGTGGTGGATCGGGAGGGCAATCTGGACACCCTCGCCGTGATGGTGGAGATCGGCGACGCGCTTTTCTCGGACGAGGTGCGCCGCCTTCAGCGGCTGGAACGCGCCATTTCCCGGAACATCAAAGAATACCTCGGCGTGACGGCAACGGTTAAGCTCGTGGAACCCAAGGTCATCGCCCGAAGTCAGGGCAAGGCGGTGCGGGTCATCGACAATCGGAAGCGCTGAGAGCCGGCGCTAACGGCTTTGAAACAATTGTGAAAACATTAGGGGGACAGCCATGAATGTGGAACAAATTTCGATTTTCCTGGAAAACCAGAGCGGTCGTCTGGCGGAGGTCACCGGTTTTCTATCCGGTGCGGGGGTGAACATCCGCGCCCTGGCGCTGGCCGACACCGCCGACTTCGGGATTCTGCGCCTGATTGTGGATAACGGCGAGGCCGCTTCCGAAGCGTTGAAAGCCAAAGGATTTACGGTCCAGAGGACGGAAGTGGTCGCCGTCGAGGTGCCCGACCGGCCGGGCGGTCTCCATGCCATCCTGAGCTTGCTCCATGAAGGGGGCGTCAATGTGGCGTACATGTATGCCTTCGTCCGTCAAAGCGGCGACAAAGCGGTGATGATTTTCCGGTTCGAAAACCCGGACGAAGCGATTCGCCTGTTGGCGGAAAATCAGGTCGCGGTCATTGACGGCGAGACGCTTTATGGTTTATAAAGGTCCTGCATCATATGCGCTGAATTTCCGGGGGCCTTTTCCGCTGAAGGGGGGGCGGGGTCGGTTCGAATAAGGTTTTTTTGGATAACCGCGGTATATGTTTGACACAAACCCCTCGTTCGGTTTATATTTCCGCGGTCAGTCACAAAACCCGAACCGACGCATGATGCCGAAAGATAAAGATACCATTCAGTTAATATGGGGGATTGCACTCATCGCGGCGGGCATCGGCATCTTTTTCGCCATGCCCGGTAAAATGGCGCGACTCCAAGGGGCGGGGCACACCGATTTTTTTATCCTCGTGACCCGGCTTTGCTTCTATCTCATTGCGGTCCTGCTCATGGGCGGCGGAGCCAGGAAGCTTTATGGGAAGTACCTTGGGGGGGCAAGGGGCGGCGGCGACCAAAACGGTAAAGGTCAACACGGCCGGAACAGATAGAGAACCGGGATCAACACCCACATTGATACGCCATTATGTTACGAAACACAGATACCAGCGCCAGACAGAAAGCGCCTAAACTTCGGCAGGTGAAGGAAAACGATCAGCCGGCTTCCGAGGCGTCGAAGGGCAATGTCACGCGATTGAAAACGGCGGATGCGGCACAGCGACGGCAGCCGCGGCCGGAAATGCAGTTCAAGATCCGGCTCCAGAAGATCGCGAGCAAAATATACGGCTCCAAAAACCAGAACGAGATCTTCATCAGCATCATCGACGAGATCGTCGATCTGTTCGAAGCGGAGCGGATGACCATCTACGTCCTCGACGGGGAGCGCCGGGAACTGATCTCCCGTTACAAGACGGGCAGCGAGGTCAAAGAGATCCGCATCAAGGTGTCGACCGACAGCATCGCCGGCTACGCCGCCCATCGACAGAGGGTCGTCAACATCGCCAATGTCTACGACGATAAAGAGCTGGCCGCCATCGATCCCGATCTCAAATTCGATAAAAACTGGGATGTAAAGAGCGGGTTCACCACCCGTCAGGTGCTGGCGGTGCCGGTGTTCTTCCAGCGCTATCTCATGGGCGCCATTCAACTGGTCAACCGGAAAGCCGATGGTCCCTTCTCCAAGATGGACGAGAAGGCGGCCCAGGAACTGGCCAAAATCATCGGCATCGGCCTCCACAACCTCAAGAAGACCCAGCGCCAATCCAATAGTAAATTCACCTATCTTCTCCAGAAGCACCTGATATCCCCCAAGGATCTGAAAAAGGCGCAGGACGAGGCGACGCGGACCCGCGACAGTGTCGAAAACGTCCTGATGAAGCAGTTCAGCGTTCCGAAAAAAGACATTGTCGAGTCGCTGGCCAAGTATCACGGCGCCCCGGCGGTGGAGTACGACGAGGCGACCCCGATCCCCAAGGATCTCATCAAAGGGCTCAAAGTGCCCTTTATGCGGAGCAATCTCTGGGTGCCGCTTCGGGCCGAAGGCGGCAGGATCGTCATCGCCATCGACGACCCCCAGAACTTCCAGAAAATCGGCGGCATCAAATCGGTCTTTCCCAACAACCCCCTGGAATTCGTGGTCGCGACAAAAGAAGACATCCTCGACTTCATCACCTACTTCACCGAGGAGAAAAAGCAGAAAAAAGAGGCGAAGGATTTCGACATCGACGCCATCTCCGACGAGCTGATGAAGGGCGTCGATGTGGAGGGGGGGGAACAGGAGGAGGAAGAGGAACTCGTCAGCGAAGAGAGCAGCGCGGTGGTGAAGCTGGTCAACAAGATCATCATCGATTCTTTCCACCAGAACGTCTCCGATATTCATATCGAGCCCCAGCCGGGAAGATCCGACGTCAAGGTCCGGACCCGCATCGACGGCGCCTGCCAGCTCTACCCCATGGCGATCCCCTACAGCTATCGCAACGCCATCGCCTCCCGAATCAAGATCATGTCCGGCCTCGATATCGCCGAACGCAGAAAACCCCAGGACGGGAAGATCCCTTTCAAGAAATACGGCGGCCTGAACATCGAACTCCGCGTGGCCACCGTCCCCACACAGGGGGGGATGGAGGACATCGTCATGCGGATCCTCGCCGCCGGCGAACCCATCCCCTTCGACGCCCTCGGGTTTTCCGACTGGAACCGGAAACATTTCCTGGAGACCATCCAGCAGCCCTACGGCATCATCTTTGTCTGCGGTCCCACCGGTTCCGGTAAAACCACCACCCTCCATTCGGCGTTGAAGGTCATCAACACGGTGGATCGTAAGATCTGGACGGCCGAAGATCCCGTGGAAATCACCCAAAAGGGGCTGCGGCAGGTTCAGATGCACCCCAAGATCGGACTCAACTTCGCGGCCGCCATGCGGTCGTTTCTCCGGGCCGACCCCGACGTCATCATGGTGGGCGAGATGCGGGACAAGGAGACCACCGCCATCGGCATCGAGGCCTCCCTCACCGGTCACCTGGTCTTCTCCACCCTCCATACCAACAGCGCGCCGGAGAGCATCACCCGGCTGCTGGACATGGGCATGGACCCCTTCAACTTCGCGGACGCCCTCCTGGGGATTCTCGCCCAGCGGCTCGTCCGGACCCTCTGCAAGGACTGCAAGCAGCCCTATACGCCGGAACAGGATGAATACGAGGTCATCGTTCGGGAATACGGCGAGAAGATGTTCGCCGAGGATTTCGGCCTGGACCGGAAAGACATGACCCTCTATCGCGCGGAAGGGTGCGACAAATGCCGCAATACCGGCTACCGGGGCCGGATGGGCATCCACGAACTCCTGCTGGGCAGCGACGAGATCAAGAAACTGGTCCAGACGCAGGCCCGGGTCAAGGACATCCAGGGGCAGGCCATCAGCGAGGGCATGCGCGTCCTGAAGCAGGACGGCGTGGCCAAGGTGATCAAGGGGTTCACCGACATGGCGCAGGTCAAGAAGGTCTGCATCGCCTAGCCTAACCTGACCTTTAAAATTTGGATTAGGAGCCTATCCGGAACCTTTAGATTTGGCTCAATGACCGGCTTTCGGGCCGGACTTTCTCTCCTCCCCCCGTTGCGCCTTCCGGAATCTTTCCAGTTGCTCCTCATAATCCGAACGGTTGTTGTCGGCGATCCGGAGGGCCGTTTCGGCGGCTGAAACCGCGTTGTCGATCCTTCCGTTGACATAGTAGGCTTCCGCGAGGGTATCGAGGATATGGGGCGACCGGGCCAAGCCGGCTGCTTTCCCGGCCAGTTCCAGGGCTCTCCGGGGTTTTCGGTAGGCCGGATTTCCGGACGTGGCGTAGAGCCAGGCGAGATTGTTGAGCACCTCCGGGTTGTCCGGCTTCAGCGCCAGGGATTTCTCGTAGGCGGCGGCCGTTTCCGGGTAATTTTCGCGCCTGTAGTAGTAATCGCCGAGCATCCGGTAAAGGTCCGGATCCTGGCGGCCTTTCTCGATTTCCCGGAGGATGACCTTTTCGAACAGTCGCGCGTCGAGCCGTTTCCCCGCCTCCCCGAAGTTCAAATGGTAGCTGACGATCCCCATGAGGAGAATGCCCACGCCATAAATGGCGATGGACCGCTTGACCTTTCGGTCGTGCCGCCCGATCCATCGGCGATCCGCCTCGCATTTTTGGAGGTAGCCGACCCGTTCCGAGATGCTGTAATGGTGCCAGTTGGGCTTTTCCGGCGGTTGCCCGCTGGTGAGGGTGATCTTTTCAAAGGTCGATATCAGCGGCTGGGCCGAGTCGAAGAGCCGGTAGACGTAGGTGTCGGCCTGGCGTTCGAAATTCCGCATGAAATACCCGAAAATGAACCGGAAGTAGACGAGAAAGACAGCGATGATCATCATGCTCATGACGACGGATGTGACGGCGGCCCCGTCGACCCCCGCGCCCTTGACGATGCCGTACAACGGCTCCAGGTAGATCAGGGCGTAGACGATCAGGTCGAAGGCGGCGTAGGAGATGAGCATGTACCCCACGAAAAAGAAGAGGTAGAAGAGCAGATGATATCGCTTGATGTGGCCGATCTCGTGGGCGATGACCGCCTCCACCTCTTCGGGCTTCAGGTAGGCCAGGAGGGCTTCGGTCACCAGAATATACCGGAACCGCTTCACCAGCCCCATGACGCCGGCGGTGATCATCCGGCCGCCGAAAATGGGCCAGTAGAGGATGTCGGCGTATTCCAGCCCGGCCTTTTGGCAGATCGCCTCGATCCGGCGCCGTTCATACCCCGGCGCCAGGGGCTTGCACCGCCAGAATTTCTGGATCAGCAGGGGACCCAGGATGGCCACGGCGAAAAGAAAAACCAGAAAATAGAGAATTTCGCCTTCGGCGGTGGTCAGAAATTCCCGGGCCGGTTGGTAGGGGAGCAGATGGATGAGATCGGCGACGGTGGACAGCGCCAGCCAGGGCAGGAGCACCGGGACGGCGAAGGAGATGTTGGAGCCGACGTAGGACCGCCGGGAGACGGCCGCGGCGTAAAGCTGGCGGTAGACCCGATGGCCGATGGCCCAGATGATGGCCAGATAGAGGACGAACAGCCCCAGAAACAGGACCGCTTCCAGCGTGGGGAAGACGTTGAAAAGCGTGAAACCCGAAAAGAGGGCCCCCAGATCCAGGAGATAGATATCCACCGCGAACAGGAGGATCGCCAGGATGGACAGCCGGGTCAGGGTGGTGGTGAACTGGTGATCAAGCCGGTGAAACGGGTCCCGGGAGAGCCGCTTTTCGAGTCGGCGGAACCGGAGCCAGACAATGAGGACGAAGGCCAGGAGGAACCCCAGAAACAGGAGCAGCGTCTCCGGAAGCAGAATCTCCGCATCTTCGGCCGGCTGGTAGGTGGCGTAGATGAGGAGAACGACGATGAAGTAGATGAAGTTGCCGAACATGGCGGGGATCAGGGCCTGTAAGTGTCGCCGTCCGGGCCGTCGGTCCGCGGCGGTTCTTTGCAATACCGTTCTTTTTCGCTGAAAATGCAGCCGCAGTAGGGCTGGCGATAGAGTCCCATCTCCTTCGAGGTCTCGATGCCTTCCTTCCAGCCCGGGCGAAAATCCTCGTAGTGGAACGGAATGCCGACGCTTTGGCCCACCGATTCGCCGATGGATCGAACGGCCTCGTGGTTCTGGAATTTGCTGTAGAGGAGGGTGGTGGAAAAGGCGTCGAATTTGCCCCGCCGGGCCATGAGGGCCGTCGTCCGGAGCCGGTCATGGTAGCAGAAGCGGCACCGGTGGGTCTCCCGGAACGCGACGTTTTGAAGAAAGCCGGTCAGGTCGTATCCCCGGCCATGGATGACCTTCAGGTCGACGGCCTCCGCATAGGCTTGCAGGGTCTCTTTTCGCTTCAGGCATTCCGTGTAGGGATGGATGTTGTGGGGATAGAAAAACCCCATCACCGTCAGGTCCCGTTCTCTCAGAATCCGCACCGGGTAAACGGCGCAGGGGCCGCAACAGACGTGGAGGAGGAGTTTCAAGCCCGTTCCCCGAAGATGGCCGTGCCGATGCGCACCAGGGTGGCCCCTTCCTGGATGGCGGCCTCGAAATCGCCGGTCATCCCCATGGACAGCTCGGCCATCCCGACGTTGGGGATCTGTTCGTCTTGAATCCGGTCCCCGAGCCGCCGGAGTTCGGCGAAAAAGGGGCGGGCCGCTTCGGGATCATCGAAATAGGGGGGCATGGTCATGAGCCCCTGGATGGCGATGTTGTCGAACCCGGATGCCGTTTTGATCAGCGCCAGAAGATCCGCTTCGCGGACCCCTGATTTGGTCGCTTCCCCGGCGATGTTGACCTGGATGAGGATTTTCTGGACCTTATCGATTTTGGCCGCCCCTTTGTCCAGCTCCCGGGCCAGCTTCAACCGGTCCACGGAGTGGATCAGATCGAAGATCCCGACCGCATGCTTGGCCTTGTTGGACTGGAGATGGCCGATAAAATGCCAGGAGACGGCAGGGTCCGAAAGGAGATGGTGTTTCTCCCGGGCCTCCTGAATGTAGTTTTCCCCCAGAATGGCGACCCCGGCGTCGATGGCTTCCCTCACCCGGTCGGCCGGTACGGTCTTGCTCACCGCCACCAGCCGGATCTTGCCGGGATCCCGGCCGCGGGCCTCGGCGGCTTCACCGATTCGGGTTCTCACCCCTTCCAGTCGTTCTTTCACCATGACGTTCCTCTCCCAGCGTTCTTTCCTCCTGGCCGTTACCGTCCGGCCCAACCGGATCCGCCGGCATCGAACCCCACCACCCCCTCTCCGATGAGGTCTTCCACCACCTCGCAAACCGGCAATCCCACCACATTGGTATAGGACCCGTTGATGCGGCGGACCAGAAAGGTCCCGATCCCCTGGATGGCGTAGGCGCCGGCCTTGTCGAAGGGTTCGTCGGTGTGGACGTACCATTCGATCTCTTTTCCGCTCAGCGTCTTGAAAACGACGTCGGTCCGCACCGCCCCGCAGCGGCGAAAATCCCCTTCGCCCCGGTACAGGCAGTACCCCGTAAACACCTGATGGGTCCGACCGCTGAGCCGGCGGAGCATCTCCCGGGCATCGTCCATGGACTTGGGTTTGCCCAGCACGGCGTCCCCGATGACGACGATGGTGTCGGCGCCGATGACCCAGCGGGCGGGATGCCGCTTCCCCACCTCGGCCGCTTTCCCCCGTGCCAGGGTTTTGACGTAGGGTTCCGGCGCGGTAAAGGGGACCGATGCTTCGTCATAACCGCTGGGGATGATCTCGATGGAAAGGCCGGCCTGTTCCAGCAGGTATCGGCGCCGCGGCGAGGCCGAGGCCAGAATGAGACGGGGCGCATCCATGCTTGCGTTAATATCAGATGGATCGGGTTCAGACCGACGCCGCCACCTTCCGGGCCACCGACGTGAAGGCTTCCGCGGCTTCCGCGTCGGCGTAGGTTTCCTGGAAAGAGACGCCCGTGTCCCCGGCCACCACCACCTTGGGGTCGAAGGGGATCTTCCCCAGAAAGGCGAGTCCGAAGGTCTCGGCGGTCCGCTCGCCGCCGCCGCGGCCGAAAAGATCGACGACCTCGTCGCAATGGGGGCATTTGAAGCCGCTCATGTTCTCCACCACCCCCAGGATGTCCATCTTGACGGTCTTGCAGAAATTGATGGACTTGCGCACGTCGGCCAGGGCCACTTCCTGGGGCGTGGTGACGATGATCGCCTTGGCGTCGGTGATCACCTGGGCCACGGAAAGCGGTTCGTCGCCGGTGCCCGGGGGGGCGTCGATGATGAGGAAGTCGAGGTCCCCCCACTCCACATCGCCGATGAACTGGCGGATGACGGAATGCTTGATGGGTCCCCGCCAGATGATGGCGTCGTCCTTGTTCTGACTCAGGGATTCGATGGAGACCGCGGCCAGATGGTCGTCGAATTTGATGGGGACCAGCCGCTGATCGGCCGTCACCCCCAAAAGCCCGTCCAGGCCGAGCATCCGGGGGACGTCCGGCCCGTGGATGTCCACGTCCATGATCCCCACTTTAAATCCTTTTTTGGCAAGGGCCATGGCCAGGTTGACCGATACGCTGGTCTTCCCGACGCCCCCCTTGCCGCTCATAACGATCAGTTTGTGCTTGATCCGGCCCAGAGATCCGTTAACGGCGGCATCCACATCCGCCTGGGACCGCTGGCCCTGGGCGGACGCGCGGTCGCCCGTTCCACAGTTTCCCATGATGATCTTTTCTCCTTAGCGGGTTTGTGCGTGTGATTATTCGACGGGTTCGAGGATCCGGCGGAATTGCATTCCCCGGCAGCCGGGGCACCCTTCGGGCCGGCCGGTGCCGCAGGGCTCCTCCCATTCCCGTTCGCACTCCAGACACACGAATTTGCGGGGGGCGTCCACAAAGGTGTAGTTGCCGCCCTCCACATTGATGGCCTTGCCGCTGATGAGGGCGTCGGCGATGATGCCGCGCGCCCGTTGGACGATGCGGCCGAAAGTGGCCCTGGATATGCCCATCTCGCCGCCGGCTTCCTCGTACGAAAGCCCGAGAAGGTCCGCGAGCCGGATGGCCTCCCGTTCGTCGATGGTGAGTTTCACTTCTTCCAGATCAAGCAGCGGAATGCCCCGCGGCTTGAAATAGCTGACCTCCGGGCTGAATCCGACAATTCTGTTTTTTTTGGGTCGTGCCATTATGACTCCTGTTCTCTAACTGACTAGTGGGAATATACTCGCAAGCGACAAAAAAAGGTAAGGGTTTTACGCCGGAATGTCAAGAGCTGTCCCGAAAAAAAAGCAGGGACAACGACCATGGATCTGCGCATCGTCCCCGGATGGACGGTTTTGCAATTGTGGCTTGATAAGTGCCGCATGTTTTGCTATTAGACAAGGTTTCTCGAAACCCTTTCGAAAGGGGGAGACGCCGTTCGTCCCTTCGGATAGAAATGTGATTGATCCATGGCAAAGAAAAAAAAGAAAAAAAAGAAAACATCGCCGGCGGCCCAAAGCCAGTTGCAGAACCTCTCGTTCAAGGAACTGATCGAAAGGGGAGAGCGATTCATCGGCGCCGGCCGTCCGCGGGACGCCATTTCGGTGCTCCGGTTCGCCCTTAAAAAGCACGGTCAGACCGACGAAACGACCCGCCCCCTGTTCCGGGCCTATCTGGCCCGGGCGGGCCAGCTCCGGGAAAAGGGGATGGAGGGCGAAGCCCATGCCGTGAAGAAGACCGCCGAGGACTATCTTCCGCCCATGGCGGATCTGTCGCCCGCCGACATGGCCGTTTATCTGGCCTTCTGCACCGACCGGGAAGCCTTCGACCTGTATCTGAGTTATGTTCAGATTCACGGGGTCCAGCCGGCGGCCGACCGGATCCTGGCCGACCGGCTGGTGAAGGGGGGCGGATGGGAGGCGCTGGCCCCCCTGGACGACGACCTGCCCCTGAAGCGGGACAGCGAGGCGGTCCGGCCCGCCGTGGACGCGATGGCCGAAGGCCGCTGGGAAACGGCCCTGGAAATGCTCAAACCGGTGCCCCGGACCTCCCCCTTCGCCCCGGTTCGCCTCTTCTGCCGGGCCATGGCCGCTTTCTACGATCGGGACGACGCCGCCGCCCGGGCCGCCTTTTCCCGGATCCCCGAGGATTTTTTCCTGCGGCCCGCGGCCCGGGATCTCCAGACCGCCCTGGCCGGCGACGGAGAATCGCCCCCCGGGCGGAAGGCCGGGGCCCTGGCCCGGCTCGACTGCATCTGGGACGTCCCCGTCCACCTGCCCGCCGTCATGCAGGAGGTCATCCGCCACCTGGAAAACGAGCGGCTTCAGGAGGCGCGGAAAGGACTCCAGGCCGCCGCCGACGCGCTGCTCCCGTCCGATCCGGATGGGGCCCTCTTCGCCATGCTCCAGGCCCTCTGGCGGATGGTCCTCGAAGGCCGGCTGCCCGATTACGCCCACGAGAAACTGGTCAAGACGCTGCTCCCCAAAAAACGGGCCGATCTCCTGCTGTCCAAAACCGCCGTCATGGACGACATGGACCATCCCTACACCGCCATGGGCGACTATCTGAAACGGATCGACCTGGAGTTTCCCGAAGATCCCGAGCAGTCCATGGCCCGGGCGGTGATCCTGGAAGGACTGGCCCGGTTGGGGGCGACGGACCGTTTCGAACGGGTCCTCCAGGCGGATGCGTCGGGACTGAGGGCGCATCGGTCATTGTTCGGCGTCGAATCGGACCCCTCGGACGCGGAGATGATCCCCATCGAACTGGCCCTGGAGAGCATCCGGGTCGATCCGGAGAACCGGACGGCCTACGAGCTGCTGGCCCAGTTGCCCCGGGGCGGCCGGGCCGCCAAGAATGCGGTGGAAAAAGGGCTTCTGGCCATGATCGACCGCTTTCCCGGCGACCCCTACCCCCATCTGGAACTGGCCCGGCTCTACTACGACAAGTCGGCCTTCCGGAAGGCCGAACGGGTGCTGGGGGAGGCCCTGGCCCAGGCGCCCCACGACCCCCGTGTGGTGGAGAAAAACGCCCTGGCCTGTTTGATCGCGGCGGAGAAGAACCTCGGCCGGGACAAACTCCACCTGGTGGAAAGGGACATGGACCGGGCCGGCGATTTCGACGCCAAAAAACTGGCCCCCTACATTACCGAAAAACGGATGCTCCTGCGCCTGCATCGGGGCGAATCGCCGGACGATTTCCTGGACGAGATGCTTGAAGATCGGACGCTTTTCGAACAGATCCGGACCCTTGTCGTCCTGATCATGGACCTCAAGCACCGGGCGTTCCGGCCCAAAAACAACCACTTCCGGAAGCTGGATCTGGCATTGGACCGCCGGCTGGGCGACGGCTCCCGCCTCGCCGCCGAGGAGGCGGCGAGACTCCTCATGCCCCTGGACCGGAGCCTGCTGCGCATCTACGATTCCCTTCAGACGGCCCCGATCCTGCTGTCCCGGAAGCCGGATCTCCTCAAGTGGGCGACCGACGCCGACGCCATCGGGCTCTATGACCGGATTCTGTCCGAGGCCACAATGGACGTCGTTAAAAAAGACATCAAGCGACGGAAGAAAAAGGCCCAAAAAAACCACGGGACCCTCCTCTCGTTTATACAGGAAGTGCTGCGCCAGATCGAAAAGCGGGACTTCAAAAGCAAACCGTTGCTGAATCTGCGGGCGGAAGCGTCCGGCCCCCTGGAAGAGGAACTCCGCGGCCTTTCCCGGCGGCTGGCCCCCTTCGCGCCCCAGCCCCTCAAGGAGGCCCTGGAGATGTTCCGGTTCGAGATCCTGGACCGCCCTCCTTTCTCCTTGGGCGGATTCTTCGACGGCTTCGACGATTTCGACGATTTCGAGGACGACGATCTGTTCGAGGACGAGGACCTGTTCGACGACGAGGACGTCCCCGTCCCCAGTTTTTTCGATCCCGAGGAGATGGGCCAGCTGGAAGAACTCGTCCAGAGCATGGAGCGGATGCAGCGGCAAGGCATACCGCTTGATATCGTCCCCCGGGATATGATCCAGGGGATGGTGGACGAACTCGAGGATCTGGTCGATGAACTGGGGATCCGGGACCAGCCCGAGGGGATGATCCTGACCATGCGGGACATGATGGAGTTGGGCGGGCCGTTCAAGCGGGGAATGAAGCTGATGGGCCGTTTCATGAACCTGGCCGGCGGCAGGTCCCACCTGTCCCGGGAGGCCCGCATCCTCCTCTACGGAAAACAGAAAGGCAAGAAATCCTGATGCTGACCTATTACCTGACCCTCGGCCTGACGCCGGACGCCGACGACGAGACCATCCGCCGCCGCTATCTGGAGCGGGTGAAGCGGTATTCGCCGGAAAAGGATCCGGAGACGTTCCAGCACATTACCGAAGCCTACGAGGCCCTGAAGGATCCGCGCACCCGGGTGCGGGGCTGGCTTTTCGGCGCCTTGAGCGTCAAGGACAGCGACGCGGCCCTGATGAATCTCGCCGCCGCCCGAACCCGTTGCCCGGAGCGCCGCCGGGTCGGCCTTGCAGAGCTGACCGCCGCCGCCGGGAAAGCCGGGGGACGATAAGCCATGGCGTGGTTTCAACGGATCGGATCCGCGATTAAACGATGGCCCCGGACGGTGGACCGCCGGCTGGTGGTCCCGTTTCTGGAATGGTGGCTCGCGTTTTTCGCGGCCCGGCTGGAGAAGCGGGGAGCGGCGGTTGACGGGCTGGCCCAATGGAAGCAGCGGGCCCTGATGGACTTTCGCCTGTGGGTCATGGACCTGCCCGGGGACCCGCCGGTGGAAGGGAAAACCGAGCTGCCGTCCCCGGACCTGTTCACCCTGTTGTCCGAATTCGCGGCCCTTCGCCAGGAGATCCAGATGCAGAACCGGGAACAGAACCGGACCCTACGGGAACTGAAGTCCATTCGCGGGGACGGCCGGGAGGCCGCCGATCTTTTCCGGGAGAAATCGAATGCCCTGGAGACCCTGGAGGAACGGGTCCGTCTGGCGGCCGAAAAGCGGGCCCTCCGGCCCTTCCTGGAGGTCCGCGACGCCCTGGAGCGCGGTCTTTCGTCGGCCCGGGCCGCGGCCGAAACCAAGGGCGGCTGGTTCCGGTCCGCGCCCAAAGAGATGGACGGCGTGATCGAAGGATACGACATGGCCCTCCGGCGGTGCGACCGGGCCCTGGCCCAGGCCGATATCCGGCCGACGGCGGCGCCGGGCGATCCCTTCGACCCGGAGCGGATGCGGGCCGTGGGCGTCCAGCCCGGTCCGGAATCCGAAAAGGGGCGGGTGGCGGCCGTTCAGTTGACGGGATTTGTCCGGGGCGACGAGGTCGTCCGGACCGCCGAGGTGATCGTCGGGGAATAAGCGCATCCAAGAGTTATCCGAACATAAATCAATTTAGATATATCCGGAGCAAGGAGTTTATATGGAACCGATTGTAGGGATCGATCTGGGGACCACCAATTCCGAGGTCGCGTACATTATCGACGGCAATGCGACCGTCCTGGAGGACAACGACAGGGGCATCCTCCCCTCCTGCGTGGGGGTGGACGAGGCGGGGAACGTCCTGGTGGGCGAACCGGCCCGGAACCAGGCGGTGGCGGCCCCGGAGCGGACCGTCCTGTCGGTCAAGCGGCGCATGGGATCCGACGAAAAGATCCGGATGGGGAAGACCGAGTACATGCCCCAGGAGATCTCCGCCTTTATCCTGAAAGCCCTGAAAGGGCGGGCGGAAAACCGCCTCGGCCGGCCCGTCAACCGGGCGGTGATCACCGTGCCCGCTTATTTCACCGACGCCCAGCGCCAGGCCACCCGCGAGGCCGGCGAGATCGCCGGCCTGGAGGTGGCCCGGATCATCAACGAGCCCACGGCCGCGGCCCTGGCCTATGAAAGCCAGCGGAAAGAGGCTCAGCGCATTCTGGTCTACGATTTAGGGGGCGGCACCTTCGACGTCTCCATCGTCCGCATCGAGGAGGGGGTGGTGGAGGTCTTGTCCAGCACCGGCGACAACCAGCTGGGGGGGGACGATTTCGACGGCGGGATCGTGGACCTCCTGGTGGCGCACTGCCGCGACGAATACGGCCTGAAGCTGAATCCGGAAAACGACCCCACCGTTTACGCCCGGCTCAAACGGGCCGCGGAAGCGGCCAAAAAGACATTGTCTTCGGCGCCCTACGCCAACATCGAGGAAGATCACATCGGCCGGAAAAAGCTCCGGGACATCCACCTCTCCTACGAACTCTCCCGGCCCGTATTCGAAGACCTCATCCGGGACGACCTGGACCGGACCATGGAATCCGTCAACCGGGCCCTGAAGGACGCATCCCTGTTGCCGTCGGCCATCGACAAGATCATCCTGGTGGGGGGATCGACCCGGATCCCGTTGATCTCCAAACTCCTGGAGGAAAAGTTCGGGCGGCTGCCCCACAGCGAGATCGATCCGGACCTCTGCGTGGCCATCGGGGCGGCCATCCAGGGAGGACGGGAGATGGGCATCGACGCCGCCGGCCTGCTCCTGGACGTCACCCCCTACACCTTCGGCACATCGGCCCTGGGCGAGGTCAACGGCGAACCCTGCATGACCATGTTCGTCCCCCTCATCCGGCGGAACACCAAGCTCCCCACCGCCCGAACCGAGGCCTTCTACACGGTTTACGACGACCAGGAGGCGGTGGACGTCAAGGTCTTCCAGGGGGAAAACCCCGACGCCCTGGACAACATCCAGATCGGCCGATACCATTTCGAACTGAGCCGCCAGCCCCAGGGAAGCGTGGTGACCCTCCATTTCGACCTGGATGTCAACGGCATCCTCAAAATCGAGGCGGTGGAAAAGGCCACGGGCAAAAAGCTCAACGCCACCATCGAGAACGCCCTTTCCCGGTTCAGCGACGAAGAGATGGCCGCGTCCCGGGACCGGGTCCAGGCCATGTGGGGCGCCGGGGAGACCGAAGGGGCGGCCGCGACGGCCGAATCGCCGGCCGGCATGCCCCCCGACGTGACCGAGATGCTGAAGCGGGCGGAATCCCTGCTGGACGAGGCGTCGCCCGAGGACCGGGACGAGATGATCAACCTCATGGAAGACATCACCGACGCGGCCCGATCCGGAGATATGGAGACGGCCCGGGAACGGATGGCGGAACTGGAGGAGATTCTGTTTTATGTGGGATAACCCCATGACGACGCTTGCAATCGGCCCTTTCCGGGGGTACACTGTCTTATGGGAAGGCGGCGCGTGATGGACCGGTGTCCGGCGTGCGGCGCCCGGTACGCGGGGAAACCGGCCTGTCACCGGTGCGGAACCGATCTGGCGCGCCTGGCCGCCGTCGAAGCGGACGCCGGGGACCGGCTGGAACGGGCGTTGGCGGCGTTCCGGGCGGCGGATTACGACGCCATGTACCGTCACGCCAAACGATCCTGCGATCTTCGGCGGACCCCCTCCGCCGCGGCGACCCGGGCGGCGGCGGCGGTTTTGACGGGCCGGTTCGGCGACGCCCTCTCCCAGTGGTCCCGACTCGCCGGGGACCGGGAAATCGACGAGGCGCCCCGATGAACGACCCCATGCCGAACGGCCCGGATCTCCGGACGACCATCGGCGGGCTGGTCCTGAAAAATCCGGTCCTGACCGCCTCCGGCGCCTTCGGCTACGGCCGGGAGTTCATGGACCTCATCGACCTCGACCGGCTGGGGGGGATCATCCTCAAAGGGGTGTCCCTGTCGCCGACCCGGGGAAATCCGCCGCCCCGGGTGGTGGAGACCGCCAGCGGCATGCTCAACGCCATCGGTCTGGAAAACGTCGGGTTCGACGCGCTGGTCCGGGAGAAGCTGCCGATACTGGAAACGCTCGACGCCCCGGTCTTTATCAACCTGTACGGAACGACCGTGGAGGAATACGCGGCCCTGGCCGCCGCCTCGGAGGAAGTGGACCGGATCGACGCCGTCGAGGTCAACATTTCCTGCCCCAACGTCAAGGCCGGCGGAGCGGCCTTCGGGGTCGATCCCGCATCGGCGGCGGCGGTGACGGCGGCTGTCCGGTCCCGCACGACAAAGCCGGTGATGGTCAAGCTGTCGCCCAATGTGGCGGATGTGGCGGCCATCGCCAGAAGCGTCGAAGACGCGGGCGCCGACGCCGTTTCCCTGATCAACACCCTCACGGGGATGGCCGTGGATCTGAAGACCCGGCGGCCGGTGCTGGCCAACGTCACCGGCGGTCTGTCGGGGCCGGCCATCAAGCCGGTGGCCCTGCGGATGGTGTGGCAGGCCGCCGGCGCCGTGTCGATCCCGGTGGTGGGCATCGGCGGCATCATGACGGCCGAAGACGCCCTGGAGTTTCTCACCGTCGGGGCGTCGGCGGTGCAGGTGGGCACGGCCAACTTCGTGGACCCGTCGGCATCGGTCCGGATCATTGAGGGCATCAAAGCGTTTTTATCCGAAAACGGGATCGGCCGCGTGACCGACATGGTCGGCGCGCTGACGGTCCGACCGGTTCTGAAACGACCCCACGGCAACGATCCATAACCAACGAAAGGAGCGTCAGATGCAATTTGAAAACCTGGAAGACGTCGTCGATTTCGCCATCGAGAAGGAAAAGGAAGCGGCCGAATTCTATGAAACCGCGGCCAGGGAGGCCTCCATGTCCGGCGTGAAGGACATGCTCCTGGAGTTCGCCGACCAGGAACGCAACCACCAGAAGATGCTGGAGAACATCGAGGACGAGGGGGTCCGTAAAAACCTCGAAAACTACGACTGGAAATGGATCAAGGACATCAAGCGGAGCGACTACATGGTCGATATGACCTTCCAGCCGGGCATGGCCTACAACGAGATCCTGGCCATCGCCATGAAGCGGGAGGAAAAGGCCCTGGCGCTCTACAACCAGCTGCTGGATCAGGCCAAGACCGAGGGACAGAAAAAAGTCTTCCAGTTGCTGTGCCAGGAAGAGGCCAAGCACAAACAGTTCCTGGAGACCCGATACGACGACTTCATGGCCAAGATGGGAGACTGATCATGGTCCGAACCTGGCTGACGGCGGCCCTGGCCGTCGTACTGACGGTCCTCTGGACGGCCGTCCTGACGACCCTATCGCCGGCGTATGCCCTGGAGATCGGGGGCGTCGCCCTGCCGGAGACCCTCGACGCCGGCGGAAAAAGTCTGGTCCTCAACGGCGCCGGCCTCCGGAAGAAATTTTTCTTCAAGATCTACGCCGGCGCTCTTTACCTGCCGGAAAAGGAGAGCGACCCCGGAAAGATCGTGCCGGCGGACGAGCCCATGGCCGTCCGGATGCACTTCATCTACGACGGCGTGTCCGCCGAAAAGCTGATCGAAACCTGGAACGAAGGATTCGAAAAGACGACGGGCGGACGGCCCGGCCCGCTGTCGGACCGGATCGCCGCCTTCAACGGCCTCTTTACGGAGGAGGCCGGGGAAGGGGATGTGTACGACATCGTCTACACGCCGTCCGAAGGCGTCCGGGTGGTCATGAACGGCCGCGCCGCCGGGACGATTCAGGGCCTCGATTTCAAGACGGCGCTGTTCGCCATCTGGCTGGGGGAGGACCCCGCCGACGACGGACTGAAGAGAGAAATGCTGGGACGATGAGAATGAAGAGGAGAAACACATGAAGATCGTCGTGGGATATGATGGATCGAACGCCGCCAAGGACGCCCTGCGCCTGGCCAGAACCCATGGCAAGGCATTCGACAACGCCGGCGTCTTTGTCTTGCGGTCCATTTCCGGCCGGTCCAGCGAGGACGCCGAGGACATCAAGGAAGCGGAAGGGGATCTGGAATACGCCGAAAAGCTGTTCAAAGAGGCCGGCATCCCCTGCGAAACCCATCTCCTGGTCCGGGGGCTGAGCGCCGCCGAGGACATCATCCAGTTCGCCGAGGACAACAAGGCGGACGAAATCATCGTGGGGGTCCGCCGCCGGTCCCGGGTGGGCAAGGCCCTGTTCGGCTCCACGGCCCGCCGCGTCATCATGGAAGCCCCCTGCCCGGTGGTGACCGTCCGGTAGCCGTTCCCTTTGACAATTTTGCGTTTTTCAAACCCCCGGCGTTTGTCGAGAAGCCGGGGGTTTTTTTTCGGATCGTCACCGGTTCATGGGGTTTTGTCCCGGCGGCGTCCGGTCGGGAAAAAACGTGCAGGCGTCCGGGATCTTCGGCGTGAACCGCCGGGGGCCGGAAAGGATCGGTCGCCCCGCGGCCCGGGCGATGGCCTTCTGCATGCCGCGGAATATCCACTGGTGAAACGGGTAGAGCGTCCACCAGTACAGCATTCCGGCCAGCCCCCTGGGCAGAAACCGGGAGAGAAACTCGAATTCGGATGTGCCGTCTCCCAGGGGATTGATCCGGATTTCCAGCAGGGCCTCGCCGGGCATCTTCATCTCGGCCAGCAGGATCAGCCGCCGGGGCGGTTCCAGAACCATGACCCGCCAGAAATCCAGGGCGTCGCCCACCTGGAGTTCGGTGGGATGTCGTCTCCCCCGCCGCAGCCCCATGCCGCCGGCCAGCCGGTCCAGGCCCCCCCGGAGCCACCAGAGGCTGTCGCCGAAATAGTACCCGGTCTCTCCGCCCATGCGGATCACCGGATCCCAGACCGTCTCCGGGGGGGCGTCGATCCGGATGCGGTACCCGCACTCCAGGACCGTGCCGCCCGAGTAGTCCGCGTCGCCGCAAAAGGCCCATTCCGGCGGCGTCAGGGTCCCGGCGTCGGACCAGCAGGTCTCCACCATGTTCTGCCGGACCCGCTCCAGGGCGATGCGGATCGCCTCCCGGCAGGAGGTGAGGGGCAGGGGGATGCGGTCCTGAATCCGATTGTCCCGGCAGACCACCGGGACCGCCAGTCCCTCGGCCAGGGGCTGGGCGATGTCGGCGGGGACCGGGGTGATCAGGTGGATCCAGTAGGCGCTCAGCTTGGGGGTGAGTAAGGGCACGGGAATGATTCGCCGCCGGGCCAGTCCCGCCTCCTCTGAGTAGATGTCGATGATCTCCCGGTAGGAGAGGACGTCGGGCCCGCCGATGTCGTAGGTCCCGGCAGGCAGATCGTCTCTAATCAGGCTGCCCATGAGATAGGCCAGGATGTCCCGGATGGCGATGGGCTGGCACGGGGTGTGGACCCACCGGGGGGTGATCATCACCGGCAGCCGTTCCGTCAGGTACCGGAGCATCTCGAAGGAGGCGCTCCCCGACCCCAGGATCATGGCGGCCCGGAGCACGACCACCGGAACGGGGCCGTCGGACAGGATCGTTTCCACCTCGTGGCGGGACCGGAGGTGGGGGCTCAGGCCCGCGTCGTCCGGGTCGCCGAGGCCGCTGAGATAGATGATCCGGCCCAGCCCGCCGGCGGCCGCGGCCGAAACCATGTTTTGGGCCCCGGTCCGGTCGGCCCGGGCGTAGGCTTTTTTCTGGGCCGTCATGGAATGGACCAGGTAAAAGGCCGCGCCGCACCCGTCCGCGGCCCGTTCCATGGAGCCGGCGTCCAGGACGTCCCCCTGGGCCAGTTCCACGTTGGGATCGCGGCCCCAGGGACGGCAGGCCAGTTTCTCGACGGAGCGTCCCAGGGCCCGGACCCGATATCCGGCCGACAACAGCCGCGGCACGAGCCGACCTCCCACATATCCGGTGGCGCCGGCGACCAGCACGGGTTTCTCTATCATTTAATCCTCCTTGTTTAGGCCATTTTCAGAAAGTCGCGCCGCAGCTCCTGGCGGTCTTTTTGGGTTTGGGTTCAGAGCGCTCGTTACCCGTTGCCAGAGATCCGCGGCGTCTTGCGTCAGGCGGGCGAAGCCGCCGGCCGTCAGGCCGGTCCGGCGAACCAGGGTTTCGGAATCGGCGCCCAGTCGCCACGCCAGCAGGGCCGCCGACCCGTCCCGGTCGTATTCCGGGGAAAGGATGCCGAAGCGGAGCAGTTCTTCCCGGGTTTTGTCCAGAACCGGCGTCAGCCCGTCCCAGTAAGGCGTTAGCCGTCGGAAGCTGTCCGACAGGGCCTCGGCCGATTCCGGGCGGGACGGCCGGCCCGTCTCCACGAAGCCGCCCGCCAGGGCGAACGCGATGTCTTCGTCCGCGTCGGGCGGCAGGGGCAGGGCGCTGTTTCGGACGCATTCGATGAGCGGTTGCGGCGTTTTCAGGCCCGAGCGCAGGGCGGCATCGCCCCAAGGGGAAAGCCCGTCCGGGCCCGCCGTCAGACCGAAGGCCGACAGGCAGGCCCGGGCGTGGCGAAAATCTTCCCACAGTCCTGTCGCGGTTTCCCGCAGCCGGTCCGCCAGTCCATAAAAGGAGGACGCCGCCTCCCGGAATTTCTTGCTGCCCCGCCCGTGGCAGAGGTTGCGATGGGGGCAGGCCTCGCAGGGGAGCCGGCCCAGGAGGGTTTCGGCGGCCGATTTTTCCGTCAGCAGTTCGCGCCGGCGCCGGCCGGAGGCCGATCCGACCTTGTCCTCCAGCCGGCTCAGGCGAAGTTCCAGCCGGAGGCGCAGGTCACGGAGCGCGGCCACCGACTGGAGATGACCGCTGCACGCCGGCGTCGGCAGTTCCTCGGCCATGTCGTCCCTGACGGCATCCAGGCAGAAGCGGCCGAAAGTCGGCGCCCGGAACCCCTTCAGGGTCCGTTTCAGGCTGTCGGCGGGATCGGCGTCCATGGCCAGCAGGGCCAGGGTCGTCCGGAGGTCGCAGGCCAGGGCGGACGCGAGGGGCCGCTCCGGCCTGACCAGGTGATCCTTGATGAACACCGGATCCACGGCGGCGGTGTGGACGGCGGCGACGAGCCCGTTGGGATCGGTTCCCGGCCGGCCGGCCAGCCGGATGAGCCGGTCCATCTCCCAGTCGGCCAGTGGTTCCTTTTTGGGATCCGGCCCCGTGCCCGATGCGGCGAAGAGGACGCTCCGGAACCGGCCGGCGGACCGGACCGCCGCGTCCGGCGTGGCGAAGACCGCGTCGAGGCCGTCCAGGGCCAGCCATTCCTCCACCAGCCGGTTCCAGAGGGGATGATGATCCCGATGGCGGGGCGCGGCCCGCCGGGAGAGGGCGGGCCGGAGGGCCGGGTAATCCTTCAGAAACGGGTGGTCGTCCAGGAGGGCGGTGATCCGGGGATGGGTCAGCAGGTCGCCGGGGGTGGGGGTCCGGTCCCCCTTGGGGCAGACGGCGGCGGCCCGGTCGCACGCGTCGGGGTCGGGCATGAGGATGAGGGCCGGCGTCAACTCATCGTCCCGCAGCGCCTTGACGATATCCCGGACAAACCGGCTGGCGGCCGGATCGGGGACGGGCTTATGGGCCTTGAGCCGTTTTTTGGCTTTGTTGGCCACCCGCTTCCGGTCGGTCAGGGGCGTCATTTCGCCGTCGGCGGCATAGAGGGCCGCGACCCGGGGCGTCTCCGGAAGGTCGAGGATTTCCATCCGGCAGGGGCGGGACCGGGCCGCCTTCAGCCAGTCCGGGGCCGCGTCGGGGCCGGCGACCGGGTCGCAGAGGCAAAGGACCGGCGCGTCGGGGGCCAGACGGAGGAGCAGGCGTTCCATGTCGGGCCCGCCGTCGGGCGCGCCCAGTTCCTGGAGATCGTCGAGAACGAGAAGATCGGGTCGGGCCGGGGCCCGGCCCCGGAGGTCTTCCGGGTGGGCCAGGGTCGCGCCGGGGGAAAGCGGTCCGCCGGTGAAGCGGGCCGGGACCGGTCGGCCGTCGGCGGCCAGGGCCGCGGCCATGCGGGCGGCGGCGAATGGCGTGAGGCGGGGGCTCGCGTACAGGGCCCGGCGCGCCGGGTCCAGGCGACGTAGGACCGAGATGGCCAGGCGCGTCTTGCCCGATCCCGGCGGAGCGAAGACCAGCGCGTCGGTTCCGGAGCGCAGCCCATCGATCAGCCGGTCCGGCAGATCCCCGGGGATCGGCGCGGCGTCGGGGCCGCCGGCGTCCAGGAGCTTTCTGAGTTTGTCGTCGATCACGCCTCGCCTCCCAAGCCAGGGAAGATTTTGCCGGGGTTCATCAATCCCTTGGGGTCGATGAGGTCCTTGATGCCGCGCATGAGATTGAGCCCCTCGCCGTGCTCCATTTCCATGAACTTCCGTTTGCCGATCCCCACCCCGTGCTCGCCGGTGCAGGTGCCGCCGACCTGGATGGCCCGTTCCACGATCCGGTGGTTGATTCGCTCCAGGGCCGCCCATCCTGTTTCGTCGGCGGGGTCCCCTACCATGACCACATGGAGGTTGCCGTCGCCGGCGTGGCCGAAGACGTATCCGGCGGCCCCGGCCGCGTCCACCAATTCCTGGGAAAACTGAATCATTTCGGGATATCGGGAAATGGGGACGGCGGCGTCCACGATGAGGCTCTTTTCGCCGGGATGGGCCCGGTGGATGGTCTCCCAGGCTTCGTGCCGGGCCCGCCACAGCTCCTGCCGCTCGGCCGCTTCCACCCCGGAGCGGAACCCGGTGGCGCCGCAGTCCTCGCACAGCTCTTTGGCCAGTTCGGCCGTCTCCATGAGGGCGTCCTTGCTGATGCCGTGGAACTCGCAGAAGAGGGAGGGCGCTTCGGGGATTCCGAGCGCGTTCTCCCGGTTCATGAGCCGGATGAGGGGGACCGGCAGCAGCTCCAGGGCCGCCGGTTCCAGGCCGGCGCCCATGAGCACCGCCGTGGCCTCGGAGGCGGCGGCCAGATCCTTGAAGGTGATGGTGGCCGCCAGATGATGGTTGGGGCGTCCGGTGAGCTTCACGGTGGCGTCGGTCACCACGCCGAGGGTCCCTTCGGAGCCCACGAAAAGTCGGGTGAGGTCGTACCCGGAGGAGGATTTGGCGGCCCGGCAGCCGGTGTGGATGGTTTTCCCGTCGGGGAGAACGACCGTGAGCCGCCGGATGTAGTCCCTGGTGGCCCCGTATTTGATGGTCCGGACCCCGGAGGCGTTGTTGGCGATCATGCCGCCGATGGTGGCGTCGGCGCCGGGGTCGGGCGGAAAAAAGAGGCCGTGCCGGCCGACCTCCCGGTTGAGGGTCTTCCGGAGCACGCCGGGCTGGACGTCGGCCTGGAGGTCGTCGGGGCGGATGTCGAGGATCCGGTCCATCCGGGTCAGGTCCATGACCAGGCCGCCCACCGCCGGGACGGGGTTGCCTTCGGTGCTGGTGCCGGCGCCCCAGGGGGTGACGGGGATGTCGTTTTCGTAGGTCCAGGCGAGAATCCGTGAGACTTCGTCGGCATCGACAGGCCAGATCACCCCGGCGGGAAGGACCCCGTCATGGGCGGAGATGTCGCGGCGGTGGAGGTCCCGGCTCGACTGGCCGGTGGAGAACCGGTCGGAGGCGACGAATCGGCTCAGGGCCGCGATCTGGCTTTCGGTGAACGCGTTCACGACGGCTCCTTCTGTCCGTACCGGTTGTAGTGGACTTTTTCCCACTTCAAGTCTTCGTCGGTGTAGGCCCGTTTTTCCTCGGCCGGGTAGCCGACGGCGATGATCGCCTCCACCGCATATCCCGTCGGGAGGCCGAGGAGTTCGGCGACACGGTCGGCCGCCGGGGTCTTTTCGGTGTAATTCCGGTTTCGGATCTGGGACCAGCAGGCGCCCAGGCCCACGGCTTCGGCCGCCAGGAGGAGGTAGACCGAGGCGATCGATGCGTCCTCCACCCAAACGTCGGATTGGGACGGATCGGCGACCACCGCGATGCCGAGGGCCGCGCTTTTCAAAAAGCTCGCCCCGTGGGGTTTGCACCGGGAGAGGTCGGTCAGGGTCTCCCGGTCGTCGACGACGACGAATTCCCAGGGGCGGATGCCCCGGGAAGAGGGGGAGAGGAGGGCGGCCTTCACGAGTTGATCAATCTTTTCCTTCTCGATGGGTTGATCGGTGAATCGGCGGATGGAACGGCGTTTTTTCAGGAGGTCGAAGAACATGGGGGCTCCTTTGGGTGTGTTTTTTGTTTGACGGTAGTCAATGCCTGTTTTGGTCTGATCGCATTTACGCTGAAGATCACGATGTAATCTTAAGGGTCCAACCTTTGAACTCTTCTCTGATCACTTCGTGGGGAATGCCTCTGCCTTCATCGAGTTCATGTAGCCCTTTTCGGACGCCGGCCATGAAGTTGGTTCTCTCCTGGATATCTTCCTGTCCAACGTCTTCCGGCAGCTCTTGTATGCTTTTTATAGCCATTTTTTTTATGGTC